>NZ_JBEXXE010000020.1:0-190817 GCF_040630255.1 Streptomyces sp. NPDC005820
GGCCCTTCTTCCATGCCTCCACACCGGACAACTCACCCGAACCAGGCCCCTGTTCGAACCCCACCGACCACACGGCCGGATAGAGAACAGCCAGTCAGGGAACCGTGTTGGAGGTCTTGACAGCCTTCGTCCGCGAACACGGCCCAGAGGATACGAAGCCCACGGTATCCGCCCGCTTGGCGGTCTCTCCTACCCAGCGCCGTGTGGAACGGGCCCGCCGTAGGAGCAGCCCGCAGCACGACGTCAAACCAGCCGCAGACTTTCAGGCGGCGCTGACCGTACTCGGCCGGCGCCCCAGACGCCGTGAGCGTTTCAAGCTGAATCTCCGCGATGCCGACCTGCGTGGCGCCAATTTGGTGGATGCCCGTCTCGACAATGCATCGCTAGACGGAGCCCGCCTGGAAGACGCGAAGCTGGCGCGAGTCAGCCTCAGAAACGCCAGCCTGGTTGGGGCCCATCTGGAGCGTGCAGTCCTTGTTGAAGCTGACCTCAAAGGTGCACGGCTGGATGGCGCCTACCTACAGGACGCAGTCCTGAACCTTGCCAACCTGAGAGATGTTTCGGCGGTGGCCAGAGTGCACTTTGAAGGGGCGCAGCTAAATGGTGCCGACCTGAGGAGCCTTTGGATTGATGCAGACGACATCATTGCAGGGAAACCCGGGGAGAGTACCAAGTTGCCTCCTTCCATGACCCCAGAGGATCGAGCCCGTGTGTTTGAGCGGATCGAGCAGTTGAAGCACGACAAGGATCGCCTGTCGTTTATGGAGTTCACAAGGCTGTTGAAATGATCGAATGGGTGGCCCTCGACTGGTGAGCTTGCGTATTCAACGTTCGCGAGTCCTCCGTGGGGTCCAGCCTGTCGGTGACCGTAGGTGTTCTCCAGCGGCATAGCGGCTCCAGGTGTCTCCGGCCTCGGAGGCGAAGGTCGTGGTGACGGGGTGGTAGCCGAGGGCCTCCGCGACGACGGGTGAGGGCATCTCCAGGACGTGCTGCCGGATGGCTGCGGTGCGGTCAGCGACGGTGTGGATGCCCAGGTTGTTGATGAGGGCTGCGAGGGTGTCGGGGTGCATTGGCTGTCCAGCCCTGCGGCCGGGGAACAGCCACCGGGAGTCACGGTTGGTGGCGGTGTTCATGTTGTCCCGGTTGTCGATCCAGTGGAGCAGGAGGCCTCCGGCTGGCTCGGGGACCGGGGACGGTGGCTCGCCAAGCCGCAGCAGCACGAGGCCGTTGTCGTTGATGACGTCGTCGATGGTGAGCCGGACGACGCGGCTGAGCGGTTGTGCAGAGAGCAGGACGATGGCTCCGGCGACCCACGTCCGCAAGGGAAGACCGTGGTCGGTGAGGAGGCGGCCAAGCAGGTGCAGGCGCTCGTGTTGCGTGATCGGGGAGGCCCGGCGGGTTGTGACCGTCGGCAGTTGGAAGCGCCCGGTGAACTTGCCAGCCATGCACCACAGCAGGAGGCCCCGGATGCAGTTGCGGGCATGTTCGTTGTGCTCGACGTGCCAGGTGTCGATGTTGGCCTGGCGGCAGGCGGCGAGGGTGATGCCGTGGGCGGCGAGCCACGTGAGGAAGGCTGTGGCGTGTTTGACCTGGTCTCCGGCGAACCGGCGGCCGGCAGGGGTGACCGGCTTCCTCTCGGCGCGGGTCCGTAGTCGTGCGACGACTTCCCAGGTGGCGAACCGCCGGACGACTTGGGCGTGTTCGGGGTCGGTGATGGTGGCGAGGTGGCTGACGAGCCATCGTTCGAACGAGCAGATCTGCTTGTCAATGGTGGGCAGGACGCCGCAGTCCGTGAGGAGCTCGCGCAAGTGGGCGGCGGCTCGCCAGGGCTGGAGTGTGTGAAATGCCTCGTGGGTGAGCGGGATGTCTCCGCGGCCGAGCCGACGCAGCAGGTCGTCGGCGGAGCCGGTGCGGCTCTTGCGCATGTAGAGCCAGGTCAGTCAGACCGGACAGAAGGTTGTCCATGGCGAGGAGGGAATCGGCCAGCGGGACGAGCTCGGGGCGGATGCGACCGGAGCCGTCGTCGAGGAGCTCGGCGGGCTTGTCGGCGAAGGTGCACCGGGTGCACAGATGCCGGCCGTGCGGTTTGCCCTCGAAACCGCATCGGGAGCACTGGTAAGCCTCGCCTCATCCCCACCGGCAAGTGCTGGTGCGGCTGCGGGAAGGACGTCGGCCTGGGCAAGCTCTTCGCCGCCGGCCACGACAAGATCGCCGAAGCAGCGCTCATGGCCCTCACGTACGACGGGTCCGTCGCTCAACTGCTCCACGCCCACGGCTTCGGCTCGCACCATTCCTCCGCCACGCCGCCGTCACCGATCCGGACTGCTCGTGGGAGAAGTGCGCCGACTGCAACTACAGCGGCGCCCCTGCCGGCATCGCCGACCACCGCAAGAAGGATCATCCCGACCGGCATGTCCTCGCCCAGGCGATTCGCGCGCTCGGCGGCACCTGGGATCCGCAGCGCGCCATCAAGACTCTCGGCGACCACGGTCACACATGGGAAGACCAACGGACAGCGGAGAAACGGTCCGGCAGATCCTGCGCGACCTGTGCGCGGACGGGCTCATCGTCAAAACCGACCCTCAACGGGCTGTCTACGACCTCGTTCAGGAGTAGAGCCGGGGACGGTTCAGCCCTCGGGGACGAGGGTGCCCTGGTGGTAGTAGAGCCGCCATCCGGTGTCGCCCTCGCCCTTGCGCCACAGGGAGCTGCGGCGGGCCCGGCGGCCACCGATGACGCTCTCGTACGTCAGGTGCACGAGGTCCGGGGCGAGGAGCACCCCGCGCATGCCGGAGACCTCGATGCGCGGGCTTTCCGCTCCGCCGTGCAGAGTGGGCAGGGCCGCGACCATCTCCTCGTACGTCCAGCGCCGCCCGGAGGCGCCGACCTCGACGAACTCTGGGTCGAACAGCCGGGCGCCAACTGCGGAGGCGGGGTCGTGCAGGCGCAGTTCACCGTCCTTCGCCGCGGCGATCGCGGCCTGTTCCTCGAGGTTCTCATCCGTGTCGATCATGGACGCATCCTCTCTCGCCCCGGAGCCCTCGGCAAAGGCTCTTCGGGTCCTTGTCCGTTGACCAAAGTGGAGAACATGGCATTCCGGAGCCGCGGCGTGCCTGATCGCCTCTGCAGTTGCGTCATGGAGTTCAACCGGGGTGACTGGATCTGGGAACCGATGCTGACGAGGCGTCCCTCCGACACACTTCTCGAGTCGAGCACTGCGGGCGGAGAGAGCCCGCCGGCGCCGGATGACGACAACACGCTCGTCACGCACGCCGCGCTGTTCGACGGCACCAAGACGGCCCTGGCGATCGCCGGCACGTGCTTCGCGCTGGGGGTCGTTGTCGCCCCGTTGGTTGGGCTGTTCAGCGGTCCTACGTTCTTCCGCCCCCGCGCAGGCGTGGTACCGCCCGCTGCGCGAGCCGTCGGCGGACGGGGATGTGTTCCGCTGTCTGACGCCGTCAGGCCTGGAGGATTTCAGCGCGGGAGAGGGCCCGCTTGAGTAGAGCCTGCAGCGCGTCCTGCTCGTCCTGCGTCAGTCCGGCGAACAGGGGTTCCTCGGTCAGGACTTTCAGCAGCCGTTCCCGCAGTTCGGTGCCCTCCGGGGTCAGGACGAGCTGCTTGGCCCGGCGGTCGGTGGGGTGAGGGCGGCGCTCTATCAGCCGTAGGGTCTCCAGCTTGTCGATCACGACGGTGGCGTTGGACGGTTCGCAGCTCATCCGTCCGGCCAGCTCGCGCATGGTCATCGGAGCGGTCATCTCGCGCAGGGCCGAGGCCTGCGCGACGGTCAGGCCGAGGCCGGTCACCCATTCACGCATGCGCGCATTGCTCTGCATGTCCAGGTCGTGCACCAGCTTGCCCAGCTCCCACTGCGCTTCCGCCTGCTCCTGTGTCATCGCCATGGCTCCAGACTAGCAAACTGCTTCAAGCCATGATAGGTATGGTTTGAAGCATTCAAGTCATATGCATTTAGGAAGCTCATGAACCTCAACCTCACAGGCAAGACCGCCGTCGTCACCGGCGCCAGCCGGGGCATCGGACTGGCCGCCGTCCGGACCCTGATCGGCGAAGGCGTCCGCGTCGTGGGCGCCGCGCGCAGCATCACGCCCGAGCTGAAGGAAACCGGCGCCCACGCCGTGTCGGCGGACCTGAGCACCGCGGAGGGCGTCGCCGCCCTCATCGACGGCGCGCTGGCCGAGCTGGGCGGCATCGACCTGCTGGTGAACAACGTGGGCGGCGGGGACGAGGCCGTCATGGGGTTCCTCGACGCCGGCGACAGCCAGTGGACCCGCATGTTCGACATCAACGTGCTCGCCACCGTCCGCGCCACGCGCGCGGCCCTGCCCAGCCTGATCGAGCGTCGCGGGGCGGTCGTCAACATCTCCTCCACGGTCGCCCGGATGCCCGCGGGCGTCCCGGCCAGCTACAGCGCCGTCAAGGCGGCGGTCACCGCGCTCGGCAAGTCCCTGGCCGAGGAGTTCGGCCCCCAGGGCGTGCGCGTGAACACCGTCTCTCCCGGTCTGGTCCGCACCACCGTCTACGAGGACCCCGACGGTCCGGTCGCCCAGCTCGCCGCGGCCGCAGGTGTCGGCCTCGCCGACTTCGTCCAGCAGATCGCGAAGTCCCAGAACATCACCACCGGCCGCATGAGCGAAGCCGAGGAGGTCGCGGCCCTGGTCGCCTTCCTGCTGTCCGACGTGGCCGGCAACATCACCGGCGCCGACTACGTCATCGACGGCGGCACCATCAAGACGGTCTGAACCAGCTGTCAAGGCTGCCGCGGAGAATCCGGCACTTCAACCCACAAACACGGAGGTCAGACCGATGGCTCAGGTCGTCGTCGCGTCCGCCGAGCGCACTGTTGACGCTCCCGCGGACGAGGTCTACCGGTACCTGGCAGACATGCAGCTTCACTCCCGGTTCCTGCCGCCCCCCTTCTACGACTTCCACGTCGAGGAGGGCGGCGTGGGCGCGGGCAGCGTCGTCCGGTTCAAGATCGACTTTGCTGGGGGTGTCCGGGAGCTCCGGATGGAGGTCAGCGAACCGGAGCCGGGCCGAACCCTGGTCCAGACCGACACGGGCGGCTCCGGCCTCGTGACGACGTTCACCGTGACCCCGCGAGGCGAGCAGGCGCTGGTGAACATCACCTCCCGTTTCGATGGCGAGAGCGGCGTCGCCGGCTTCGTCGAGCGGATCATCGCGCCGCGCAGGTTGCACCGCGTCTACGCCAAGGAACTCGCCCGCCTCGACGCGCACGCCCGCGAGCAGCGCGTCGGTTAGCAGCGGCACGCCGGCCGGAACGGGGCCCGCGGTCTCCCGGCCTGCGGGACGGTCCGCACCAGTTGTCAGTCAGCAAGGAATTGGAGTTCAATCATGAAGCTGCTCACCTTCAAGACCACGACCCACAAGGCACAGCCTGCCCGTATCGGCACGCCGATCAGCGCGGCGGCCATGGAGACCCTGATCGACGGGCCAGGGCCGGTCGAGGTCAAGACGATCGGCGCGGACTGGGAGGCCCCCATCACGGGGCTGCTCAACATCAAGCACCCGAAGGCCGTTGCGGCGGGGATCACCGACCACAAGGAGCCCATCAAGATCTACGCCCACGTCGTACGGCACCCCACGCGCGGCTTCTTCCTCGTGGACACGGGCGTGTCACGGCGGCTGGTGGAGGACCCCGTAGGCGTGGGGGTCGGCATGATGCTGAGGAAATACGGGGGCATCGAGAAGATGCACCCCCAGCAGAGCACCGCGGAGATCATCGAAGCGGAGGGAGTCCCCCTGAACGGGGTCTTCATGACCCATCTCCACCTCGATCACGTCTCCGGACTCCCGGACGTTCCCAAGGACGTCCCCCTCTACACCGGCGCCGATGAGGCGGAGGCGTCGCTCTTCCTGAACCTGTTCGCCCAGGGCACGAACAACCACCTCCTGGCCGGACGCCCGCCGCTTGAGGAACTCCAGTTCACCAAGGACCCCGGTGGAAAGCTCGAAGGCGTCAACGACGTGTTCGGCGACGGCTCGTTCTTCGCGATCCTGACCCCGGGGCACACCACCGGACACGTCTCCTACCTCGCCCGCACCGCGGCAGGCCCGGTCCTCATGACCGGCGATGTCAGCCACACGCGCTGGGGGTGGGACAACGGCGTCGAGCCCGGAACCTACATGCAGGAGCGCGAACCCAGCATCAAGAGCCTGCTCGCCCTGAAGGCACTCAGCGAGCGCCACCCGACCATGATCGTGAGACTGGGCCACCAGGAGTAGGCAGCGCGGCCTCCGGCGGCCGACAGCAGCCGATGCCGACCCGCGTTCCCGGCGCGGGAGACGATCAGCCGTCCGAGGAGGGCACGAGGCCGGGCGGCAGCGGGTGTGTGGTGTCTCCGATGCGGGAGTGCGCGGGCAGCGTGCGGACGACGCCGGTGCGGTCGGCGAGCTGCCGGCGCAGCAGACGGTTCTCCGTCATTGACTGGCGCAGGGCACCGACCAGCGCCTCGACGTCGGTCTTCGGCCGGGCGATCTCTTCGGCGTCGGCGGCCCGCAGCTCTGTGAGCTTGCGGACCTGTCGGCGCAGCCGCTTCTCGCTGTCCGGCGTCCGGCCGCGGGCACGGACCTGGCCGTAGAAGGCGTTCTTCAGATCAGGATGGCGCTGGGTGAGCGCGTTGCGGAGCGGCTGTGCCTCCGCCGCGAGCGCGACGACGGTCAGCGCCCCGTCGGAGTGTTCCGCCCAGCCGCCCAGGACGCGGTCCATCGCGGTCTGGATGCGGTCGCGTTCAACGGGGGCGGGGCTCACGTGGTCGGCTCCCGGGCGTTGATGCGGTCGTGGACGTGCCGGTCGGCCAGCGCGCTCAGCTGACCGGCGCGCCGGGACAGCCGGTCGGCGAGCGGGCCGGGCACCGCCTCGGAGGCGGCCTGCTTCTCCAAGGTCTGGGCGTGCTGAAGGAGTTGGCCGGAGCGGTGGCCGGTGCGTGCGACGTTCACGCAGGACGGCCGGCAGCGGTCCGGCCGCGGGGCGTCGGCGACGTCCAGGCGGTGGCACAGGGCCCGGTCGCGGTTGTAGACGCGCATCAGCAACGAGCGCGGGTCGTCGTAGACGGCCAGGACCGGGTTGCCGAGGATGTCCCGGGCCCGGCGGTGGGTACGGATCGACCCGGCGAAGGCGGGGCCAGGGCGGCGGCGTGGATCGCGCGTCGGGCGGCCGGCCCCGAGATGCCTGCTCCGGCGACGAGGTCGTCGTGGAGGGTGGTGAGGGTGTCGGCGGCGGCCCGGGCGGTCTCGAGGTCGAGCAGCTCGTGAATACCGCCGCGGCCGCGGGCCGCGTACCCGGTGTGCCGGGCACGTTCCGCAGCAGCGCGGCGGTCACGGCCAAGAGGGGCTCCGCCTCGGCACGGTCGTACTCGAAGGTCTTGGTGACCGCATCGTTGCGCAGGGCGTCGCATGCCCGGCTGCACAGGGCGCCCTGGAGCCGCCACCACCGCTCGGCCTGACCACACCGGCCGGCGGCCTTCCTCGCCCCCGGGCTGTTGCACTGGCCGGCGGCCTTCCTCGCCCCCGGGATCTCCCGGATCACGTTCTCCCGGACCCTCTCCAGCGCCCCGCCCGACCTCCAGGATCGGCGCCCGGACGCCGCCCGTGTTCCGCAGTGGCTGCGCCTCCCGCAGGGACCGGCCGACCTCCTCCCGCCCCGGATCGCCGATCGGGCACGGCACGGCCATCTCGAACGCCGCGGACGGCCCCCACGGGGCGATCTACCCTGCTCACCGCCGCCCTCGCCTGAGCCCGCAGGCCCACACCACGCCGGCGGCGCACCATCCCTACGCCCGTGCGGCAGCGGGCCACCGAAATCCCGGCACCGGGAACGCGACTGCCGCGGAGAGCCCACAACCGCGATCCCGACGGGCTACGCCCCTCGATGGCCTGCGCGGCTCTCGGCTCTGGTTCGGGTGAGGTCTTTGATCCACATCACCGAGGCACGCAGGTGAAGCCCCGCGAGGTAGCCTTCCGGGGTCTCGTCGTAGCGGGTCACGATGCCCCGCCACGCCTTGAGCTTGTTGATCAGGCGCTCGACGGTGTTCCTCTCCTTGTAGAACTCGGCGTCGTGGTCGACGGGGCGTCCCCCTCTGCGGCCCTTCGTCTTCCGGTTGGCGGCCTGGTCCCGCTTCTCCGGGATGACGGCCTCGATGCCGCGCCTGCGCAGGTGGGCGCGGTTGCCACGGAACGAGTACGCCTGCTGACCTTGAATGCCGGAGCGCGTCCTGCTGAGCCTGCCGTCGCTGCCGGTCCCACGCCATCCCGTCGGCGACCGACGGCGGGTCCGCCTGGCTGACAGAGGCTTCTGGTGCGGTCTGAAGGGCAGGGCCGGTCGGCGGCACCGCCCTTCGCGCAGCCGGTCCGGCCGATTCCCGTGCCGCTGACACGAGGTGACCCTGCCGACGCCGGGGCACTGACCAGCCACTGACGCCGGGCCGGTACGCCAGGGCCGTGATCACGCGTCCGGCAGCGGGATCCTGTAGGAAAGTGGATATATGCCTCAGGGAAGAGCCCTCGCCACACAGCAGCGGATCCTCGCGGCGGCAGGCGAGCTGTTCGCACAGCATGGCTACGCGGAGACTTCCCTGGCGGAGATCGAGAGCGCGGCGGGGGTGAGCCGCGCGACCCTGCACCACCACTTCCCCAGCAAGCCCGCCGTCGCGGACGCCGTCCTCAGTCACCAGCACGCCGTCCTCGTCGCGCCGGACGACCCGATCCGCCTCCAAGCGCTGATCACACTCACCCGCACCTACGCCACCGCCCTGCAGACCGACCCCGTGCTGCGCGGCGCGGTCCGGCTCGCCACGGAACCCGGCCGCTACATGACCACCGAGCCCTACCAGGGGCCCATCAACGCCGTCGCGGCCCTGCTCAGCGAGGCCCGCCTCCGCGGTGAACTGCTGCCCGGCGTCGACCCGGCCCGCTCCGCGCGTTTCATCACCGCCGCCTACACCGGCACCCAGATGCTCTCCCAGGCCACCACCGGCCGCGACGACCTCCAGGACCTGATCACACTCATGTGGCAGCACGTACTGCCCGCCCTCGCCCACCCCGCGATGCTGCCCGTCCTGCACATCACACCCGACCACTGAGCCCAGCCCAACCCAAGACTCCGACTGTGACGGACAGCCGTCGCACCGTGACGGGCCGGGCGTAGAGTCGTGGTGAGACTGGCAAGTCGCGGGCGCACGGCCTTCGGATGGGCGGCCAGGGCCGGGGCCAGCAGGATCCGTGCGCGGCCGGTGGCGTAGTTGGGGGCGGTGTCGACCCACTGCGCGCCGGAGGCGGCCGCGCGGACGGCCGCCTGCGGGATCGCCTGGCACCGGTAGATACCCAGGGCGAGTTGTGCGGTCACAGCAGGCTCCCCAATACGGCGGCCTGCCCGGCAACGAGCTCCTGGACCAGGGCGGCGACGTCCTCCAGGGCGAGGCCGGCCATGTCGGCGAGCGCGGCCAGGTCCACCGTCCGGCCGTCGACCAGCGGGCGCAGCACCGCTTCCGCCTCGGGCGCGAACTCGTGCACGGTGCCGGCGGCGGACAGCGTCACCGTGTCCTCGCCGACGTCCAGCACCGCGCGGGCGGTCGTCAGCCTCACCCGCAAACCACCGTCGGTGGGGACGGTGTCGATGTACGGCAGGCTCGGCACCATCCGGCCGACGGCCTGCCCGTCCATCGCCGCCTGGTAGCGGGCGAGCAGCGTCGGGTCGTCCAGGGGTTCGGCGAGCCGCTTGCGCATCCCGTCCACGGCGTCGGCCTGGACGTCCGGCGCGGCGAGCAGCGGCAGGTCGCGCCTCCAGCCCTCATGCGTGAGCAGCTGCGCGGACACCCACGCCATCAGGTCGGTTGCCGTGTGGGTCTGCAGGCCGCAGGTGACGTGCAGGGAGCGGGTGCCCTGGTCGGCGGAGACCGCGTGCCACACGCCGCGCGGCACGTACAGCACGTCGCCCGGCCACAGGACCAGATCAACGACCGGCTCGGTGGGAGCCTTGCTCGGGTCCTCGATGTATGCGGGCTGAAAGCACGATGTCCGTGACCGGGGCGAAGGACACCAGCGCGGCCGGCCTGGCGAGCGGCCCGATCCGGCCCACGGCCCAGGGGGATCAGCGTGGTGGCGAGCTTGTCCAGGTAGTGGCCGATCGCCTTGGCGTAGCTGGCGTACGTGGCCCGCCTCGATTCCCGCAGGGCCCGGAGCGTTTCGGTCCGAACCTGGTGTCGGGCCGTGCTGCGGCTGAGGAGCGCGGCGGTGGCACCCGTCACCGCTGTGCCGAGGGCCCCGACGGTAGCGCCGAGAACGGCGGCGAGTCCTGCGTCCATCACGTCACTGCGGCGGCCGCCGTGCGGCCGGCACGAGACGATGATCAGCCATCGGCGTCAACGGCCCTGGATGACCCGGCTGATCGCGTACGGAACCTCCTCCGCCACCACGAGCAGCGGCTCCAGGATCCCCTGGTACACCGGGTCCGTCCACGACGGGCTGTGATCGGTCAGCAAGCAGCCCGTCGCTTCGTCCTTGGTGCGGGGATGGGCCGCTCCCTCGTCTCGGGTGATCCCGACACTGATCTCGATCGCGGTGTCCACGCCGTCGCGCATGTCTGCCTACCGCTCCACCATTTCGTTCCGCTCGTCACGGAAGCTACGCTCGCGGTCGGTCGGGAAGTCGGCCGCCGGCACCGACAACGCCTCGCGCAGCCGGCCACGGGGCGGCTCCTGGCACAGCTCTTCCACGACGGAGGCCGTCAGCGGTGGCTTCGCCCGGGCCCCGCGCTCCAGCACGGTGATGCCCAGGACTGCAGCCGAGGCCGCGTACCGGGTACCGGGTACCGCCAGGTGATCAGCGCCGCGTGCCGCTCGTAGTCGTGCGCGCAGTTCCCGATCTCGTGGAGGGCTTCCTCGTAGTGCTGGAACGGCGGCCGCTCCGGTGCGTGCAGCTCGGTCAGGTCGAGGGCGGTGTAGAGACGGTCCCAGATGGCAACGGCCGACTACCACTCGTACCGCGCGGTCATGTACGCCCCGTGCAACGACCGCAGCGCCTCCAGCTCGATCGTCGTCAGCGTTCCCCGGTCGTCGAACGGCGCAAACCGCATGCCACTCCCCCACCTGTGCAGCCCAGGTCCCGGCGCTGTGCTCAAGGAGGTCGGCCGCCGCGTCGAACACCGCGCTGTCCGGGTCGGCGTCGTTGCGCCAGCGGAGCTGTGTGACGGCCCGGAGGATGTCGGCGACCAGTTCGGGCGGCTCTTCCTCTGCACTGTCGGCGTGGGGGGGTGACGGTCAGTTTCAGGGTGTACTCGTCGTCGGTGCGAGTGATCGCGGTGATGGTGTCGAGGTTCAGGCCGATGGGCTTGCTGACAAGTTCCGCGCTGACGCAGTCCGGGTGGTTGCCGATCGCGGCGGCGACCGCGTCCCAGGCGTAGGCCTCGCTCTGGCGGCCGTCGTCGGGGATCGGTTCCACGCCGCTCAGAAACAGGGTGTGGCCGATACCGCCGGCGGCCTTGGACCAGACGGCCGTGTCGCCGGGCAGGGCATCGTCGGCACAGGCAACGCGCCCGAGTACGGACACCACCACGGTCGCCCATTCGGCGGACCTCGCGAAGCAGGCGAGGGTCCTCGCCTCACGGCTGCCTGACGCCAAGGCCACGCGGTCGGCGGACGCGGCGGTGGGGGGTGACCCTGGTGGTGGATTGGGACCTCGATCTGGAGAAACTGCGGTAGCGGACCGGACTCGCCGCGGGCCGGTGGTGGCCGGGCCGCGGCGAGGGGCGCGGTGCGGGGTCAGCTGCCGGTCAGGGAGACGGCCACGTCCGTGATGTTCAGGGGGAACTTGGACTTGGCGGCGTCGTTCACGAGCGTGGCCTGCCCGGTGAAGACGTTGATGGTGTAGAGGGAGGGCGTGCTCGCGCCAGAGGCGGTGAGGGAGGCGAAGGCGGTGTTGTCCACCGTCTTGCCGCCGCTCAGGGTGCTGTAGATGTCCATGCCAGCGTTGATCTGGGCATCGAGGCCGAGGTTGCCGGTCGGGGCGAGGGTGCCGTTGTTGGCCGGGGACTGGATGACGACTTGGTCGCTCGTCGTATTGATGTCGAACAACGTGGTCGCCGTGGACCCGTCGAGGTCGTTGTTCGTGTAGGCGGCGGCGGAGACGCCCTTGGTCGTGCCCTCGATCGGCGGGGTGGTGAGGTTGAGGTCCTGGATGGTCGTGTGGTCGTTCAGGTTGTGCCGCAGATTCTGGCCGTTGTCGCTGATCACGCGCAGTCGGTCGGCCGCCGGGTTGAAGTCGACGCCGAAGTTCGTGCCGTTCAGCGCGTACTGGAGCTGGGACACCTTGGTGACCACGACGTCCTGGCTGCCCGTCGGGATGGTGATCGTGTAGATGCCGCCCTTGTTGCCCACGCCGTACATCACGCCGTTCTGCACGCGGAAGTCGATGCCGATCAGGGCCGTGTCGCCGCTGAGGCCGGTGACGGCCCTGACCCAGTTGAGCACGTCCGCCCGGTCGGTCCAGAACGCGGCCATCAGGGTGCCGTCACCGGTGATCCCGTAGGCGCGCAGGCTGGGGGCGGCGGCGGGAGCGGCCGAACCGGCACCCGGCGCGGCGAGCATTAGCGTGGCTGACGTGGCCATGACCGCCATCGCCGCCATGATTCTCTTTCGCGTTCCTGCTTTCATCGGAGTTTCCCTCCCGTTTGGGCGTGCGCCGATGCCCGACGCTCGGTCGAGGAATTTCCGTACTCCTGCCCGTACTGATTGCCGGAACCGTTCCGGAGCCGAGCCGGAATGATTGCGGCGCCCTTCCCCCACGGGTGGGTACGCGGCTCTCATTAAGGCTGCTTCATGACTCCCACACAAGCGGAAGGGGTAACGGGAACGACCCGATCCGGGAATTTTGCGCACGGTGACAAAAGCCCGGTCGACCCGCTTGGAGCCGATTTATGCGAAGTGATGAACACCGTCCGGATCTCGACTGTCGGCCCGTTCGACCGGAATGACATGCTCGCGTCCATGGGGAGCCTCTTCGCCGAACTGGCCCGCCAGGCGTCGACCAACGCCCGCCGGGAGGTAGAGACATACGCACGCGAGATTGCGGAGTTCGGGTTCCTGGACAAGGACCCCCGGGCGCGGGCCGAGACGTTGGACCACTCGGTCTGGCTCCGGCACCGCACGGTCGAACTGTCGCCTGACAACGACGAGTTGAGAGATCACGATCTTGAGTACATCGCGTCCATGGGGGAGCTGCGGGCCGGCGCGGGCATGTCGCTCGACGCACGGCAGGAGGTGCTGCGGGTGCACACCGCGCTGATGCTGCGCGAGATCAACGAGGCGACCGACGCCCAGCGCGGCGGCGGTGTGGAGGAACTCATGAGGATGATGACCTGGTTCGCCCCTCAGGGCGAGCGCGGCATCGGCGCCTACCGACAGGGATTCGTCCGTGTACTGCGCCGTCGAATGCCGTACGTCGAACAGGTCGTCCTGCTGGCCCGGTCATTGCTGAACGGGGATCCGATAGCGGCGGAACTCGCCGAGGCCATCGACATGGAACTGTCGGACCGGTATGCGGTGACGGTGTTCCGGTTGCCGGACCCTCCCCCTGTCGATCGCATCCTGGAAAACGAGATCGAAACACTGGTGAAGAGTCATCGGGCCCCGATCCTATGGGGCTCGCGGGGTGGCGACGGGAGCGGTGAGCTGATCGCTCTCGTCCCCGGGAATTCCGGTGCCGCGCGGGCGGAGGACGTGCCGCCGCGCACCGGTCCCGACCTCCTGCCCGACCTCGCCCCGGAGCATGTGGCGGACCTCGTCCGGGACGTGGCCCAGGCCCTCGGCCGGCCCTGCGCCGTCGGCACCGCCACCGCGCCGCTGCCCGAGTTGTCCGACGCGCTCGACAGGGCCCGGCGGATCAGTGCCACCGCCCCGCTGCGACGGGCCTCCGCCCGGCTGCGGCCGCACACCCTGGCGGACCTCTTCGTCGAACTCGCCGTCGCGGACGTGCCGTTCGTCGACGCCTGGCTGCGCGCACTGTCCGACCGGCTGGCCACCGGCCCGGACCTGCTGGTCACACTCGATGTGTACTACCGCCATGACATGCACCGCGGCGCCACGGCCACCGCCCTGAACGTCCACACGCGCACCCTCGACTACCGCCTGCGCCGGGCGCGGGAGCTGACCGGCATCGACCCGGGCTCGACCCGGGGGGTGCGCACGCTCGGCGCGGCCGTCACCCGGCGCCTGTCGGGAGCGTGGCGCTGACCGTGCGAGGGCCGGGCCCGGTGGCGGCCGTCCCGCGCCGCCTGCGCGGACCGGACGGCCGCCGTCCCCGTGTCGGCGGCGATACGGCAGGCTGGGACCGCGAGGGCCTGTCCGTGAGCGGCAAGCGTATGTCGAAGGCCATCTACAACCAGTCGAAGCCGTTGCGCGTGAGCGTGATGAAGGTGACGCGGTCCGAGTCGGGTTCGGCGCGGGCGCCGAGGATGTGCGGGCTGCCGCGCAGTGCGTGGGCGATGCGGACCAGGGGTCGTGGTCGGCGTCGATCAGCAGGCTCTTGACGCGGTCGATATCCGGGAATTCAGCGGTCATGCGTTCGACCCTAATCAGTAGTCCAGATCCAGGTAATCAATGTAGTTGATTACCACGTCCGAAAGTCCCATAGCGCAACCCCCATCGTCCTGGAAATACATGCCTTTAAGAGGTCGTTCTGCTGCGATGTGGATCATGGCTTCGGAGCGGGCGGGCCGGGTTTCGTAGTCGCGGGCCAGGCGGCGGTGGCGCATGAGCCAGTCGTAGGTCCGCTCGACCACCCACCGCTTCGGGATCGGGTGAACCCCCTGGTCCCGGGCTTGCGTTGAGTGATTTCCATGTCGATGCCGAGGCCGGCGGCGTGCTCGACGAGGTGTCGGCGGTAGCCGCCGTCGACCCATACCTTGCGGATGCGGGGATGTTCGGCGGCGACCTGGTCCAGAAGCTGGGAGCCGGCGATGGAGTCCTGCACGCTCGCCTCGGTGAGCAGCACGGTGAGGAGAAGGCCCATCGTGTCGGTGGCGATGCTCCGCTTCCTCCCCTCGATCCTCTTCCCGGCGTCGATGCCCTGGCCGGAGGCAAGCACGCTGACGGAGGTTTTCAAGCTCTGCGCGTCGATCACGCAGGCCGACGGTTCGTCCTCCCGCCCTTCCTTCCGCCGTAAGAGTTGCCTGAGCAGGCCGTTGAGCTGCGCGAACACGCCTTCCTGCTGCCACCTGACGAAGTAGCCCCAGACCGTGTTCCAGTGCGGGAAGTCGTGCGGAAGGTAGCGCCACTGAACCCCGGTACGGTCCACGTACAAGATCGCATCCATGATGTCGCGCAGGTCGTGTTCCGGCGGCCGACCGAAGTCCAGGGCCCGGGCGCGGCGCTCGCAGGCGGCCGAGCAGGCGTAGCCGCGGATGTGGCCGGTGAGCAGGGCGCGGGAGCGTTCCTTCTCCCACCGCCCCGGATCACGGGTGAAGGGCTGCTCGTGCTGCGCGGCCGCGGCCGGCGGCGGTGTGTGGAACGGGTGCGTCACGAGGTACTTCCTTCCGGCCCCCCGGCCCCGACCAGAGCGGCCGCCACGAGAGCCGACCATCGGTCACGATCAGGCAACGCAGCCGTCGAACTGCCGTGGTCGGGCCCATGGTCGGGCCGACCACGGGCCTCCGCCCGGTTGGGCAGTCGCAGCGAGATCCCGATTGCGCAGCTGCCCCGGACGGTGGCTGCGCAACGGGGCTGCGCAACCGGCCGAGGATCCTGCGCAGTCGCCGTGCGCGATGCGGCTGCGCAGTCGGTACGGGGGGCTTGCGATCTTGTCGATGCGCAGGTGCGGGTGCCACACCGCGCAAGTGCCGATCGTGGCCCGGGCGGCGTGTGGCTGCGCATCGGTTCGCGGGCTCCGGTGGCCGCACAGCGGTCACGGAAATCTCACCGAGTTCATTCAACACAGGCGTGGTCATTCCCGGTGAGACGCTGACGTTGGGCGCAAACATCTGGAACTCGATCAGCAACTACGATTCGTCAAGCGGGACCTATCTGGACGTTGGACGTGACGGCCCAGGTCCACGTCACCTGGCAGCTGTCCGGCTGCGGGTCGAACGTCACCATCGACGACGGCCAGGTCGTGACGCCCCTCCTCGGACTGCTGCTTCTTCGAGGCGCCGGGCTGCGGCGCCCACCTGTTGATCGGAGTCGTGGCGCCGGACGACCCAGTACCCGTATCCGCATCGCTGCCACTGCTCGTACCAGCGTCGATACGGCTCCCCGGCCTCGTCGAGCCGGGCGAGCGCATCGGAGGGGTTGTGCAGGCAGGTCACGGGATCATCGTGGATCGCGAAGATCACATCGACATCGGCTTCGGTCGGACGCCGTAACGACAGCGGGGCCGTCTGCAACTCATCAGCCGCCGGTTCCGGTCTCTCACGTGAAGATCGTAGAGCCGGGTCAGGCCGCCCCGGCGGGGTATTCGGTCCAACTGCGGATCGAAGAGTCGGGCGCGAAGGCGGTCTTCGGATCGGCGCGGGCGTCGCGCCGGCGGACGTAGGCGACGATAGCGGCGTTCTGCTCGGTGTGGCTGCGGTGGTCGGTGCCGTTGAGCGCGCATTGCGCAGCGCCGCGAACTCCGCTTCGATCCGGTTCAGCCACGAGCCGTAGGTCGGAAGGAAGACCAGCTGGCTTCGTTGTCAGCGGTCCATGTCCGCACCTCGGCATGCTTGTGCAGGGAGCCTGATGCCCCGCAAGGGCAAGGCATGGGACCGGTGAGGCGCCCGTGCAGACTGCGGGCCACGGGTGTTCAGCCCGGTGGGCAGGAAGCGGGCCAGGAAGACGCTCGCAACCGTCGACGTGGCCGGGTCGGCCTTGAAGCGCCAGTCGAGGGTGGTGCGCGACGACAGCATGCCGGCGGGAAAGGTGATGCCCGGACGGTAGCGATGCGCGTCGACGGTCAGGCGGTACTACTCGGCCTGGCGGATGCGGAGGGAGAAAGTGTCGTCGGAAGAGTCCCAGCAGGTCAGGGTCTGCTTCTCGACGGTTGCGCCTCCCTCGGAGAGCGCCACCGTCTCCTTCGTCGGGTCCGCCCCGGTGGTGCCGATGTCGGGGTCGCCGGTCGGGGCGTACCGGATCACGCTGCCGTCGGAGAGGTAGGCGTCGACGTCCTCCTGCGTGCATGCGGTAGCGGGACGCCCCAGGGGTCACTCGTCGTTCACCCAGCGCATGAGCCGCTGTAGCGGGTAGAAGCCGTCGTGGGAGAGGCCCGGTGGCATGCCGCCCGCCCCGCCGAGGGACACCACGCGCTGGACGCCGGCGCAGGCGAGAGCGTCGCGCAGGTGCGCCTTGCGGGCGTCGGGGTACACGCCGACCGTCTGCGTGGCGACCCCGGCGTGCGCGACGGCGTCGGTCAGCGCGGGAACCGGGACGACGTTGACGATCTTTCCGTCGGGGTGGAAGTCCACCGGTTCCGGGGAGCGGATGACCAGACCGGTGCCGTCGTAACCGCCCCACACCCGGTAGTCGGGCGTGAGGGAGCGCAGCACGTCGATCTCCTCGCGCAGTTCCGAGGCGACCCGCGGGCCGCGCTCCGAGCTGAACTCCCTTGCCACGCCGAGGCGTTCGCACAGCAGGGCGGCATAGCGGTCGGCGTCCTCGGGTGATCCCTCGACGAACTGGAAGCGGCTGGCCACACACGCCTGCTGGTTGAAGAAGGTGGCGTCGGCGGCTCCCGCCTCCGCGGCCTCGGCCAGGCTCTCGGGGGACGCGAAGGCCTCACGGCCGATCAGCGAGATGGAGGTCTTCGGGTCGAAGGAGACCAGCTCGAAGCCCGGGCCGACGTAGCGCAGCGCCCCTCGGATCGTGCCCTCGCCGCCCCAGGCGACCAGCTTGTCGAAGAACTGGGGGCGGAACAGCACGCTCTCCACCGCCTCGTCGCCGCCGCGCCAGTATGCGGCGGAGAACGAGCGCACCACGGGGTGGCCAGGGGCCGCAGAGGCCATCGTGCGCAGTATCGCGGTCGCCGTGAACAGGTCGTTCGAGGGCAGCTTCAGCAGGTTGACACCCTTGGTGAGGGCGCCGCGCACCACCGACATCGCGGCGACACCGGGGGCGTTGCCGGCGATGATGTGCACCAGGCGTGGCGGGTAGGCGCGGGTGGCCGCGATCCGGCCCTCGGGCAGGCTCACCTCGCGCCAGCCGTCGAGCACGTCGGCGCCGCCGAGTTCGTGGTCGATCTGGGCGTGCAGGGCGGGGCGTCGGAAGCTGCGCCACAGCACGCCGTAGGCGCGTTCGAGGACCTCGGCGGGGAGAGGGCTGACGGCTGTCATCCGCTCCAGGGCTTCGGCGAGGAGGCCTTCCCGGTCCGCTTTGAGGGCGTCGCCGGTCGCCACGAGCAGGTCGACGATCTCGGCGGTGGGTGTCTGGAAGGCGGGGCCCGGTTCGGTGCGGGGCCATACGAGGCGGTCCAGGTCGAGGGCCGGTGCGGTGAAGGAGGCTCCGGGGCGGCCGTGGGCGACGTGCGGGGCTTCGTCGACCTCGCCACGGATGACGTGGACCACGGCCACCGGGGCCGGCGCGGCGCTGTCGAGGGTCGTGCCGCTCATCCGTGGATCATCCCTCGCACATAGGAGTCGAGTGTGGCCGCGCAGGTGATCTTGTCGTCGCCGCCGAGGTCGCCGTAGCGCTGGATGTCCGGCAGGACCGCTGGTCCCGACCGGCCGCAGTCGCAGGGCGAGAAGTCCACGAAGACCCGGTCGCCGCTGATCAGTCCGCCCCAGCGGCCTTCCAGGGAGACGTCCAGGAAGGCGAACCGGCCTTCCACGACGCCTTGTTCGGGGTTGAGCAGGGTTTCGCCCTGCTGGTCGAGGATCAGCGGGATCACCCACGGCGGCACGTGGTAGCGGCCCTTCTCGCAGGCGAGGCAGGAGCCCTGGAGTTCCGTCATGCCGTAGCTGCGTACTCGCCGTACGCCGTCGTAGAAGGCGGCGAACTGCTGCTGGTAGTCCTCGGGCAGGGCGCGGCCCTTGTTGCCGCCGCCGCTGAGCACCAACGTGTCCGGGTGCAGGCCGCCGTCCGGGACGCCGCGGGCGCGCAGGGCCTGGATCAGGGCGAACTGCTGGTTGTTCATGCCGGCGATGAGCAGCGGTTCGTCGCGGTGGGCGGCGATGTCGTCGACGATCGCACTCACGGCCGCGTCCATCTCCGCCTCGCAGGCCTCGGAGGCGGTCTCGTGGGAGCTGATCTCCTGCGGGGTGGCGGTGCCCTCGGCGATCCTGCGGCGCAGCAGGGCGCTGCTCATCAGGTCCGACACCCGCAGCGGGTCGTCGGTGAGCAGTCGGGTCTCGCCGGGGCGGGCGAAGACCTCGGCGTGCCACCGGAAGCCGTCGATGGAGCGCATCGGGCCGCTCGCGGGGGCGAGCACGTAACCGCGGCGGGTGGGCTTCGGCGGCAGGGGGTCGGGCCAGCAGGTGAGGTGCTCCAGGATGTCGTGCAGGAAACTCAGGTCGTCGGCCGCGCAGTTGAGGAAGGAGACCTTTCCGGAGGTGCCGCTGGTGATGTACGGGCGGTGGCCGGCGGCCGTGATCCGCTCGGTCCACTCGTCGATGTCGCGCACGCCGTCGACGTCGACCTCCCCGGGTTCGACCGTGGAGACGGTCGTGTACCAGCGCAGCAGCCGGTCCCATCGGCCGGCGGTGATGAGGGAGACGGGGTAGGACTTGTAGCTGGTGTGCGAGAAGAGCAGGGGGACGAGGTCGCCGAGGGCCATGACCTCGCCGACGCCGGTCTCCTCCGCGCGGGTGCGCAGCAGCGGGATGCGTTCGCGGTGGGCGGCGAAGGCCTCCCGCGCCGCTTCGATCTGCAACTCCCGTATGTCTGCAGCCGGTTGGTCGAAGGTGTCTCCGGACAGGACCAGGGATCGGATCTGCGCGCGTGCGCCGGACACGGCACCCACCTCAATCGGTTGCATAGGTTGTCTTTTCCGCAGTCGTCCGTGCGGTCAGGTACGACGACTCGAGCACGTCGAGGTCGCCGCGGAGTTCTGCCGGGGTGCCGGTCATGGCGACGCGGCCGCGGTGCAGGACGTACACGCGGTCGGCGATGTCCAGCACCCTGCGCACGTGCTGTTCCACCAGCAGCGCCCCGAGGCCCCGGTCGGCCGCCCGCCGCACCGCGCACAGCAGACGGTCGACGACGAGGGGGGCGAGCCCGAGGGACAGCTCGTCCGCGAGCAGCAGCCGGGGCGAGCGGCTCAGCGCGCGGGCCAGCGACAGCATCTGCTGCTCGCCGCCCGAGAGCATGCACGCGCCGGTCTTCAGGCGTTTCTCCAGTTCGGGGAAGAGTGCCAGGGCCTGCTCGGGCGCGACCCGGCCGACCCGGAGGTTGTCCGCGGTGTCCAGGCCGGTGAAGACAGCCCGCTCCCCGACGTAGGCCAGGCCCTGGCGTGCGCGGCGGTGCAGTGGTGCCCGGGCGATGCTTCCCAGCCAGCGCACCTCGCCGCCCATCGGGGCGAGTTCCCCGGACAGCGCCCGCAACGTGGTGGTCTTGCCGGCGCCGTTGGGCCCCAGCAGGGCGACGACCTCGCCGGGGCGTACCTCCAGGTCGAGGTCCCGCAGGACGGGCCGGCTGCCGTAGCCGGTGCTGAGGGCACGGGCTTCGATCAAGGGCTCGGTGTCGTGCACGGACGTTCCCCTTCGGTCAGCCGGCCGGGGTGGCCGTCAGCACCTTCCGGACGTCGACGAAGGTCGACCCCGCCTTCGCCCATTCGATCTGTCCGTTGCGGATGGTCAGTTCGGTGGCGGTCGTGTTGTGGATGCGGTCGAGGCCCTTGATCGGCAGGGCTGTCGAGGTGTTCCAAGTCAGCGCGGGGGTCAGACCGCCGGTGTCGATCCCGGAGGTGGTGTTCAGCTCCTGCACCAGGGCCTTGGCCGAGATCGCGGAAAGCCGCTCGGCCGCCTCGGTGAAGACCTTGAACGCCACCCAGGTCGTCTCGTTGGCGCCGTTGGTGGTGTCGATGTCCTTGTCGCCCTTGGCGGCCGCGAGGAAGTCCTTCCAGGCCGGGTCGGAGGCAGGCGGGTAGTAGCCGGTGATCGCCGCACCCTCCAGCGGACCGCTGCTTCCGCCGGTACTGGCGGCCAGCTGCGGGGTGAGGTTGCCGACGACGCTGCCGAGCTTCGTCTTCGCGCCGGACTGGACGTACGACTTCACGAACAGGCCCGACGCGGTGCCCAGGATGACGCTCACGCAGTCGCTGCCCTTGGTGGCGGCAGCGACCTGCGGGGCGAGGTCGGTGGCGGTGAGCGGCACCTTGATGTCCTTGGGCACGGCGCCCCCGGCGGAGGTGGCCCCGAGGGTGAGGAACTGCGAGACGATCGCGGCCGCCGCCAGGTCGTACCGGACGCCGGCGATCTTCTTGCAGCCCTCCTGCACCAGTTGCCGGCCGTGCGCCGCGAACACCGCCGGGGTGCCTCCGTTGACCGGGAAGGACAGCGGGTTGGAGAACTCCGCGGCCGAGACGCCGGTTCCGCCGAGGTAGGGGATGCCGGCCTTCTGCAGGATCGGCATGTAGCGGTCGCCCGCGAGGCTGTACGACCCCACGACCGCGACCACCTTGTCGGCCACCGCCTGCTGGGCGCACTTCTCGGCCTCGTCGGGGTCGTTCTTCTCGTTGCAGGTCAGCACTTTCAGCGGGCCGCCCTTGATCCCGCCGTTGGCGTTGATCCACTTCTCGTAGGCCTGGGCGGTGAGCCGCACCCCCGGCTGGGCGCTGCCCTGGGTGTCCTCCGGGTTCCAGACCATCACCTTGACCGGCGCGCCCTTCAGGGAGGTCTGGGTCGAGCTGCCGGACGCCTTGCCCCCGCAGCCTGCCGCCAGCAGGGCTGCGGTCACCGCGAGACAGGTCACTGCGGCACTTCTGCGTCGGTGTGAGTCGTTCATGGCCCCTCCGCGGGCTCGTCGTCGAGTTGGCGAACAGCATGGGGTGCGTTTTCGGGTTAGTGAAGTACTCTCGGCACAATTATTTAAATAAATGCGCTATCTGGCTGACCTCCGGGAGGTTCCCCCGATGGACGACATCCTGCGTTTCGCCCTGCTCGGCCTGGGGCTCGGCGCTCTGTACGCACTCACCGCGCACGGCATCGTGCTGGTCTACCGGGGCTCCGGTGTCCTGAACCTCGCGCACGGCGCGATCGGCATGGCGGGCGCCTACGTGCAGTGGGAGCTCGCCGTCAACCACGGCATGCCGTACTGGCCGGCCGTCGCGTGCGGGGTGCTCACCTCGGCGCTGCTGGGCGTGCTCACCCATCTGCTGGTGTTGCGGCCGCTGCGCCGGGCCTCCACCCTGGCCCGGCTGGTCGGCACACTCGCGGTGTTCATCGTGCTCACCGCCGTCGCCGTCAAACGCTACGGCGACAGCCTTCAACTGGTGCCCGGCAAGCTGCCGACCCGGCTGCTGACGATCGCCGGGGCCACGATCTCCGAGGACCGTGTCTGGCTGCTGGGCATCGCCGTCGCCGTCACCGTCCTCCTCCATCTCCTCTACCGGCGAACCCTGTTCGGCCTGGGCACCACCGCCGTCGCCGAGAACGAGCACGCCGCGGCCTCGCTCGGCTGGTCGCCCGACGTGATCGCCACCGGCAACTGGGCCCTCGGCTCGGCGCTCGCGGGACTGACCGGAATCCTGATCGTGCCGGTCATCGGCCTGTCGGTCTCCGGGCTGACCACCCTCCTGCTGAGCGCGCTGGCCGCCGCCCTGGTCGGCAGGTTCTCCTCGTTCCCCGTCACACTGGCGGGCGGTCTGGTCATCGGCCTGGTGCAGTCCGAGCTCACCCGTTTCGGCTCCGGCGTCACGGGACTCGCCTCGTCGGTGCCGTTCCTGTTCATCGCCCTGGTGCTGGTGGCACGGGGCCGGGCGCTGCCCCTGCGCGGCACCTTCCTGGACCGGCTGCCGGCGCTGGGCAGCGGCACGGTGCGTCCCCTGCCGCTCGCGTTCGCCGCCGCGGTCGGGCTGGTCCTGGTCGGCGTGTCCACACCGCTGTGGGCCGACGCGATCACCAGCACCCTGGTGCTCTCGCTGATCATCCTGTCGATCGTCGTGGTCACCGGGTACGCGGGCCAGGTCTCGCTCGCGGCCTACGCCCTCGCCGGCACCGGCGCCTTCATCGCCGGGCACGCGGCGGCGGACTGGGGCTGGCCGTTCGAACTCGCCCTGCTGGCAGGTGTGTTGGGCACGGTGCCGATCGGCCTGTTGTTCGCCCTCCCGGCGGTCCGCACCCGTGGCGTCAACCTGGCCATCATCACGCTCGGCCTCGGCACCACGCTGGAGACGATGGTCTTCCAGAACACCGGCCTGTCGACGACCCCGGGCAGCGACGGCATCGCGGTGGGACACCAGACTCTCTTCGGGATCAGCATCTCGGGCGTCGACCACCCGCAGCGCTACGCCGCCGTGGTGCTGGTGCTGTTCGTCGCCGCCACGCTCGTGGTCGCCAACGTACGACGCGGCAGGACCGGCCGCCGGCTCGTCGCCGTACGGGCCAACGAGCGGGCCGCCGCCGCGCTCGGCATCGACGTCCGCGCGGCCAAGCTCTACGCCTTCGGCCTGTCCGCGGCCATCGCCGCCCTCGCCGGTGTGCTCACCGGCTTCCGCTCCACCTCGGTGGTCTTCTCCGACTTCGCGAGCTTCGACTCCATCACCGCGCTCGGACTGGCCGTCATCGGCGGTGTGGGCTTCCTCGTGGGACCGCTGTTCGGGGCGATGTTCGCCGTGGGCACGGTCGGCGCGCGCCTCGGGGACTGGGTGCTGCCCGGGCTGAGCGCGTGGATGCCGCTGATCGGCGGGGTCGTCCTGGTGCTCACACTGGTGGGCAACCAGGACGGCATCGGCAAGGACGCCGGCAGACCTGCGGCGCGCGTCCGCAACCGCCTTCCTCGCAAGGACACGACGGAGGCGGGCGAGGGCGAGCCCGCCGCCGTGGCGGACGTCTCCCGCGCCGCGCCGATCGCGCTCCACGTCCGGGACCTGACCGTGCGCTACGGCGGTGTCGTCGCCGTCGACGGACTCTCGCTGGATGTCGAGCCGGGCCGGATCGTCGGGCTCATCGGGCCCAACGGCGCCGGCAAGACCTCCGCCATCGACGCCGTCACCGGCTTCACCCGGGCCGTGTCCGGCAGCGTGCGCCTCGCCGAGCGGGACGTGACCCGGCTGCCGGTGCACCGGCGGGCAACGGCCGGGCTGAGCCGGTCCTTCCAGTCGCTTGAGCTGTTCGAGGACATGACCGTCCGGGACAACCTCTCCGCGGCCTGCGAGCGGCCCGGCCCGTGGGCCTACGTCACGGACCTGATCCGCCCCGGCAGCCGTCCGCTCCCCGGCCATGTGCTTGTCGCGGTACGGGAGTTCGGGCTCCAGGACAGCCTCGACCGGCCGGTGGCGGAGTTGTCGTACGGGGAGCGGCGGCTGCTGGCCATCGCCCGCGCGGTGGCGGCCTCGCCGTCCGTGCTGCTCCTCGACGAGCCGGCCGCCGGGCTGTCCGACGACGAGACGCGGGAACTGGCCCACCTGGTACGGCGGCTGGCCGAGGACTGGGGCATGGGGGTGCTGCTCGTCGAGCACGACGTCGACATGGTCATGAGCGTCTGCGACGAGGTCGTGGTGCTGGACTTCGGCCGTAGGATCTGTGCCGGCACGCCGGCGGAGGTGCTCCGGGATCCGGCGGTGCGGGCGGCCTACCTGGGCGACCTGGAGCCGGAGGCGCTCGCGTGACGAGGGCCTCCGGCGACGGCCCGGGCGTCAGGCGTCCCGCAGGTCGGCGACGTACGGCTGGTGGGAGAGCAGCCCGCCGTCCACGCGCAGGGTGTGCCCGGTGATGAAGGAGGACTCGTCTGACGCGAGGAAGACGACCGCCGCGGCGACGTCCTCCGGCCGGCCCAGGCGCGGGGTGAGGTGGTGGCGCAGCATCGCCTCACGGATCGCGCCGTGGGCCGAACCGGCGCTCGCGGGCGTGACGATGAACCCGGGCGCGATGGCGTTGCAGCGCACGCCCTGCTTGCCGTACTGGGTGGCGACGTACTGGGTGAGGTTGATCAGCGCGGCCTTCGAGGCACCGTAGGCGGGGTTGCGCAGATCCCCCGAGAGGCCGGAACCGGACGAGGTGTTGATGACGGAACCGCCGCCCCGGGCGATCATGTGCGGGACGGCGGCCTGGATCGCGACCATGGTGCCGCGCAGGTTGATCCGCATCGTGTCGTCCCACACCGACGGGTCGGCCTCGGCGACGGCGAGGTCATGGCGGGCGGCCAGTCGGGTGGCGGCCGCGTTGTTGTGCAGCACGTCGAGGCCGCCGTAGGTGTCGACCGCCGCGGCCACCATGGCCCGCACGCTGTCGACGTCACCGAGGTCGACCGGGACCGCCGTCGCTGACCCGCCGGCGGCGCGGATCTCCTCCGTCACCGCCTGCGCGCCGTCGAGGTCCAGGTCGGCGACCACCGTGTGCGCGCCCTCGGCCGCCACCCGACGTGCCGAGGCGGCGCCGATGCCCGACGCCGCCCCGGTCACGACGGCGACCTTGCCGTCGAGTCGTCCCATGTCCCGAACCGCCTTTCCTACTCGGTGAGTTCACTGCCGACGATGGACACGAAGGAGACGCATTCGCCGGGCCCGCCGCCCAGGTTGTGGGTGAGGGCCAGCGAGCGCCCCTGGGCCACGGACGGCACCGTGCGCTCCGGCGGTGCCTCGCCCCGCAGTTGCAGCCACGCCTCGAACATCATCCGGAGGCCGGAGGCGCCGATGGGGTGGCCGAAGGCCTTGAGGCCGCCGTCCGGGTTGACCGGAAGTGAGCCGTCGAGGTCGAAGGCCCCGCTGCTGACGTCCTTCCACGCCTGTCCGCGTGCGGAGAAGCCGAGGTCCTCCATCAGTACCAGCTCCGTGGGGGTGAAGCAGTCGTGGACCTCGGCGAGCGCGAGTTCGGTGCGCGGGTCGGTCACGCCCGCCTGCCGGTAGGCCTCCTGGGCCGAGGCGACGACCTCGGGGAAGGTGGTGAAGTCGTACTCGGGGTCGAGGAGCCCGTCCGCGGGGCCGGCGACGAAGGACAGCGCCTTCACGAAGATGGGCTTGTCGGTGTAGCGGTAGGCATCCTCGGCGCGTACGACGATCGCCGCCGCCGAGCCGTCCGAGACGCCGGAGCAGTCGAACACGCCGAGCATGCCCGCGACGATCGGGGCCGAGCGGATGCGGTCCAGCGGCACCTCCTTGCGGAACTGCGCGCGGGGGTTGCGGGCGCCGTTGACGTGGTTCTTCCAGGCGATGCGGGTGATGACGTCCTTCAACTCCTCTTCCGCCAGGCCGTACTTGGCGGCGTAGGCGGGGGCGAGGAGGGAGAAGTTGGCGGGCGCGGTGATCTCACCGCGGCTGTCGTCGCCCGCGCCCGGGATCGCGGTGCCGGACAGCCCGGACATGCCGGAGTCCTTGAGCTTCTCCACGCCGACCGCCATGGCCACGTCGTAGGCGCCGGAGGCGACGGCGTAGCAGGCGTTGCGCAGGGCCTCGGAGCCGGTGGCGCACATGTTCTCGACGCGGGTGACCGGCTTGTCCGGCAGGCGCAGGGCGCGGCTCAGGGTCAGTCCGGAGACGCCGGAGGCCTGGGTGCCGAACCAGAACGCGTCGATGTCGTCGAGGGTGACCCCGGCCGAGGTCACCGCCTCCCCCACCGCGTCGACCAGCAGGTCGTCGGCCGACCGGGTCCAGTGCTCGCCGAAGGGCGTGCAGCCCATGCCGACGATGGCGACCCGGTCCCGGATTCCGTGTGAGCTCATCCCTGTGTCTCCTCGGTCTCGCCGGTGCGCACCGGGCGGGCCTTCCAGAAGTAGTTGTGGATGCCGGACGCCGTGACCGTGCGCCGGAAGGTCATCTCCACCCGGGCTCCGATGAGGGCGTCGGCCTCGGTGGCGTCGGTGAGCTGGCAGCGGAAGCGGCCGCCGCCGTCGTAGTCGACGACCACGACGAGCATCGGCGGGCTGGGCGTGTGGGCCAGCCGGTCGACGGTGAACGTGGCGACCGTGCCGCGTACGTGTTCCATCGGCTCGTCGGCCATGGCGTCGACGCTGTGGCAGCCGGCGCACACCCGGTCCGGCGGTAGATGCCGGGTGCCGCACTTCTCGCAACGGGTTGCGACGAAGCCGTACTTCCAGGCGGTGCGGCGGTGCGCGGGCGGGGCGTAGGGCGGCTCGGGGTCCGGGCGGCGGGGTGGTTCGCGGTCGAGCAGGCCGCGCCAGGAGAGGTAGGTGGCGTACGGCATCGGGGCGCTGCCCGCGGTGATCTGCGCGGCGACCGGGCGGGCGCTGCGGTGGGCCGGGAGCGCGTCAGTGGTGCGCAGCAGCAGGACTCCGGCGCCGTCGCCGAGCACGACGAGGGCGACGATCTCGCCGGGCGCCGCGCGGTCGAGGACGTCGGCGAGGAGGAGGCCGGGCTGGGCGGTGCCGGCGTTGCCGATGGCCTCGGTGAGGTCCGGAACCGCCACCTCGGGGCGGGTGCCGGCGGTCCGCCGTACCGTCGCGCAGGCGCGCGCGTGCAGGCCGGAGACGACAAGGTGGTCGACGGCTCTGCGGTCCAGTCCGGCCTGGTCGAGGGCGGCGGTCAGGGCCTTGTCGGCGAGGGAGACGTAGATCTCCTCGGCGAAGCGTTCCTCCCAGACGCGGGAGGCGGGGGCGCCCGGCAGGCGCCAGCGGTCGAGGAGTTCGTCGCTGACGGTGTCGTGGGCCAGCAGCTCGGCGAGGACGGGCGCTCCGTTGCGGTGGCCGCCGAAGACGAAGGCCGCCGCGCCGTCGCCGCCCATGACCTCCTCGCCGCCGCCGGGCAGGCCGGTGCGCAGGTCGGACAGGACTGCCAGGGTGGGGATCGGGGAGCGGGCGGCGGTGACCAGCGCGCCGAGGCCGGAGCGGACCGAGCCGGCCATGTCGGCGGCGAGGACGTGTTCGTCGAGGCGGAGCGCGGCGTGCACGGCGGTCGCGTTGGTCTTGTCGAGGTAGGCGGGCGCCGCGGTGGCGAGGAAGAGCTGGCCGATGCGGGCGCGCAGTCCGTCGCGGGCCAGGGCGGTGCGGGCCGCCTCGACCGCCATGGACGTGGTGTCCTCGTCGTAGCCCGCGACCGCGCGGGTGCCGCGGCCGGGCGCCGTCCCGAGGGTGGCGGCGACATCGGCGCGGGCCAGGCGGTGGTACGGCACATGGGCGCCGTAAGCGATCAGTCCGGCCATGTCAGCGTCCTCCAGTGGCGTCGGCGGTGCGTTCGAAGATGGCTGCCAGGCCCTGGCCGCCGCCGAGGCACATGGTCTCCAGGCCGTAGCGGGCCTGGCGGCGGTCGAGTTCGCGCAGCAGGGTGGCGAGGATGCGGCCGCCGGTGGCGCCGACGGGGTGGCCCAGGGAGATGCCGGAGCCGTTGACGTTCAGCCGCTCGAAGTCCGTCTCGGTCAGGGCCCATGCGCGGGTGCAGGCGAGGACCTGCGCGGCGAAGGCCTCGTTGAGTTCGATCAGGTCCATGTCGGCGAGCTTCAGACCCGCGCGCTCCAGGGCCCGGGCCGTGGCGGGTACGGGTCCGATGCCCATTGTCTCGGGCGGCACGCCGACGACGGCCCAGGAGACCAGGCGGCCCAACGGGCGCAGGCCGAGTTCGGCGGCGCGTTCGGGGTGGGTCACCACACAGAGCGCGGCGCCGTCGTTCTGGCCACTCGCGTTACCGGCCGTGACGGTGGCCTCCGGGTCCTGGCGGCCGAGCACCGGTCGCAGCCCGGCGAGCTTCTCCAACGAGGAGTCGGCGCGCGGGTGTTCGTCGGTGTCGACCACCGTCTCGCCCCTCCGGGTCCGCACGGTGACCGGCACGATCTCGTCGGTGAACCGGCCCTCCCGCTGGGCGGCGGCGGCCTTCTGGTGCGAGCGCAGGGCCAGTTCGTCCTGTTCCTCGCGCGGGATGCCGTACTCGCGGCGCAGGTTCTCGGCGGTCTCCAGCATCCCGCCGGGGACCGGGTGGTTGACGCCGCCGGAGGTGACCCGGCCGCGTGCCAGCCGGTCGTGCAGGGTGGTGCCGGCTCCGCGCACGCCCCAGCGGACGTCGGTGGTGTAGAACTCGGCGCGGCTCATGGACTCGACTCCCCCGGCGAGCACGAGGTCGCTCGCGCCCGTCTGGACCTGCATGGCGGCGGTGACGACCGCCTGCAGTCCGGAGCCGCAGCGGCGGTCGATCTGGAGTCCGGGCACCTCCACGGGGAGTCCGGCGTCCAGCGCCGCCACGCGACCGATGGCCGGGGCCTCGCCGTTGGGGTAGCACTGGCCCAGGAGCACGTCGTCGACGGCCGTGGGCGGGATTCGGGTGCGGTCCAGGAGGGCCCGGACGACGGTGGCGGCGAGTTCGGCCGCGGTGACGTCGCGGAAGGCTCCGCCGTAGCCGCCGACCGGGGTCCGGATCGGTTCGCAGATCACCGCGTCACGCATCGGTCATGCCTTTCGTCAGCGGGTTCGGCGGGCTCACATGTACCGGCCGCCGGTCACCTCGACCACGGCCCCGGTGATGTAGCTCGCCATGTCGGAGGCGAGGAAGAGGACGGTCTGGGCGACCTCGGCAGGTTCGCCCGCGCGGCCCAGGGGGATCTCGGCGAGCTTCGCGTCCCAGGCCGCCCGGGGCATCGCCTCGGTCATGGCGGTACGGATCAGGCCGGGCTGTACGGCGTTGACGCGCACGCCTGCCTTGGCCAGCTCCTTGGCGGACGCCTTGGTCAGGCCGACCAGGCCGGCCTTGGCGGCGCTGTAGTTGGTCTGGCCGAAGTTGCCGACCTTGCCGGCGATGGAGGAGATGTTGACGATGCTGCCGCCCTCCCCTTGTGCGCGCATGGCTTCGGCGGCGTACCGGGTGCCGTTCCAGGCGCCGGTGAGATGGACGTCGAGGACGGCGCGGAAGTCGGCGAGGGGCATCTTGCGCAGGGTCGCGTCCCTGGTGATGCCGGCGTTGTTGACCATGACGCCGAGCGGGCCGAAGGTGGCGGTGCAATGGCCCACGAGGGCGGCGACCTCGTCCTCGTCGGTGACGTCACAGCGCACCGAGGTGGCGGCCACGCCCTGGTCGGCGAGGCGTTTCGCGGCGTCGGCCGCGGCGCCCTCGTCGATGTCGCCGAGGACGACACGCGCGCCCGCGGCGCCGAGTACACCGGCGATCTCGAAGCCGATGCCCTGTGCGCCGCCGGTGATCACCGCGTTCCGGCCGTCCAGCAGTCCCATGTCAGCCCCGCTTCCGACTCGAACCTCTTCGTTCTCTTCCGCGTTAAATAGATAACCTATTATGCTGAAACAATCAATACAGCGATCAGCTGTGCGGGCAGCGCCGGACGAGGAGTGCACGCAGGTGGACATCAGTTATCCCCCGGAGACGGAGACCTTCCGCGCCGAGGTCAGAGCCTTCCTCGACGCGTCGCTGCCGGTCGGCTGGAGCGGCGTCGGCGCCCTGGACGAGGAGGCCGCCTGGGCCTTCGCCCGCGACTGGCGCCGACGGCTCGTCGAGCGCGGCTATCTGTCCCTGACCTGGCCCGAGGAGTACGGCGGCCGTGGCCTGTCCAAGCTGCACCAGGTCGTGCTGATGGAGGAACTCGCCCTGATGGGAGTGCCGTTCGGGCTGCCGCAGGACACCTTCGGCGTGAAGATGCTGGCGAACACCCTGCTGCGCTGGGGCACCGAGGAGCAGAAGAGGCGTCTCCTGCCCCGCATCCTCAGTGGCGAGGACACCTGGTGCCAGGGGTACTCCGAGCCCGACGCGGGCTCGGATCTGGCGTCCCTCAAGACCCGGGCCGTACGCGACGATGGGGGCACCTCCCGCTCGAGCGGAGCCGAGAGTGGGGGAGAATGGGTGATCGACGGCCAGAAGGTGTGGACCTCCGGCGCCCACCACAGCGACTGGATCTTCGTCCTGGCGCGGACGAACCCCGGGGCCTCCAAGCACCGGGGCATCTCCTTCCTCCTCGTACCGCTCGACCAACCCGGCGTAGAGGTGCGGCCGTTCCGCATGATGAGCGGGCAGCTGCACTTCAACGAGGTCTTCTTCGACGGCGCCCGCACCCGCGCCGACCTCGTGGTCGGCGGCGTCGACAACGGCTGGACGGTCGCCCAGAGCCTGCTGGGCGTCGAGCGCGGGGAGGAGGCGGCGACCAACCCGATCCTGTTCCGGGCCGAGGTGGAGCGCCTCGTGGAACTCGCGCGACAGTACGGCAAGGACCGGGACCCGGTCGTCCGGCAGCGGATCGCGTGGTGCTGGTCCAAGGTCGAGATCATGCGCTGCCTCGGCTACCGGATCCTCACCGGCTGGCTCAAGGGCGCGGAGCCGGGTCCCGAGTCCTCGATCGCCAAGCTGTACTGGAGCGAGTACCACACCGAGGTCACCGATCTGGCGATGGACATCATGGGCCTGCACGGCCAGGTGCCGGTCGGCCGGCCGCCCCTGCGCACGTACCGAGCCGACGACCCCGGCGCGGCGAACTCCTCCGCGTCCTGGTCGACGACGTACCTGATCGCCCGCTCGGGCACGATCTACGCGGGCACCTCGCAGGTGCAGCGGAACATCCTCGCGGAGAAGGTGCTGGGGCTGCCGCGCGAGCCCCGGCTCACGAATCCTTAAGACCCCTCGAAGACGCCGAGCTCCGGGACCGGACGTGGACCGGGGCCCGGGGTCCAGCCCGCGTCGATCTTGCGCAGGCCGACGCCGTCCGGCGCCCAGACGTGGCAGCTGTTCAGCACCCAGGCGGTGGCGCGCGGGTCGTGGGAGGCCGGGCCGCCCGCGCGGTTGCGGGCCGAGATGGCGGCCTGGACGACGGCCGGCCCGAGCGCGCGGGTCAGTTCGTACAGGTGGGTGCAGCCGGACACGCCCCGGAACCGCTCCTGGATGGCCCGGTTGTACCCGCCGGCCACGCTGAGCCCGACCAGACCGTCGAAGGCGGGCGCGATCCGCGGGCACTCGGCGTGCGGGAAGTCCTTCATGCCGGCCTCGGCCGCCACGACCACCATGTCCGCGAGCCGCACCCGCACCGCCAGCACCATGCGGTGAACGGTGCCGCCCGGCGGCCGCTCCCAGGGCCGCTCGTCGCTCAGTTCCGCCTCGACCGAGATCTCGCCGTCACCCTCCTCGAAGGCGGTGACGGTGATCGTGCGGCGGTGCAGCGGCAGGTCGGTACGGGTCATGACGAGGTCCCCTCCAGCTGCGGCGCGTCCTCCCCCAGGGCAGGGAAGGCCGGTGGGCGGCGCTCGATGAAGCTGAGCACGCCCTCCCGGTAGTCCGGGGCGCGCTTGGCCACCGCCAGCAGCTCCGCCGCCCTCTCGCTGCTCTCAGGGAAGGTCCGCGCCTGGTCGTCGGCGAGCTGCCGCTTGATGAGGGACATCGCGTAGGGGCTCGCCGAGCGGGCCAGTGCGGTGGCGTAGGCGAGGGCCTCGGGGAGCAGTTCGTCCGGCTCGACCAGGCGGTTGACCAGACCCATCGACAGGGCCTCCGGTCCGGTGATCCGCCGCGAGGACAGCAGCAGGTCGGCGGCGTTGCCGTGGCCCACGAGCCGGGGCAGGATCCAGGACACCCCGTCCTCGGCCACCAGTCCGCGGGCGCTGAAGGCGGCGGCGAACTTGGCCTGCGGCACGGCGAACCGGACGTCGCACATCACCGCCTGGTTGAACCCAATGCCCGCGCAGGCACCGTTGACGGCCGCCACCACGGGCTTGGGGAGGGTCATGGGGCGGGTGCGCGGGGGCAGCTGTCCGGTGGGCCACGGCCGGGCTCCGGAGGAGGCGCCGTCCAGCACGCTCATGTCCATCCCGGGGCAGAAGCCGCGTCCGGCGCCGGTCAGCACCACCGCCCGCACCCGCCGGTCCGTCTCCGCCCGGTGGAACAGCTCGTTGTAGAGCAGCTCCATCTCCAGCGTCCAGGCGTTGTGCCGTTCCGGCCGGTTCAGGGTGAGGATCATGACCCCGTCGTCGGTGAGTTCGGTGAGGATCACCGGGGTCGCCTTCTCGGTCATCGAGGTCACTCCCACGGGCCGGGTGCCAGACTTAATAGATAGATGAATCATCTATAACTCAAGAAGCAGCGCCGGCGCCAGACCCGGGCCCGCGAAGACATGATCAATCATCTGTTGACCTGGTACCCTCGATGCACTAAGACGATTCATTTTGCTATATGAGGAGCCCACCGTGGCCGAGGCAGCCCGCGCACGTGAAACGGCGGCCGTGCCCGCCCCCGCCCGCAGCCGCGTCGGACGCCAGGTGCGGGTACCGAAGACCGCCGAACTGGTCGCCGCCCACCTGCGCCGCCAGATCGTCCGGGGCGAACTGAAGCCGGGTGACGCACTGCCCCCCGAGTCGGGACTGATGGAGCAGTTCGGCATCTCACGGCCGACCCTGCGCGAGGCCTTCCGCGTCCTGGAGTCGGAGTCCCTCATCACGGTGCGCCGCGGCGCCCACGGCGGCGCCCGGGTGAGCGCGCCCGACGCGGAGGTCGCCGCCCGCTTCGCCGGCCTGATCCTCGAGTACCGCGGCGCCACGCTGGGCGACCTCTACCGCGCGGCGGCGCTCATCGAGCCGCCCTGCGCCCGCCAGCTCGCCGCCAAGCACAGCGCGGCCGACATCAGTCGGCTGCGGGAGGCGGTGGCCGCCGAGAAGGCGGTCCTGAACGATCCGCTCGCCCTGGTCGAGGCGCAGGACGCCTTCCACGCCCTGCTCGTCGAGCTCACCGGCAACCAGACCCTGATCCTGCTGTGCGGCATGGTGCGCAACATCATCGACCGGGCCAACGCCTCGTACACCGCGGCAGCCACGGACGCCGAGACCCAGAAGGCGCAGGCCCTCAAGGGCCACCGGGCGCACGTGAGGCTGATCGGCCTGATCGAGTCCGGCAAGGCGGACGAGGCGGAGAAGCTCTGGCAGCGGCACATCTCCAGCGCGGACGACGTGGTGAACGCCGCCGGGCCCAAGACGGTACTGGAGCTCATCGACTGACCTGCCGGGCCGCGCGCGGTGAGCCCGTCCGCGAGAACCCCTTGCCTCCGAGAAACAGTTAGATAATTATAGAAGGAGCACTGAATAGGCTGCATTGAACAGAACCTGGGGCCCGGAGGCGACGGCCATGGCCGAACACCGCAAGCGCATCTTCGACTGCGACCAGCACATGTACGAGGAGCGGGACTCCTTCACCCGCTACCTTCCGAAGGAGTTCCTCGGTGCGGCGGTCGCACCGGTGACACTGCCGGACGGGCGGGAGGTGATCCTCGCCGGGGACCGGATCGTCGTGTGTCTGGAGCCCGAGTTCGGGCAGGTCTACCGTCCCGGCTCGCTGAAGGAGATGCTCAAGGCGATGGCCTCGGGCAATCCGGAGGAGACGTACCAGTTCGAGCCGATGCACGAGTCGTACCAGAACCGCGAGTCACGGCTGCGGGTCATGGACGAGCAGGGCCTGGACCAGACGATCATGTATCCGGGCGGCTGGGCCCTGGTGGCCGAGGAGTACGTCAAGGGCGTCGAGCCGCTCTACGCCAACTACCACTCGTTCAACCGCTACATGAACGAGGTCTGGGGCTTCGACCACCTGGGCCGCATCTACGCCCCGGCCCTGCTCTCGCTGCGTGATCTGCCCAGCGCGGTCAAGGAGTTGGAGTACGTCCTGGAGCAGGGCGCCCGCTTCATCCTGCTGCCCACCGGGCCGGTGTACGGCCGCTCGCCGGGCGACCCGTACTTCGACCCGTTCTGGAAGCTGGTCAACGAGGCCAAGGCGAGCGTCTGCTACCACATCAGCGAGTACTACTACAACTCGCAGGTCGCCCCCTCCTGGGGCTTCGACCCGAACCCGATCCACTTCCGGATGTCGGCCTGGCAGTGGCAGAACACCTACGGCCAGCGCCCCATCGAGGAGACACTCTCCGCGCTGATCTTCGACAACCTCTTCGGGCGCTTCCCCGACATCAACATCCTGGTCTCCGAGTTCGGCTCCGAGTGGGTCCCCCACTTCGTGCGCCACATGGACAAGAGCCGGGGCATGGGCCGCAACGGCCCCTGGATCGGCGGGCAGTTGGACGAGCGCCCCAGCCAGGTCTTCCGCAAGCACGTCCGGGTGGTGCCCTATCCCGAGGACGACATCGTGGATGTCGTCCGGCGTCTCGGCCAACACGAGTCCATCGTCATGGGCTCCGACTTCCCGCACGCGGAGGGCCTCGCCGCCCCGGCCGACTTCCGCAAGCTGATCGCGGAGCTCGACGAGTCCGCGCAGGACGACATCATGTTCAACAACGCTCAGCAGCTGATCAGCCGCTGAGCCTCGCAGGACCCCGCCTGGCGGCGGGCCCCCGGTCGGTCGGGCAAGGACCCTAACCGACCAGGCCCGCCGCCAGGTTCGCGATGTCGGCGAGCAGGGCGGTGCCGTGCGGTGAGTGGTCGTAGCCGGCCAGCGGATAGCCGTTGCACAGACAGGCGAAGGACAGGCCCGACTCCGGGTCCATGAAGCCCAGTTGGTAGGCGGCTCCGGCGCTGCCGAAGAGCGCGGGCGAGCCCGCCGAGGGCAGGTTGCTGCCGGCGTCGGGACCGGCCACGGTCACGAACAGCCCCATGCTCGTGCGGCGTCCGCCGCCGCCCCCGTAGATCCGCTCCCCGTGGGGGTGGTCGGTGAACCGGATCCGAGCGCCCTCCGCGACCGCCTCCGGCTTCCACAGGCCCGAGTGGAACAGCGCCTGGAAGAAGAGGGCGACGTCGGCGGCGGTGGCGACCAGAGCGTGACTGGGCTCTCCGGCCGCCAGGACCTTCGGGTCGGACAGGTACCACGGCCCCCAGGGGTCGGGTTCCTGCGCGTCGTCCGTGCGGTCGGTGGCGAGCATCGGGGCCACGGTGCCCGGCTGCCGGTCCACGGGCACCCCCAGCTCGATCGACGACAACCCCAGCGGCTCCGCGATCCGTTCGCGCAGGTAGTCGGCGAAGGCCAGACCCGTACGCCGTTCGACGATCTCGGCGATCAGCCAGGCTGAGGAGGTTAGATGGAACTGGAAGCGGGTGCCGGGCGGGTAGTCGAGTCGCCAGCGTCCGAAGGCGGCCAGCCGCTGCTCCCGGTCCCGCGCCTTGGACGGTCCGAGGGGCGCGAAGGGGAAGCCGGCGGTGTGCGTGAGCACCTGCTCGACCGTCACCGCTGCCTTCCCGTTGGGCGCGAACTCCGGGATGATCGCGGCGACTTGCTCACCGACGTCCAGGAGCCCGTCGCCGATCAGCTTCCACAACACACCGGCGACGATCGACCGTCCGACGGACTGCAGGACGTACCGGGTGCCGGGGTGGGCGTCGCCGTACGTCTCGAAGGCCACCAGCCGCCCGTCGTGGGCGACGGCGACCTGTGCGGACGGCAGGGGGCCGTGCTCGACTTCCCGCCGGATCCGTTCCAGGAGGGAGTCGAGGCGGGTCGGGTCGACGGGGTCAGGCATGTGGTTCTCCTTCGTACGGCTCCCGCAGGTCACGGCGTACGACCTTGCCGTTGGCGTTGCGCGGCAGGTCGTCCACGAACCACCAGCGGACCGGGACCTTGAACCCGGAGAGCCGGGCCCGGGTATGGCTTCTGAGCGCCGCCGGTTCGGGCGGGGCGCCGGGGTCGGCCGGCACGACGAAGGCGACGACCGTCTGACCGAGCCGCTCGTCGGGTACGCCGGTCACCGCCGCGTCCGCCACATCGGGATGCGCGGTCAGGACCGTCTCGACCTCCAGCGGATGGACGTTCTCGCCGCCGCGGATGATCATGTCGGTGCGGCGGCCGAGGAGGTAGAGGTAGCCGTCGTCCGCGATCCGGCCCAGGTCGCCGCTGTGCAGCCAGCCCTCGGCGTCGACGCGGAAGAAATGGTCGGCGCGGGCGTGGATCTCGCCGACACCGTCCGGTCCGGCGCGGTCGACCCTCACCTCGACGCCGGGGGCGGGCCGGCCCACGGAACGCAGCAACTCTGCCTGCCCCGCCACCGCTTCCCGATGGTCCTCGGGAGTGAGCACGCTGATCGGCGAACCCTCCGTCTGCCCGAACATGTTGAGCATGCGGACGCCGGGCATCGCCTCGTACGTCCGCCGCAGCGCGCCGGGACGCACGGGCGCACCCCCGTACTGGAGGGTCCGCAGGCTCGGGTGCCGTGCCTCGCCTGCGGCCAGCAGGGTCTCCAGCATCGCCGGGACCATGCTGGTGTGCGTGGTGCCGAGGTCCCGCAACAGGGTCCAGCCCTCGACGCTGAAGCGGGGCAGGCCGGTGATCAGCGCGCCGGCGGCGAGCGCGACGGCGATGTTGCCGAGGCCCGCGATGTGGTGGAAGGGCGCGCTGCCGCCGTAGAAGCTGTCGGGGTCGAGCCCGCACAGCCTCCCGTTGACGCGGGCCCGGGCGGCCAGCCGCCGCTGAGTCATGGGGACGGGTTTGGGCAGGCCGGTGGTGCCGGAGGTGTGGAGTGCGGCGGCGAGTTGGTCTCGGCCGGCCGTCAACGCCCTTACTGTGCTGCGTAGTTCGGGGACGATGGCGACTCGTCGGCCGGACAGCTCGGCGACCTGTCCGGCGAGGTCGCCGAACTCGGGCTGCGCCAGCAGGGTCCGCGCCGGCATCCCCTTGACCACGGCGGCGATCTCGTGCGCGGTCATCCGGACACCGAGCGGCGCGAGCGGGTGCCCGGAACCGGCCCCGCCGATCACCAGCGCGAGGGCATCGGCGGAGGTGGCGACCAGGGCCGGGACGGCAGCCCCGGGCTCCAGACCGAGCGAGTCCAGCCAGTCGGCCGCACCCCCGGCCCGATCGAGAAGCTCGCGCCCGCTCCAGCTCAGGTCGCCGAAACGGGTGGCGGGGCGGTCGTGATCGTAGGCACGGCTCACCATGGCGGTCCAGGTGGCCTCCTGCCCGGACTGCTGCGCAGTGGTCACCGGGTCAGGGCTCCAGGCGGACCGCCGCGGTGCCGGTGACCACCTCGACGCCGTGCTGGTTGACCGTGCGCAGGGAGAAGTGGGCGACCGGGGCGACCGGTGTGTCCTCGATCGACTCGACGGTGGCCGTGGCGGTCAGGGTGTCGCCGGGCCAGACCTGCGCCTTGAAGCGCACGCCGTAGCGCAGCAGCGACTCGGGGCCGACCCAGTCGGTCAGGATCCGGCCGGTCATGCCCATCGTGAGCATGCCGTGCGCGAAGACACCGGGATATCCCGCGGCCTCGACGGCGAACCGCTCGTCGGTGTGCAGGGGGTTGAAGTCCCCTGAGGCCCCCGCGTACTGCACGATCCGGGTCCGCTTCAGATCCTCGACAAGGACGCTCTCCCGCGTCTCGCCGACCTTGATGTCACTGCTGCTCAGGCTCATCGGGCATCCTTCGGGGTGGCGGGGCCCTCGGGCACGACGGCCACGGTCACGGCGCTGACGACCGGCCGGCCGTCGGCGTCCCGGTACTCGGTGACGCGCTCGCTGAACAGCAGCCGGCCTCTGCGGCCCTGCTTCTCCCAGTTGCGCCCCGGGACGGTGTGCGCGTACAGCGTCTCGCCGGCGCGCACCGGGCGGTGGTACTCGAAGTGCTGCTCGGCGTGCAGCCCGCCGCCGCCCTCGGCCATCACACCGGGGCAGCCGCCGGAGCCGAACCACTCCTCGTCCGGCCTCGGCCGCAGGTGGTAGTCGGGGTCGTAGTGCGCGCTCGCCATGGTGAAGGTGGGCGGGGCGAGGGCCGACTCACCTTGATACGCGGGGTGTTCGTCGCCGATGGCGCGGGCGAACATCATGATGTGCCCGGCCTCGACGGGGAACGGCTGCCCTGTCATCCTCGAAAACCTCCTCGGTCAGTACGGCAGGAACGCGTCGCGGGTGGCCTCGTCCGGGTCGAAGTCCGGCGGCAGACCCTCGAACTTCGGCTCCCGCTTCTCCATGAAGCTCGCCACGCCCTCCCGGAAGTCGGGCGAGCCCGCGAAGAACTCCATGGCGGAGTAGGAGCGGGCCAGCGCGTCGGTGAAGGTGCGGTCCAGGTCGCCGTACACCTGGTGGCGTACGACGGCCATGGCGCGCGGGGAGCAGTTCCGGGCGATCTCCCGGGCGTAGGCGCGGGCGGCGTCCAGCAGGTCCTCGGGTTCGACGACCCGGCTGACGAGGCCGAGGGCCTTGGCCTCGTCGGCGTCGAAGACCCGGCCGGACAGCAGCAGGTCGAGGGCGTTCTCCAGCCCGATCACCCGCGGCAGAACGTACGGCAGGTTGTACTCGCCGGCCAGGCCGCGCCGGGTGAAGGCGGTGGTGAAGCGGGCCCCGCGGGCGGCGAAGCGGACGTCGCAGATCAGTGCCTGGACCAGTCCGATGCCCGCGCAGGCGCCGTTGACGGCGGCGATCAGCGGCTTGGGCAGGGTGCGCCTGCTGTACATGGGGACACGGGCCTGGAGGTTGAGGGACTGGCCCGGCTGGGCGTTCTGTTCCAGGCGTTGTACGTCCATGCCGGGGCAGAAGGCCTTGCCCGCGCCGGTGACGATCACGACCCGGACGGCCGGGTCGTGCGCGGCCTCGTCGAGGAGCGCGAAGAAACGGCGCTCCATGGGGATGCTCCAGGCGTTCCTGCGTTCGGGCCGGTTGAGGGTGACGGTGGCGACACCGTCCTCGTCGACCTCGTACAGCACCAGGTCGTCCTGGGCGGGCTCCTCGGTCATGCGGTCACTCCTCCGTCAGGGAGTCGATGGGGTCGATCGGGTCGCCGACGCCGGGCCGCTCCCCGGAGATGGTCACCACCACCTGGCCCCGCGCGCACAGGCGCCCGTCGGTCAGTACGTCGACGTCGGCGAAGTGCAGCCTGCGGCCGCGCCGCACGCAGCGGGCGTGGGCGACGGCCTCCTGGCCGCGCGCGGGGGCGAGGTACTGCACGGACATCGAGACGGTGCTGAGCCGGCTCCCGTGGGTGAAGTCGTGTCCGGCGATGACGGCTCCGGCACCGGCGGTGTCGATGAGCGCCGAGATGACCCCGCCGTGGAAGACGTCCTCGTGGGCGGAGAGGGACTCGGCGTAGGGCAGCACGATCTCCACGGCCTCCGCGTCCCAGCGGGTCACCCGGATGCGGCAGAACCGGTTGAAGGCGACCCCGCGCTCCCAGCGGGCCCGGAACCACACCCGGCGTTCGCGCTGTTCCTGTTCGGTGAGGGTCCTCGCCGCGACGGTCATCAGCCCGCCCTCCGGTCTCGGCCGATCGGCCGATCCATATAGTTACATGATTTGGATAGTTGAGCAATCAAGCGGGGTATCACTCCAGCCGCCAGATGTATTATTTATATAACTCATTGGCTGTCTGTGAACAGAGGGAGACCTCGATGCCGTCGACCGCCCTGGCCGGGATCCGTGTCCTGGACCTGTCCCGCATCCTCGCCGCTCCCCTGGCCACCCAGCTGCTGGCCGACCTGGGCGCGGAGGTGATCAAGGTCGAACGGCCCGGTACGGGCGACGACTCCCGCACGTACGGACCGCCGTTCGCCCCCGGCACGGACACCGCCGCCTTCTACCTCTCCTGCAACCGCAACAAGCGGTCGGTCACCGTCAACCACGCCACCGCCGAGGGGCAGGAGGTGATCCGTGCCCTCGCCGCCCGGTCGGACGTGCTGGTCGAGAACTTCCGCACGGGCACGCTGGCGAAGTACGGCCTCGACCAGGAGAGCCTGCGGGAGCTGAACCCCCGGCTCGTCTACCTCTCGGTGACGGGCTTCGGCCAGACCGGTCCCTACGCCGAACGCCCGGGCTACGACGGCATCTTCCAGGCCATGTCCGGGATGATGAGCGTCTCCGGGCACCCCGACGAGCCGATGAAGGTCGGCGTCAGCATGGTCGACATCCTCACCGGCCTGTACGCCGCGACGGCCGTGCTGGCGGCCCTGCGGCACCGGGACGCCACCGGTGAGGGCCAGTTCATCGACCTCTCCCTGCTGGACTGCGGACTGGCCTCGCTCTCCCACTTCGCGATGAACTACCTGGTCTCCGGTGAGGTACCGGCCCGGCGCGGCAACGGCGGGTACGGCGGCATCCCGTCCCAGGCGTTCCAGTGCGCCGACAAGCCGCTCTTCCTGGTGGCCGGCAACGACAAGCAGTTCGCCGCCTTCTGCGCGGCCGCCGACCGCACCGACCTGCTCCAGGACCCCCGGTTCGCCACCACGCCGGCACGCATCGCCCACCGCGAGGAGATCCTGCCGGTGCTGGAGGCGGTCATGCGCACCCGGACCCGGGACGAGTGGCTGGCCGTGCTCGACGAACACGACGTCCCCGCAGGGCCGTTCAACGAGATGCCCGAGGTCTTCGCCGACCCGCAGATTCGGCACCGGGAGATGCTGGTCGAGGTCGAGGACGCGGTGTCGGGCCGGCTGCCGCTGCTCGCCAATCCGATCCGGCTCGGGGCGACGCCGGTCGAGGGGTACACCCCGCCGCCGGCGCTGGGCGAGCACACCACCGAAGTGCTGTCGGAGATAGCCGGATTGACGGAGGATCACATCCGCGGACTGCGCGGTCGGGGCGTCGTCTGACGCGCCGCCCCTATCCGATCAGGGTCCTGCCGCCCTCCAGCATCAGCGTCGCACCGGTCAGATAGGCCATGTCGTCGCTGACCAGCGCGGCCACCGCCCGCCCGATGTCCGTCTCCGGGTCGCCCATCCGGCCCAGCGGTATGCCGGCCACCACCTGCTCGGCCTTCTCCGGATGGGCGGCGAAGTACTCCTGAGCCGCCGGGCTCAGTGCGGCCGGGCAGACGATGTTCACCCGGATCCCGTACGGTCCCCACTCCCGCGCGGCGACACGGGACAGCCCACGGATCGCCTCCTTGGCCATCGCGTAGGAGGCGAACCCCGCCTCGCCCAGCACCGCGGCCGACGAACCGAGGTTGACGACGCTGCCACGACTCGCCATCAGATGCGGCAGAGCCGCCCGCATCGCCTGGAAGGCCGCCAACGGGCCGCTACGATAGGCGAGTTGAACGTCGTCGTACGACGTCTGCTCCAGGCAGCGCTGCACGGAGCTCTGCGCGTTGTTGACGAGCACGTCGAGGCCGCCGAACTCCCGGACCGTCTCCGCCACCATGCGCTCGACGTCGGTCCGTTCCCCCACGTCCCCGACGACGGTTTGCACCCGCCCGCCGCGCTCGGCGATCACCCGCGCGGTGTCCTCGAGTGTGCCCTCTGTACGGCCCGTGATCACCACTGCCGCCCCCTCGGCCGCCAGCGCGAGCGCGATGCCCCGGCCCACGCCCTGTCCGCCACCGGTGACCAGGGCGGTCCTCCCCGCCAACCGCCGCATCACGACTCCTTCCAGAAGGGTTCCCAGGAGGGGAAGGCGTCCGGCAGCGCCGGTTCCCCGGCGCCCTCCCAGCCGGCGAATCCGACCTGCTGGGGGCGCTCGGTCACGTCGGCCGCGTACCAGTGCTGCTCGCGGCGCCGGGAGAAGTACCACTCGCCGTCCACGCGCGCGTAGTCGTCGAGGTAGCGGATGGCCATGACGATCCACCGCTCCCCCACCTCGTGCTCGGCCCGGCAGTAGACGGAGCCGGTGGCCGTGTCGCGACCGGTGAACTCGATCCGGTGGCCGCAGATCTGATGGACGGACCGGACGAAGCCCCGGACGAGGGGCTCGATGTACGCCCGCAACGCCTCCCGACCGTGACCGTGGCGCCCCATGTCCACATCGGGCCGGAAGCAGCCGGTCCAGGCGTCGAGGTCGCGGGCGTCCACGGCGAGCGCGTACCGCACGGGCAACTGCTGGATGGCGAGGTGCGACTCGACGCGGTCGAGGCGGTCCTCGATCGGCGTCATGGCCGCGGCTCCTTCGGCAGGCCCAGGATCTGCTCGCCGATGATGTTTCGCTGGATCTCGCTGGACCCGCCGTAGATCGTCTCCGCCAGGGACAGCAGGAAGGAACGCTGCCGGGTGTCCAGGCCGTAGTCCGCGCCGACGATCTGCCCGGCGGGGCCCGCCACCTCCTGTGCCAGGTGCCCGAGTTGCTGGTGGCGGGTCGAGGCGTACAGCTTGGCTGTGGTGGCCTGGGCGCCCGGGGTGCGGCCCGCGGTGAGTTCGGCGAGGGTGCGCAGATTGGTGGTGCGCATGACGCGCACGGAGATCCAGGCGTCGACGATGCGGCGGCGCAGCATCGGGTCGTCGAGCGCGCCGCGTTCCCGGGCCAGCTCGATCAGCGACTCGGCCTCCCGCTCGAAGGTGAGCTGCTGGGGTAGGAGCGTGGTGCCGCGTTCGATGCCGAGCGTGGCCATCGCGGTGCGCCAGCCCTGGCCGACCTCGCCGACGACCATGTCGGCGCCGGTGCGGGCGTCGGAGAGGAACACCTCGGCGAACTCGTCCTGGCCGGCGAGGTTGCGGATGGGGCGGATCTCCACGCCGGGCTGGTCCGTGGGCACGAGCAGCATGCTCAGGCCCTTGTGCCGGACGGAGTCCGGGTCGGTGCGAGTGAGGACGTAGAGCCAGTCGGCGTGCACGCCGAAGGACGTCCACACCTTCTGGCCGCTCACCACCCACGCCTCGCCGTCGCGCTCGGCGCGGGTGCGCACCGAGGCCAGGTCGGAGCCGGCGCCGGGTTCGCTGAAGCCCTGGCCCCACAGTTCCTCGACGGCGAGGATCGGCGGCAGGAACCGCTTCTTCTGCTCGTCGGCGCCCACCTTGAGCAGCATGGGGCCGAGCAGGTCGAGGGCGTTGCCGGTGGCCCGGTAGGGGGCGTTCGCGCGGGCGTACTCGTACTCGAAGACGATCTCCTCGAGGAGTCCGAGCCCTCGGCCGCTGTACTCCCGCGGCCAGCCCACGCCCAGCCACCCCCCGGCGGACAGCTCGCGGTCCCAGGCCAGGCGGACCTCCCAGGCCGCGCCGTCGGTGGGGCCGCCGACCCCCCGGTGCTCGGCGAACTCCCCCACCAGATGGTCCGCCAGCCAGTCCCGCAGTTCCTCACGGAAGTCGCGCACCGCGGGTCCGAAGTCCAGCTCCATGTCTGCCTCTCCCTGCTCTCACAGATCTCATATGCCGAGCCGGGCGGCCAGCAGCTCCCGGTGGTACGACGGTGTGCCGAGCAGCGCCTCGGAGCTCTTGGCGCGCTTGAAGTACAGGTGCGCGGGGTGCTCCCAGGTGAAGCCGATGCCGCCGTGGACCTGGATGCTGTCGCCGGCCACCTTGGTGAACGCCTCCGAGCAGAAGGCCTGCGCCAGGGCCGAGGCGACGGCGGTCTCCTTGTCGTCCGCGGCGTCCAGCGCCCACAGCCCGCCGTATGCGGCCGAGCGGGCGGACTCGATCTCCACCAGCATGTCGGCGCACTTGTGCTTGATCCCCTGGAAGGAGCCGATGGGCCGCCCGTACTGCACCCGGATCCGCGCGTAGTCCACGGCCGCGTCGAGCACGGCGGCCGCTCCCCCGACCTGTTCGGCGGCGAGCAGGACCGAGGCCGTGGCGAGGGTGCGTTCGAGAACCGGCCACGCCGTGCCTTCGGGACCGATCAGGCGGGCCGGGGTGTCGGCGAACTCCAGGCGGGCCTGTTTGCGAGTCTGGTCGAGGGTGGGGAGAAGGGTGCGGGTGAGGCCGGCCGCGTCGGCGCCGACCGCGAAGAGACTGACGCCCCCCGGGGTGCGGGCGGCGACCAGGAGCAGGTCGGCGAGGAGACCGTCGGGGACATAGGTCTTGGCGCCGGTCAGCCGCCAGCCGCCGGGGGTTTCGTGGGCGGTGAGCCGGATGCCGGGCTCGTCCCAGCGGCCGGTGTCCTCGGTGAGCGCCAGGGTGGCGATCGTGGCGCCGGAGGCGATGCCCGGCAGGAGGTCGGCCCGTGCCTGGTCGTCGGCGCAGCGCAGCAGGGCCTCGGCGGCCAGGGCGACGGTGGCGAAGTACGGCTCGCACAGCAGCGCGCGGCCCGCCTCCTCGAAGACGACGCCGAGTTCGACGTAGCCGAAGCCCGAGCCGCCGTACTCCTCCGGTACGGCGAGCCCCTGCAGGCCCAGCTCGCCGGCCATCCTCCGCCAGACGACGGCGTCGTGGCCGCGCGGGTCGGCGGCCAGCCGGCGCACGGCTGCCTCGTCGGAGTACTTGGCCAGGAAGGACCGTACGACCGTGCGCAGTTCGTCCTGTTCCTGGCTGAAAGTGAGATCCATGCCGGGCTTCCCGTCCTCGCTGCGACGCGTCTGCCGATCGCTTGCCGCTCTCCGCTCGATACAGTTAGATAATTATAGTATCCGCACTGATTACGCCAGGAGCGCGACGTGACCGATCCCTATGCCCCCTTCACGAGCCTGACCTTCGAGCGGCCCGCGCCCGGCGTGCTGCGCGTCGTGCTCGACGCCCCGAACCTCAACGCGGTCGACCCGCGGATGCACGGCGAACTGGCCGACATCTGGCCGGTGATCGACCGGGACGAGCTCACCCGGGCGGTGCTGGTCCAGGGGGCGGGCCGGGCGTTCTCCGCGGGTGGCACCTTCGACTCCATCCAGGCCCTGACCGAGGACCACGCGGTGCGGGCACGGGTGATGCGCGAGGCGCGGGACATGGTGTACGGGGTGATCAACTGCTCCAAGCCGGTGGTCTCCGCGATCCACGGGCCGGCCGTCGGGGCCGGGCTGGTCATCGGCATGCTGGCGGACGTCTCGATCGCGGCCCGCACGGCGAAGATCGTCGACGGGCACACCCGCCTCGGGGTGGCGGCCGGGGATCACGCGGCCATCTGCTGGCCCCTGCTGTGCGGCATGGCCAAGGCCAAGTACTACCTGCTGACCTGCGAGGCCCTCACGGGCGAGGAGGCCGAGCGGATCGGGCTGGTGTCGAAGTGCGTGGCCGACGAGGAGGTGCACGACGAGGCGCTGCGCGTGGCGAAGGTCCTGGCCGCCGGTCCCGTGAGCGCGATCAGCTGGACCAAGCGGTCCCTCAACCACTGGTACCGCACCGCCCAACCCGCCTTCGAGGCCTCGCTGGGCCTGGAGTTCTTCGGGTTCGCGGGTCACGAGGTCGTCGAGGGCCTGGCGGCCCATCGCGACAAGCGCGCCCCGGACTTCGCAGCCGTGGCGGACAAGCACCCGCTCGACCTGTGACGACGCCACCGAAAGGAACCGACACATGACCGCGCACGACACGACGACCGACATCCCGCCCTTGGTGAAGGGTCTGACCTACGAGGAGATGCCGGTCGGACAGGTCTTCCGCACCGCCCGCCGGACCGTCACCGAGACCGACCTGGTCAACTTCGTCACCTGGGGCGGCTTCACCGAGCCGCTCTTCTGGGACGCGACCCACGCGGCGGGAGGCGGTTACACGGGCCGGCTGGTCCCGGGCGGTCTGACGTACTGCCTCGCCGAGGGGCTCGTCCTGCAGACGAACGTCCTGCACGGCACGGGCCTCGCCTTCCTGCACATGGAACTGACCGTGCACGGGCCGGTGTACGTCGGCGACACGCTGTACGCCGTCGTGGAGACGACGGGCTCGCGCCCCTCCAGCAAGCCCGGCCGGGGCGTGGTGACCAGCCGGATCACCGTGCGCAACCAGCGGGACGAGGACGTGCTGGTCTACTGCCCGGTACGGCTGATCCGCGGCCGGGACTACGAGGTGCCGGCACCCTGAGCGGGGGTCACCAGGGTCAGGCCGGTCCGCGGGCCGTCGGCGGGCGGGGCGGCGAAGGCTCCCCCGCGCACCCAGTCGGACGGCATCGCGGGCCGGGGCGCGAGCTCGTGGTCGGGGACGGCCATCGCGTACAGGCGGGTGTAGCGGAACTTGGCCTCCAGGTTGTCCAGGACCGACCAGTACTCGTAGCCGCACACGTCCACCCCGGCGTCGACGAGCCCCGCCAGCCAGGAGAGCCGGGCGCGCAGCATGGCCCGGCGCCGGGCGTCGTCGCGGTGTCCCGTGCCGTCGACCAGGTCCAGGTCGCCCATGCCGTTGTCGACGACGGACAGCGGGGGCAGCAGGTCCCCGTACAGGTCGCACAGGCCCGCGACGGCGTCGGCGAGCCCCTCGGGGATGATGGGCCAGCCGTAGGCGGTTGTCTCCACGTCGTCGAAGGGGACGATCGCGAAGCCGAGGCCCACGAGCAGCCGGTTGACCTCGTTGAGGGCGCTGCGGCACTTCGCGCTCGGCAGCACCCGGGGCAGGTTCTCGGGCGCGGTAACACGGAACGGCGTGTGCCAGGACACGGCCAGCAGGTCCTGGGCGGTGGTGATGACGTCCAGATCGCCGGGGCGTACGCAGCCGGTGGCCGCCACGGGCTCGAGGTCGTCCTCGGTCACCATGTGCTCGCCGAGCAGCAGGGGGTCGAGGAAGATGCGGTTGGTCCAGCTCTCCAGGCGCTCCAGGGCGAGCCGGTCGTAGGGGTCGTCGGTGGCCGGGTAGCCGCCCACGAGGGTGACCGTGGTCCCGATCCGGCCGGCCGCACCCGCGGCCCGGAGGGCCTGGGTGGCGAGTCCGTTGGCGAGGAGGATGTGGTGGACCGCGGGGAGCCCGGCGCGGCCCGCGCCGCGGCCCGGTGAGTACATTCCGGCCACGTGGTCGGCGAGGGTGGGCCCGGCCAGGTCGGTGGAGGTGATCCAGCGTTCCACCCGGTCGCCGAAGCGGCGGCCCAGCTCGGCGGCGTACGCGGCGAAGTGCTCGGCGGTGTCGCGGGCGAGCCAGCCTCCGGCGTCGTCCAGCCACGGTGGCAGTGTGCGGTCGACGAGGGTGAGAGCGGGCCGCTTCCCCTGGTCGAGCAGGGCGTCGAGCGCGCGCTCGCAGCGGTCCAGCGCCCGCCGGTCCCAGCTGCCCGGGCCGTCGGGCTGGAGCAGCGGCCAGCCGGCGGCCATGCGGTGGGTGTCCGCGGTGACGCCGAACAGCCGCCGGATGTCGTCGGTCCACTGCCCGAAGTGGCCGCCGCGCTCCTGCGCGGGCGGCGGCGGGGCCGCGACGGTGTCCGCGGTGGCGACCCCCCAGTCGACCCCGCTCAGCGACTCATGCAGGAAACCATCGCTCATGGTTACCGTCCAGGCGGTCAATGGTTTAGCGCATTCAACTGAATGTCCGCCGACCGGACGCTAACACTTCATGCAAGCCACGACAATGTTTCGGCCGCATCTCGCGGATCCGTACAGTCCCGGCCGGTCGCCTACTCCCCGAACGGCCGGAACTCCTCCTCCCGCCACCAGGGGTATACGGCCGGCATGTCCTTGCTCACCAGGCCGGGGAAGGCGGGCGGGCGCTTGGCGAGGAAGGACTCGACGCCCGCGACGGGGTCCGGACCGCCGCCGATCTGGCCCATGATCCGCGAGTCGAGCCGGTGCGCGGTCATCGGGTGGGGCTCGCCGAGCATGCGCCACATCATCTGGCGGGACAGGGCGACGGAGACCGCCGAGGTGTTCTCGGCGATCTCCCGGGCGAGTTCGTACGCCGCCGGGAGCAGTTCCTCGGGCGGGTGGACGGAGCGGACCAGCCCGGCCGCCAGCGCCTCCTCGGGGCCGAAGACGCGGCCGGTGGCCACCCACTCCATGGCCCGCTGCATCCCGACCGCCCGGGGCAGGAACCAGCTCGCGGCGGACTCCGGCACGATGCCGCGGCGGGCGAAGACGAAGCCGAACTTCGCCGTCGTCGATGCCAGCCGGATGTCCATGGGCAGGGTCATGCTGGCCCCGACGCCCGCCGCCGGGCCGTTGATCGCCGCGATGACCGGCTTGGTGCTGGCGAAGATCCGCAGGGCCACCCGGCCGCCGGTGTCCCGGTGCCGGGGGCCCGCCTTGCGGTGGTCGAACGACGAACCGCCGGAACTGACGTCGGCGCCCGCGCAGAAGCCGCGTCCGGCGCCGGTCACCACGATCACCCGCACTCCGTCGTCCGCGTCGGCCGCGTCCAGGACGTCGAGGAGGTCCTGCATCATGCGCGGATTGAAGGCGTTGAGCCTCTCGGGCCGGTCAAGGGTGACCGTGAGGATCCGGTCGGCCACCTCGGCCCGCACGGTCTCGTACTCCTGCTGCGGCATGCGCGTCCTCCGTCACTCCGCGACCCGGTTTCCAGAAAGCTTAATTAGTTATAGCATTCAACTCTAATGATGGATCCCTGGACGAGGGCGGCGGAGATGACGGATCTGGTAATGACGGCCGTCGGGCCGGTCCGGCTGGTCGAGCTGAACCGGCCCGAGCAGCTGAACGCGATGAGCGACGAGCTGCACACCGGCCTCGCGTCGGTGTGGGACGACCTCGCCGCCGATCCGGAGGCACGCGTGATCGTCCTGACCGGGCGCGGCCGGGCGTTCAGCGCCGGCGGCAACCTCGACTCCATGACCCGGGTGCAGCGCGACGGCGCCTTCCGGCAGCGGCAGGTCGACGAGGCGCGCGGGATCATCACCGGACTGGTCCGCTGCCCCCTCCCCGTCGTCGCGGCGGTCAACGGCCCCGCCGTGGGGCTGGGTTGCAGCCTCGCCCTGCTGAGCGACCTCGTACTCATCGCCGACGACGCCTACGTCGCCGACCCGCACGTGCAGGTCGGACTCGTCGCGGGCGACGGGGGCGCATACGTGTTGCCGCTCCTCGTGGGCCTCACCCGGGCGAAGGAGCTGCTCTTCCTGGGCGACCGGGTGAGCGCCGAGGACGCGGTCCGGCTCGGCATCGCCACCCGCGCCGTGCCCGGGGACAAGCTCATGGACGAGGCCATGGACCTGGCCGGACGGCTGGCGGCCCTGCCCGCGCAGGCGCTGCGCGAGACCAAGCGCGCCGTCAACCGGCATCTGGAACAGGCCCTCGACACGGTGATGGAACCGGCCCTGCTCGCCGAGCGGGAGACCATGCACGCACCGGATCACATCGCCGCCGTCGAGCGGATCATCGCCGCACGCGGCCGCCGCTGAACCGGAGAGGAAGACGGGATGGACTTCGCGTTCAGCGAGGAGCAGGAGGAACTCGGCCGCACGGTACGGGCGTTCCTCGCGGACACCTCGCCGGAGACCGAGGTACGGCGTCTGATGGAGACCCCCGAGGGCTTCGACCGGGCGCTGTGGCGCCGGATGGGCACCGAGCTGGGCCTCCAGGGACTCGCCGTGCCCGAGGAGTACGGCGGTGCCGGATGCGGACCGGTCGAAGTGGGCGTGGTGATGGAGGAGACGGGCCGTGCGCTGCAGTGCGCACCCTTCCTGTCCTCGGCCGTCCTCGCGACGACCACGCTGCTGCGCTGCGCCGACGAGGAGGCGCGTAAGCGTCTGCTGCCGGGGCTCGCCGCCGGAGAGCTCGTCGCGACACTGGCCCTGACCGAGGACTCGGCACGCTGGGACGCGGCGGGGGTCGGGCTCACCGCCCGTGAGTCCGGCGGGAGTTGGCTGCTGAGCGGGCACAAGACGTTCGTGCTCGACGGTGCGGCCGCCGATGTCGTGCTCACCGTGGCGCGCGCCGCCGACGGGATCGGAGTGTTCCTGGTGGACGGTGACGCGCCCGGTCTGACGCGCGCGCCGCTGCCCACCCTGGACCCGACCCGCCGGCAGTCCCGGCTGGAGTACCGCGAGGTACCGGCGACCCGGCTGCGGACGCACGGCGACGGCTGGGACCTGGTCGCCCAGGTCCTCGACCGGGCCGCCGTCGCACTGGCCGCCGAGCAGGTCGGGGTGGCGTCCCGCGCGCTCGACATGGCGGTGGAGTACGCCAAGGTCCGCCATCAGTTCGGGCGCGCGATCGGCTCCTTCCAGGCCGTCAAACATCTGCTGGCCGACGTCCTACTGGAGGTCGAGTCGGCGCGGGCCGCCGCGCACTACGCCCTGCTCGCCGCCGAGAGCGAGGCCCCGGACCTGCCCGCCGTGGCGAGCCTGGCCAAGGCGTTCTGCTCCGACGCGTGTGTGCAGGCCACGGCAGAGAACATCCAGGTCCACGGCGGTATCGGCTTCACCTGGGAACACCCGGCCCACCTCTATCTGAAGCGGGCCAAGACGTCACAGCTGCTGTTCGGCGATCCCGCGTACCATCGCGAACTGCTCGCACAGCGCATCGGCATGGAAGCGGGCGAAGGAGCGGCATGAAGGTCGACGGCAAGCTCAACGTGTGGAGCACCACGGAGGTCGTGGAGGAGGCCCGCCATCACGAGAAGGCGGGCTACGACGGGCTGTGGGCCTCCGAGTCGAAACACGACCCGTTCCTGCCGCTGCTGCTGGCCGCCGAGCACACCGACCGGCTGGAGGTCGGCACCGCCATCGCGGTGGCCTTCGCCCGCTCCCCCATGCAACTGGCTTACACCGCACATGACTTGCAGACGTACTCGGGAGGGCGGTTCTCGCTCGGCCTGGGCAGCCAGATCAAACCCCACATCGAGCGGCGCTTCGCCATGCCGTGGAGCCGGCCCGCCGCCCGTATGCGGGAGTACGTCAGCGCGCTGCGCGCCATCTGGGCCGCCTGGAACGAGGGCGAACGGCTCAACTTCCGCGGCGACTTCTACTCGCACACGCTGATGTCCCCGTTCTTCTCCCCGCCGCCCGCCACCGGCGGCGCGCCCAAGGTATTCGTGGCCGCCGTCGGGGAGGCGATGACCCGGGTGGCGGGCGAGGTGGCCGACGGCCTGCTTGCACACGGCTTCACCACCGAGCGGTATCTGCGCGAGGTCACCCTGCCGACCGTCGAGGCCGGACTGGCGTCCTCGGGCCGGACACGCGCCGACTTCTCCGTCTCCCATCTGCTGCTGACCGCGACCGGCGGGACGGAGGAGGAGATGGCCCGCGCGCTCGACGGCACCCGCGCCCAGGTCGCCTTCTACGGCAGCACGCCCGCCTACCGCGGCGTCCTGGAGCTGCACGGCTGGGGCGAACTCGGCGACGAGCTGCACGCGTTGTCGACGTCCCGGCGCGAGGACAAGTGGGAGGCGATGACCCGGCTCGTCGACGACGAGGTCCTCAACACCTTCGCGGTGGTGGCGGAGCCGGAGCGGGTGGCGGGCGAGATCCGGCGCCGGTACGGGGCGCTGGTCGACCGGGTGTCCTTCTACACCGCCTACGAGACCCGTGCCGAGGTGTGGGAGCCGATCGTGGCGGAACTGCGCGAGAGCTGACCGGTCAGCCGAGCAGGTCCAGGACGGTGGTCATGGACCTGCTCTGCAGCAGATAGTCCTCCGCCTCCTGCAGATGGAGGTGCCACAGCTCCTCGGCGGCCTCGGCGCGGCGCGCGGCCACCAGGTCCACGAGCGCGCCGTGGGCACGGAATCCCCTGCGGTTGGCCCGGACGTTCTCCGGGCTGCCGGCGTCGAGGTCGACATGGGACCAGTTCGCCTGGTCGATGATGTGGCGGACCATGCCGTTGAGGACGCCGAGCGTCTCGTTTCCCGCGAGTTCCACGACCAGGGCGTGGAACTCCATGTGGGCGCGGATGAAGGCCGACGGGTCGTCCATGAGCCGCTCGGCCTCGGCGACGGCGGCCCGCAGTCTGCGCAGGTCCTCGTCGGTGCGCCGCTCGGCCAGCAGACCGGCGCACGGCGCCTCGATCACCGTACGGGCGTCGTACACGTCCTTCAGGGTCGTGCCCCGGTACTCCAGCACCAGACCGGCGTAGCGGGCGGCCACCGTGCCCTCCGGGACCTGGACCCGTGCCCCGCCCCGGGCGCCTCGGCGCACGTCGATCAGCGACTCCGACTCCAGCACTCGGAACGCCTCACGCAAGGTGGGCCGGGAGACGGCGAACTCCTCCATCAGAGCCGTCTCGGACGGCAGGGCGTCCCCCTCCGCGAGCTCACCGCGCACGATCATGCGGCGCAGCCGTGCCGCGACCAGTTCCGCCATCTTGGGGACCCGTACCGGCGTGTTCGCCACCGCGCCCACCTCCACCCTCAGTGAGTTGTCTCCGGTACGAAGTACGGCAACGTGATCTCGTCGGTGAGAGCGCGGAAGTCCACGCGGACGCGCAGCCCGATGACGACATCGTCGGGATCGCCCGCGTCCACGTGCGCCAGCAGTGCGGCCCCGTCGTCGAGGTCGATCACGGCCAGCGCGAACGGGGTGTCGAAGCCGGGGCCGGGGGCCCGGTGTACGACGGTCACCGAGTAGACGGTTCCGCGGCCCGCGCTGGGCGCGTACCGCCAGTCGCGTGCCATGCAGCCGGGGCAGGCGGGTTCGGGGGCGAAGAAGCGCAGGCCGCAGGCCGGGCAGTGCGGGACGACCAGCTCGCCGCGCCGGGCCGCGTCCCAGAACGGCCGGGACAGCTGCGTCGGGACGGGTACGGGCCGGCTCATCGCATCCTCCCCAGCACGCTCATCTCGTAATGCTGCGCTCCCGAACCGGCGTTGCCGACGACCGCCAGCTCCGCGGCCTGGATCTGGTGCACGGCCGTGCCGCGCAACTGCCGTACCGCTTCGACGACTTTCAGGGTCATCTGCTGGGTGCCGTTCCAGGCGTACGCCAGACAGCCGCCGTCCGGGTTGACCGGGTGCTTGCCGCCGACGGCGATGGCGCCGCTCGCGGCCAGCGGACCGCCCTCGCCCTCGCCGCACAGACCGAGGATCTCCAACTGGCGGATGATCTCGAAGGAGTTGGGGTCGTAGAGGGAGAACACGTCCACGTCGTGCGGGCCGATGCCGGCCATCGCGTAGGCGCGCTCGGCGGCCTGCCGGCCGAGTCCGCCGACCTCCCGGTACAGCGCCGGGTTGGCGTACGCGGCCTGGTGGTACTGCATGCCGCCGCCGAGGACGGCGACCGGCGGGTGCGGCAGGTCACGGGCCCGCTCGGCGGTGGTCACGACGAGCGCCGCGCCGCCCTCGCCGACGATGCAGCAATCCAGCAGATGGAAGGGTGTGGCCACCATGCGGGAGGCGAGCACGTCGTCTGCGGTGTACGGGCCGCGCCCGTACATCATCGCCTCCGGGTTGGTGGTGCCGTTGTTGCGGATGGCGGCGGCGGCCTCTGCGAGCTGGCGGGAGGTCGTGCCGTACTCGTGCATGTGCCGGGCGGCCACCAGGGCGAACTGGGCGACGACATAGCTGCCCCACACGTCGGCGAACTCCAGCGCCACCCCGGCTCCGACGGGGCCGCTCCCCCGCGAGACCAGCTTGCAGCCGCCGACCACGACGGTGTCGGCGAACCCCGCCCGCACGGCCGCCGCCGCCTTCAGCAGGCCGCGCGAGCCGGCGTTGTCGAGCATCGAGTCGCTGGTCCAGCTCAGGTCCCGGCCGAGCAGGCGCGCCCAGGAGCTGCCCTCGCCGGGCACTCCGCCGGGGCCGGGCCAGTCGACCTGGGCGCCGTCGACGTCCGACGGCGCCAGCCCGGCATCCGCGACCGCGCCGCTCACCGCTTCGAGCGCGAGGTCCATGGCATCCCGGTCCGGGAGGGACAGCGCCTGTTCGGTGGCGTACACACCGACGACGACCGGCAGACGGCGGTCCGTGGGGTTCATCGTCCCGCGCCTAGCGTGTCGGCGCCCGGGTAACCGCCGCCGCCGAAGCGCTCGTCGAGCGCCTCGTAGTCCTTCGCGAAGTCCTTCGTGCGGGGCAGCGCGTCGACGAACTCCACCGTCTTGGGCTTCTTGTACGAGGCGATCCGCGCCCGGCAGTGCTCGACGATGTCCTCCGCGGTGACCGGCCCGGCGTCGGCGTGCAGCACGACGACGGCCTTGACGTCCTGCGCCCAGCGCTCGTTGGGCACACCGATCACGGCGGCCTCCTTCACCGCCGGATGGGACTCGATGCAGTTCTCCACCTCGGCGGGGAAAATGTTCTCGGCGGCCGACTTGAGCATGCGGGTGGTCGTGCCGAGGAAGCTGATAGTGCCGTCGGCCTCGCGGCGGCCGAGGTCGGTGGTGTGCCACCAGCCGAAGCGGAAGCGCTCCTCGTTGATCTCGGACCGGTTCCAGTAGCCGAGGTGCACGAGGTCCCCGCGGACACAGATCTCACCGGCCACCCCGGTCGCGCACTCCTCCCCGGCGCTGTCGAGGATGCGTACGGCAGTGCCGGGGCCGGGGCGTCCCGCGTTGCCGGTGCCCGTGCCGCCGTAGGCGCCCGTGACGGCGAAGCCGGTCACCTCGGTCTGTCCGTAACCACGGCCCTCGCCGCCGCCGTTGCGCGTGAAGCGGCTGGTGTCGGTGGGCACGGTGCCCTGCCACAGGGGGGCGGCGACGCTCGCCCGCAGATGAGAGAGGTCGTGTCCGGCCTCGCGGTTCAGCGCGACGAGTTGCGCGATGGTCGGTGGCATCAGATAGGCGTGGGTGCACTTCTCGTCCGCCAGCAGCGGCAGCAGTTCCTCGGCGACGACCCGGCGCACGATGACGTTCTTGCCGCCGTGGACGAAGGCCGGGACACCCCAGAACTGGTAGTTGCCGATGTGGAACATGGGCCCGGCGCCGAGGAAGGCGGTCTCCGTGCCGATGTCCCCCATCCAGGCGGCGCTCGCACCCATGGTGAGGAGGTTGCGGTGCGAGAGCATCGAGCCGGACTGGCGTCCGGAGATCGCCGCGGTGTAGATGACGAGCAGCGCCGCGTCGGGGTCGACGTCGACGGCCGGGTCCTCGGGTGAACCTGCGGCCAGGAAGGACTCGTACGAGTCGGGGCCCTCGCTGTCGTGCCGCAGCCACAACGCCCGGTGGTCGGTGCCGAGTTCGGCCCGGGCCTTGCCGACGGTGCCGCCGATCTCCTCGTCCTGCCAGACCACGATCCGGGGGGCGAAGTCCTCGACGGCGAAGGCCATCTCGGGGGCCGCCCAGCGCCAGTAGCCGGGGCAGACCATGGCGCCGGTCTTCGCCGCTGCGCCCAGCAGTTCCCAGATGCGGAAGGAGTTCTGGCCCAGCCACAGGATGCGGTCGCCGGGGCCGACGCCCGCCTCCGTGAGTGCGTTGGCCAGGCGGTTGGTGCGCTCGTCGAGCTGCGGCCAGGTCAGCCGGGTGTCGCCGTCGACGAGGGCGACGCCGTCGGGGTAGGACCTGCGGTGCTCGCGGATGAGGTCGCCGAACGTCAGGCGGCGGGCGGGATTCACGGTGGTTCGCTCCTGTGGGATCTCGTCAGACGCGGCCGACGCCGACGCCCTTGACGTGGATGAACTCCTCCAGTCCGGCCCTGCCGCCCTCCCGTCCGAACCCGCTGAGGCCGACGCCTCCGAAGGGCGTGGCCGGCGAGGTGATCGGGTTCGGGCCGGGGTTGACGTACACCGTGCCGGCCTTCAGACGCGGCACCAGGCGGTTCACGCGGGCGATGTCGCGGGACTGGACGTAGGCGGACAGGCCGTACTCGGTGTCGTTGGCGAGGGCGACGGCCTCGTCCTCCGTGTCGAACGGGGTGACGGCGAGGACCGGGCCGAAGATCTCCCGCTGGGCGAGGTCGCTCCTGTTGTCGACGTCGGCGAAGACGGTCGGGGAGACGAACCAGCCGTCGGTGTCGATGCGTTCACCGCCGTACACCAGCCGTCCCGCGCCGTCCTCCACCGCCTTGTCGATCACGCCCTGGACGCGGTCGCGGGCGGCTTCGTTGATCAGGGGGCCGATGTAGGTCGTCGGATCGAGCGGGTCGCCCACGGGGAGGTGGGCGACGACCCCGGTGACCCGGGCCACCACCTCGTCGTAGATGGGCCGCTCGACCAGGAGGCGAGTGGGCAGTGCGCAGCCCTGGCCGGTGTTGCTCATGGCGAAGGCCGCGCAGTACGGCACGACGGTGTCGAGGTCGGTGTCGGCGAAGAGCAGGTTGGCGGACTTGCCGCCCAGTTCGAACACGACGGGCTTGAGGCTCAGCGCCGCGTCGGCCATGATGCGGCGCGCGGTGGCGGGGCCGCCGGTGAAGGAGATCTTGTCCACGCCGGGGTGGGTGACCAGGGCCGATCCGGCGTCGCCGAGGCCGGTGACGACGTTGATCACGCCGTCGGGGATGCCCGCTTCGCGGGCCAGGTCGGCGAAGAGCAGCGCGGAGAACGGGGTGGACTCGGCCGGTTTGATCACCACGGTGTTGCCGGCGGCGAGCGAGGGCGGGATCTTCATCGCCAGGGACAACGCCGGAGAGTTCCAGGTGATGATGTGGCCGATCACGCCGTACGGCTCCGCGAGGGTGTACTCGACGTTCTCGTGCGGACTGTGGCCCGCGCCGACCAGGCCCTCGATCTTGTCGGCCCAGCCCGCGTAGTACTCGGTCCACTCGGCGACGTGCGTTCCGACGTTCTCGGCCCAGCCGCCGACGCACACGCCGTTCTCCAGCGGGCTGATCGCCGCGAAGTCGGGGATGTGGTCGCGGATCAGCTGGGCGAACCGGGTGAGCAGGCGGCGCCGCTCGGCCGGCCGCATACCGCCCCAGACCTCGAACGCGCTCCGGGCCGCGGCGACGGCCTGGTCCACCTCGCCGGGGCCCGCGAGCGGGATCTCGGCCTGGACGAGACCGGTCGCCGGGTTGACGTGCGCGTAGAGTCCGCCGCTCGTGTCGGACAGCTCCTTGCCGCCGATGACGAGGCGTGGGCGCGGCAGAACCTGCTCGGCCCGCCGGCGGTGCAGTGCTACGTCGACGGTGACCATGCTTGCCTCCTGTCCGTACACTTCGCTTAAATAGCTAACCTATTTATCGGTAGCAGTCAATGTCACGGTCGATGTCACAGTCCCAGCGAGCGGCCGACGATCTCCTGCATGATCTCGGAGGTGCCGCCGAACACCCTTTGCACCCGGCTGTCGCGCCAGATGCGGGCGATCTCGTACTCGTTGACGTAGCCGTAGCCGCCGAAGAGCTGCATGCAACGGTCGATGACCGCCCAGCCGGTCTCTGTGGTCCAGTACTTGGCCGCGGCGGCCTCCTCCGCCGTCAACTCGCCCTCGACCAGGCCCATGATGCAGCCGTCGACATAGACCCGGGCTGCGGCGAGCTTCGCCTTGATGTCCGCGAGGGCGAACCGGTTGGCCTGGAACGCACCGATCGGCCGGCCGAAGGCGGTGCGGGTCCTGGCGTACTCCAGGGTCACGTCGAAGGCCCGCTGCGCGGAGGCGAGCGCGGCGACGGCGATGGCGAGCCGCTCGGTGGGGAGATTGCCCATCATGTGGTAGAAACCGCGCCCCTCCTGCCCGATCAGGTTCTCGGCGGGGACGCGCACCTCGTGGAAGAAGAGTTCGGCGGTGTCCTGGGCCTTCATCCCGACCTTGTCGAGCTTGCGTCCGCGCTCGAAGCCCTCGGCGCCGCGCTCGACGACGATCAGGCTGATGCCCTTGTGCCCGGCCGCCGGGTCGGTCTTGCAGGCGACGATGACGAGGTCGGCCAGGATGCCGTTGGTGATGAAGGTCTTGGAGCCGTCGATCACCCACTCGTCGCCGTCCCGGCGGGCGGTGGTGCGGATGCCCTTGAGGTCGGACCCGGCGGCGGGCTCGGACAGGGCGAGCGCGCAGATGGTCTCGCCGGCGATCACTCCGGGCAGCCAGCGGGCCTTCTGCTCCGGGGTGGTGAGGTTCATGAGGTAGGGCGGGACGACGTCGTTCTGCAGACCGAGCCCGATGCCGACGGCGCCGACGGCGGCCATCTCCTCCGCCATGATGGCGTTGTAGCGGAAGTCCCGGACGCCCTGCCCGCCGTAGTCCTCCGGGAACTCCCAGCCGATCAGTCCGGCCTTGCCCGCCGCCGCCCACGCGGCTCGGCTCACCTGCCCCTCACGCTCCCACTCCGCGCTGTACGGGACGCATTCCCGCAGGTAGTAGGAGCGGGCGGTCTCGCGGAACAGGTCGTGCTCCTCGGCGAAGATCGTACGGCGCATCTCGACTCCACTCCTGCGTCTCGCATACTCTGCATCTCGCTTATTTAGCTGAAGTAGTTATACGATAGCGCTGTTTTTGATGCCGGGACAGGGAGGGCGCGTGAGCGTACGGGACAAGGTGGCGCTCGTCACCGGAGCGGGACGCGGCATCGGCGAGGCGATCGCCGACCGGCTCGCCGACGCGGGAGCCGCGGTCGCCGTCTGCGACCTGGATCCCGAGGCCGCGGACAAGGTGGCGGCGCGGCTCATGGAGCGGTACGGGGTGCGCGCGACGGGTGTCGGCGCGGACATCTCCGACCGCTCGGCCGTGCATGCGGCCGTGGAGCGGGTGGCGGCCGCACTCGGCCCGGTGGACGTGCTGGTGAACAACGCGGCCGTCGACGTCATCGGCCGGTTCGTCGACAGCGACGAGGAGACCTGGGACCGGATCATCGCCGTCAACCTGCGCGGGACGATCACCATGACCCGGGCCGTGCTCGACTCGATGATCGAGCGCGGCGGCGGCCGGATCGTGCACATCGCCTCGGACGCCGGCCGGGTCGGCTCCTCAGGCGAGGTCGTGTACTCCGCGACGAAGGGCGGTGTCATCGCCTTCGGCAAGGCCCTGGCCCGCGAGGTCGCCCGGCACGGCATCACCGTCAACAGCGTCTGCCCCGGACCCACCGACACCGCGCTGCTCGGTCAGGTCGCCGATTACAGCCGGAAGATGTACGACGCGACCGTGCGGGCCATCCCGCTGCGCCGCGTCGCCCAGCCCGCCGAGATCGCCGGCGTGGTGGCCTTCCTCGCGTCCGACGACGCCGCCTACATGACCGGGCAGACGCTCTCGGTCAGCGGCGGCCTGACGATGGTCTGAGGTGACCGCCGTGCTGCGTGTCGAACTCCGGGACCACATCGCCGTGTTGACGCTGGACCGGCCGGAACGGCTCAACGCCGTCGGCTCGGAGACGGTGGACCGGCTCACCCGTGCACTCGACGGGATACGCGACAACGACGACGTACGCGCCCTGGTGGTGGCCGGAGCGGGCCGCGCCTTCTCGGCCGGTGCGGACCTCGGCGAGATCGAGTCGTTCACCTCCCCCGGGCAGTTCCGGGCCTTCGTGGGGCGGCTGACGGAAGCGTTCGCGCTCCTGGAGGACTTCCCCAAGCCGTCGGTCGCGGCCGTCCACGGGTTCGCCTTCGGCGGCGGTCTGGAGCTGGCGCTCGCCTGCGACCTGCGGGTGGCCGAGCGCGGAACGCGTCTGGGCCTGCCCGAGATGAAGCTGGGCGTGCTGCCGGGCGCGGGCGGCACGCAGCGGCTCCCGCGTCTGCTGCCACCGGCGATCGCCAAGCAGATGATCCTCACCGGGGAACCGATCGACGCGGAGCGCGCCTGGCAGCTGGGGCTGGTCAACGAGCTGGCCGAACCCGGCGGAGCGCTCGCCGCCGCCGAGAAGCTGGCCGGTGGTCTGACGGCCGGGGCCCCGCTCGCGCTCGCCGCGGGCAAGCGGCTGATCGACCAGGGGCTCGCGATGAGCCTCGAGACAGCGATCGCCTACGAACGCGAGACCGTGTCGGTGCTGTTCTGCACCGAGGACCGCGCCGAGGGCCTCAAGGCGTTCCGCGAGCGCCGGCCCGGCGATTTCCGCGGCGTGTAGGCATACCGACGCACCTGGAGGTGGGCCGTGCGGCCACTGGAAGGCTTTTCCGTCGTCGAACTGGGCATGTGGGTGGCCGCTCCGGCCGCCGCCACGATGCTGGCCGACTGGGGCGCCGACGTGATCAAGGTGGAGGCACCCACCGGTGACCCCAACCGGTACACGCTGCGGCACGTAGGGCAGGACATCGACAGCGCGCCCCCGTTCGAGACCGACAACCGCGGCAAGCGCGGCATCGTCCTCGACCTGCGCTCAGAGGACGGCAGGCAGGTCCTGGATCGGCTGCTGGAACGCGCCGACGTCTTCGTCACCAACCTCCGGCCCGGCGCCCTGGAGCGACTGGGGCTGGATCCGGAGGTGTTGCGGGAGCGCCATCCCCGTCTGGTCGTCGGCACGCTGACGGGCTACGGCTGGGCGGGCGCCGAGCGCGACCGGGCCGGTTACGACGTCTCCGCGTTCTGGGCCCGGCCCGGCATCGCCGCCATGCTCAACCCGGCCGGCGAGCCACCGCCCGGCATTCGCCCCGGCCTCGGCGACCGTACGGCCGCCGCCAACCTGGTCGCGGGTGTGCTGGCCGCGCTGCTGCGCCGTGAACGCACCGGCGAGGGCGGCGTGGTGGACGTGTCGCTGCTGCGGTCCGGGACGTACGCGAACGGCAACGACCTCGCCCTGCAGAACTTCTTCGGCAAGCGCGGGCGCACCCGTCCCCGCACCGAGCACGAGTCGCCCCTCTACAACTGCTACCGGGCCGCCGACGACCGCTGGTTCTGGCTGGTCGGTCTGGAGGGCGGCCGGCACTGGCCCGGCGTGGTCAGGGCGCTCGGCCGCGAGGACCTGTCGGACGACGAACGGTTCGCCACCGGCAAGGCCCGGCGGGGCCATGTACGGGAGCTGATCGCCGTGTTCGACGAGGAGTTCGCCAAACGGCCGCTGGACGAGTGGGCGGCACGGTTCGACGCCGAGGCCGTCTGGTGGGCGCCCGTGCAGACCCTCGCCGAGGTGTCCGCGGACCCGCAGGCGGAGGCCGCGGGGGCCTTCGTCGAGCAGCCCGGCATGGGCGACGCGCCGCCCCTGCGGACGGTGGCGACGCCGGTTCGCTTCTGGGGCGTGGACGAGAAGCCGCGCACCGGCGCGCCGACGCTCGGCGAGCACACCGACGACGTACTGCGCGAACTCGACTGACCCGACACATCTGCTCTTCTTGGAGGTACGGCGTGGGCATCCTCGACGACAAGGTCGCCATCGTGACCGGCGGTGGCCGGGGGCTGGGCCGGGCGCACTGTCTGGCGCTCGCCGGGGCCGGGGCGACCGTGGTGGTCAACGACCTCGGCTCGGGCGTGCACGGCGAGCGGACCGGCGACTCCCCCGCCGACGACGTGGTCGCGGAGATCACCAAGCTCGGCGGCCGGGCGGTCGCCAACCACGCCTCGGTCACCGACTGGGCGGCCACCGAGGCGTTGGTGGCGGACACGGTCGCGGAGTTCGGACGGCTGGACGTCGTCGTCAACAACGCGGGCATCGTGCGCGACCGGATGCTGTTCTCGATGACCGAGGCCGAGTTCGACTCGGTGATCGCGGTGCATCTGAAGGGCACCTTCGCCCTCACCCGGCACGCGTGCGCGTACTGGCGAGAGGCGTCCAAGCGGGGTGAGCGCGTCACCGGCCGTGTCATCAACACCACGTCCGGGACGGGCCTGTTCGGCAACCAGGGCCAGTCCAACTACGGTGCCGCGAAGGCCGGGATAGCCGGGCTGACCGTCCTCACGGCCCTGGAGATGCGCAAGTACGGCGTCACCGCGAACGCCATCTCGCCCATCGCGGCCACCCGGATGACGGACGGACTCGACGTCGGCGCGTCCCTGCGGGCCACCGACGCCTTCGACCCCCGCGATCCCGCCAACGCCTCCGGGGTCGTCGTCTACCTCGCCTCCGACAGCGCGGCCTGGCTGACCGGCCAGGTCCTGCGCATCGAGGGCAACCGGCTGAACCGACTGACGGGCTGGACCGTCGCCGCGGTCCACCCCAGCCGGTCGGGGCAGGCCCTCACGTACGACGAACTCGTCGACGTCGTACCTCAGTTGTACGGTGTCGCACCCGCGGGCCGGGCCACCGGGGCGGGCCAGTGAAGGGCCACGACGCGGCCGCGCTCGTGCTGAGGGCCACCCTCGGCCCCATGCTCTTCGCCCACGGCTGGAACAAGGTCGCGGGGCCGGGCGGGCTGGAGGCCACGACGGGCTGGTTCGAGGCGCTCGGCCTGCGGCCGGCCGCCGTGCACGCCAGGATGGCGGCCGGGACCGAGATGGCGGCGGGCGTGGGCATCGCCCTCGGCACGGCGGGCCCCCTGCCCGCCGCGGCGGCCGTCGGGCTGATGACCGTGGCGGCCCGGACCGACCACCGCGGCAAGGGCTTCTTCGTCTTCAAGGGCGGCTGGGAGTACGTCGGTGTCGTGGGCGGCGCGGCCGTCGCCCTGGCGGCACTCGGTCACGGCCGGTACTCCCTCGACGGGCTGCTGCACCGCGAACGGGCGGGCGCGGGAGCGGCGTTGCTCGCGGCCGGACTCGGCACGGCGAGCGCGGCGGCCCTGCTGGCCGCCTGCTACCGGCCGCGGCCGCAACCGGACGAGACGCAAACTGATCACTAGGTAAGGGAGTCCACATGGACGCGGCTGACTTCAGCGCGGTGCTGTCCGAGGTCCGACGTTTCGTCCGGGAACGCGTCGTGCCGCTCGAAGCGGAGATCGACGAGAAGGACGAGATGCCCGCGGACATCCGCGAGGCGGCGAAGAAGATGGGACTGTTCGGCTTCGCGCTGCCCGAGGAGTACGGCGGGCTGGGTCTGTCGATGCACGAAGAGGCCCGGCTGATGTTCGAACTGGGCTACACGACACCGTCGTTGCGCTCCATGTTCGGAACGAACAACGGGATAGCCGGGCACGTCCTGATGGTCGGCGGCACGGAGGAACAGAAGGCGGAGTGGCTGCCGCGGATCGCCTCCGGCGACGTCCTCGCGTCGTTCGCGCTCACCGAACCCGAGGCCGGGTCCGACCCGTCGACGCTGACCACCCGCGCCCATCTCGACGGAGACACCTGGGTGATCAACGGCGCCAAGCGGTACATCACCAACGCCCCGCTCGCCGACGTCTTCATGGTCTTCGCCCGCACCGACCCCGACGCCCCGCGCACCCGGGGTATCACCACCTTCCTCGTCCCCGCCGGCACGCCGGGTCTGACGGTGGCCGCCCGGGACCACAAGATGGGCCAGTCCGGCGCCTGGACCGCGGACGTGTACTTCGACGACGTACGCGTCCCGGCCTCCGCGCTGGTCGGCGGTGAGTCCGGGCTGAACCGCGGGTTCTCCACGGCCATGGGCTGCATCGCGCACGGACGCGTCCACATCTCGGCGCTGATGGTCGGCATGGCGGAGCGGCTGGTCGACGAGTCGGTCGCGTATGCGAGCACCCGCAGACAGTCCGGACAGCTGATCGGCTCCTTCCAGCTCGTCCAGGGCCTCATCGCCGACTCGCAGACCGACTACTACGCCGGCCGGGCCACGGTCCTGGAGGCGGCGACCGCCTTCGACGCCGGGACCGACACCAAGATCGGCCCGTCCTGCGCGAAGTACTTCGCCAGCGAGATGGTCTGGCGGGTCGCCGACCGGGCGGTGCAGATCCACGGCGGCGCGGGCTATATGCGCGGTGTCGCCGTCGAGCGCTTCTACCGCGACGCGCGCCTGTTCCGCATCTACGAGGGCACCAGCCAGATCCAGCAGGTCATCATCGCGAAGGCGCTGCTGGGCGAGGCGGCGCGCGGCTGAACCCGCCCGCGTGGCCTCGCCGTCACGCGGAACGGGAGAGCTGTTCGCGCACCCACGCGGGATCGGGATTGACGTGGGACCGGCCGGCCACGACGACGGTCGGCACGGTCTCGTTGCCGTCGTTGACCGCCCGCACCGCCGCCGCGCCCTCGGGGTCGCGCCAGATGTCGACCCAGTGGGCCCGGCGGGCCCTGCTGCCCAACCGCATGCGCAGCCGGAGGCAGTACGCACAGCCCGGCCGCCAGTGGACGACCGGCCGGCCGTCGACCGCGCTACGGCGTCGCGCCTCCACCGCTCCGATCGACCTGGGGAGGACGAGGGGCGAGTTCACCCCCGCGAGCTGGACGAACGCCAGCAGGAGAACCACGGCGGTAACGGGGGTTCCCTCAAGGAACGACCCGACCGCGAAGCCTGTGCCGCAGAGCAGGAACATGATCGGCGGGAGCCAGACGCGCGTCATGAGCACGAAGGCTATGCGACGAGCCGGAACGCGCCACGGAGCGGGTCGTCCAGAAGGCCCCGGGGACGTCCGAAGCCCCGGGGCCCTCTCGACGGCTCGGTCGTCAGATGCCGAGCCGGTCCAGCAGGCGTTCGTGGTAGATCGCCGGTCCGCCGAAGAGCAGCTGGGAGGACTTCGCCCGCCGGAAGTACAGATGCGCCGGGTGTTCCCAGGTGAAGCCGATGCCGCCGTGGACCTGGATGTTCTCCATGGCGGCGACCATGTACGCCTTGGAGCAGCTCGCGTGGGCGACTGCCGAGGACACGGGAAAGTCGGCGGAGCCCTCGGCGGCCAGCAGCGCGGCCTCCCGTGACGCGGCCTCGGCGAGTTCGACCTGGACCAGCATGTCCGCGCACTTGTGCTTGACGGCCTGGAAGGAGCCGATCGGCCGGCCGAACTGGTGCCGGGTGCGGGCGTACTCCGCGCTCATCTCCAGGCACCGGCGCGCCCCGCCCGCCTGCTCGGCGGCCAGCCCCACCGACGCCAGGTCCAGGACCCGGGCCATGACGCGTCCGCCCGCTCCGTCCGTGCCGACGAGGACCGCGGGCACGGCGTCGAACGTCAGCCGGGCCATGGCCCTGGTGGCGTCCAGGGTGGTGAGCGGCTCCGCGGACAGACCCGTCGCCGACCGGTCGACCGCGAACAAAGACGGACCGGCGACCGTGCGGGCGACGACCAGCACCAGGTCCGCCGTCGTGCCGTCGATCACGAAGCACTTGCGGCCGGTCAGCCGCCATCCGCCGTCCCCGTCGGGCCGGGCGCGCACGGTGATCAGGGCGGGGTCCCAGGAGCCGTCGTCCTCGGCGACGGCGAGGGTGGCCGTGGTGCGGCCGGCGGCGATGCCCGGCAGGTGGCGTGCGCAGGCGTCCTGGTCGCCGGAGGCGAGCAGCGCCTGGGCGGCCAGCAGGACGGTGGAGAAGAAGGGCGCGCAGAACAGGGCGCGACCCATCTCCTCCAGCACCACGCCGAGTTCGACGAGGCCGAAGCCGTCGCCGCCGTACTCCTCGGGAAGCGCCAGTCCCGGCAGCCGTAGCTGGTCGGACGCCTGGGCCCACACCTCGGGGTCGAAGCGCGGCTCGCTGTCCATGAGCTTGCGCACGGCCTCTTCCGGTGATTTGACCTCCATGAACTCCCGAACGGATGACCGAAGTTCCTTCAGCTCGCTCTCGTCGGCGATCATGCGCGTGCCTCCTTCGGCAGGCCGAGGACACGTTCCGCGAGGATGTTCTTCATGATCTCCTCGGTGCCGCCGAGGATGCGCAGCGCCGGGGTGGCCAGCAGGAGTTCGGACCAGGAGTACGTCCCCCAGCGGCCGGTGTCGGCGATGATGCGCGGGCCGAGGCATTCGGACACGAAGTGGGCGGCGCGGGTGAGGTTCTGACCGTACATCAGCTTGGCGACCGACCTCTCGGGGCCGGGGGCGGTGCCCGCTCGCAGGGTGCGCTGGGCCCGGGTGTTGAGGTAGCCGGTGGCCATGGCGTCGACGAGGAGTTCGGCGAGGCGTGCGCGCAGGGCGCGGTCGTCCCAGGTCCAGGTGGCTCGCATGAGCGCCGAGAGGTGGTCCGGGGACAGGGCGGCGGCGACCGGTCCGGCGCCCTCGCTGCCGACGGTGTCGCGCTCGTTCATCAGGGTGGTCAGCGCGACCGTCCAGCCGCCGTCGACCTCGCCGAGGCGGTGGTCGTCGGGGATACGGACGTCGGTGAGGAACACCTCGTTGAAGTCCGCGCCGCCGGTCATCTGTCTGAGCGGCCGCACCTCGACGCCCGGGGCGTCCATGGGGACGAGGAAGGCGGTGATGCCGCGGTGTTTGGGAGCGTCGGGGTTGGTCCGGGTCAGCGCGAGGCCGATCTGGCTGTGGTGGGCGACCGAGGTCCACACCTTCTGCCCGTTGAGTACCCACTCCTCGCCCTCGCGGACGGCCCGGGTCGCCACGCTCGCCAGGTCTGATCCGGCACCGGGCTCGCTGAACAGCTGGCAGGCGATGGCGTCCCCGCGGTACATCGCGGGCAACCAGCGTTCCTTGATGTGCGGTTGGGCGTGGGCGAGGATCGTCGGTCCGATCATGCCGAGTCCGACGACGCCGAGCACGCCCGTGTCCGGAACGTCGTACTCGGACTCGACGGACGCGTAGAGCAGTTCATGGACGGGGGTCAGGCCCCGGCCGCCGTACTCGGGTGGGCCGGTGATCCAGCCGAAGCCGTTCTCGTGGCGGACGCGCTGCCAGGCGCGGGCCCGCCGCACCTGCTCCGCCTCCTCCTCGGGCGGGAGGCTGCTGAAGTAGGCCATCGAGTCGTCGCCCTCGCCCCGGGCGACGGTGGCGCGGTCAGGGGCCTTCGCCGCGTGCGCGTCGAGGAAGCGGCGCGCCTCGGCGGCGAATTCCTGCGGGTCGTCGGATGTCATCGCGTTCGCTCCGCTGTCAGGTCGACAGGATCGTCACCGCCGACGCGCCCGGCGCGCCGTACAGGTGGGTGTAGCCGACGCGGGGGGTGCCGGGGATCTGCCGGGCCCCGGCCGTGCCACGCAGTTGGAGGACGATCTCGTGGATCTGGCGCAGCCCGGACGCGCCGATCGGTTCCCCGTTGCCGAGCAGTCCGCCGTCGGTGTTGACCGGGAGCCGGCCGCCGATCTCGGTCGCGCCCTCGGCGACGAGACGTTCCTGTTCGCCGTCCTTGCACAAACCGTTCTCGGCCATGTGGATGATCTCCGACCCGGCGTCGGTGTCCTGCAGTTGAGCGACGTCGACGTCCTCCGGGCCGATGCCCGCCAGCTCGTAGGCCGCTCGGGAGGCGTCCACGGTCGGGCTGTCGACCGGCTCACCGACCGGGAACGACGGGCTCTGCACCTCGAAGGCGCCGAGCCGACGGCTGCGCAGGGCGGTGGAGCGGACCCGTACCGGCTTCCCGGTGTACTTGTGGGCCCGGTCGGCGCGGCACAGTACGAGTGCCGCAGCCCCCTCGTTGGGACCGCAGTACATGAACTGGCGAAGGGGGTAGTTGAGGACCGGCGAGGCGAGAACTTCCTCCGGGGTGAGGGGAGTCCGGCGCCAGGCCTTCTCGTTCGCGGTCGCGTTGCGGAAGTTCTTCGAGGCCACGCGAGCCAGCGTCTCGTGGGAGATGCCGTGCTCGTGCATGTAGCGGTTGATCTTCATGCCGAAGAAGTGCGTGGTGAGGAAGAGCCCGGTCTGCCCGTACCAGGAGGGGATGCCCGCCACGGAGGGATCGGCCGCGAAGGCGCCGCGCGGGTGCTTGTCCAGGCCGATCGCGACGGTCAGGTCGTGCTCGCCGGTCTCGATGGCGCGGGCGGCCAGCGCGAGTGCCGTACCGGCCGTGGCACAGCCGTTGAACACCCCGCGCAGCGGGACGCCGGTCAGGCCGAGGCGGCCCACGATGGCGTCCGGGTTGGCGACCTCGTAGCTGCCGATGTAACCGCCCTGGATCTGCGGCCAGGTGACACCGGCGTCGGCGAGTGCGAGCCGTACCGCGTCCGCGCCCATGTCGAGCGCCGGCTTGCCGGGGAAGCGGCCGAAGGGGTGGAGCCCGACTCCGATGATGACGGCCTCGGTCACGGTGTCTCCTCCTCGGCCGGGGCGAACGCGAACGTGACGAGCTCGGTGCCGTCGTCCTGGACGGTGTAGGGCACGAGCGAGAGCCGCATGGGCTGGCCGATGCGCAGCTTGCCGGGATCGGGTTCGGTGAGGCGTGCCTCGACCAGCAGCTCGCCGGGGAGTTCGACGTAACCGACCGCGTAGGGCTCGAAGGTCTCGGGGCCGTCGTACGGCGGGGACGGCGGGCGGAAGTCCTGGGTGGTGTACGTCCACAGCGTGCCGCGGTCGGCGAGCAGGCGCCGTTTCGACTCCCTGCTCGCGCAGCGCACACAGTCCGGGGCGGCCGGGAAGCTCACCAGGCCGCAGTCGGCGCATTCGGAGCCGATGAGCCGGGGCGGGTCGTCGGGGCCGGCCGGCCAGGTGAACAGGTCCTCGGCGACCGGGCGTCGCGTCGTCGTCATCTCAGGCCCCGTTCCGGTTGCCGAGCGCGTCGGCGTTGGGCGCGGCCTTGGCGACGAGGTTCGGGACGACCGAGGAGAGCTCCTCGGGTGTCCAGCGGGTCTCGGCGCTCACGCCGGGGCCGCCCACCCAGCCCTCCAGCACGGTGATGCGGTTGCCGACGACGCCGAAGACCCGGCCGGTGACCTCGCGCGAGGCCGCCGAACCGAGCCACACCACGAGCGGCGAGATGGCCTCCGGGGTGAGGTCCTGGTTCTGGGCGGCCTGCCGCATCATCTCGATGTCCTCGGTCAGCCGGGTCAGCGCGGTCGGCGCGATGGCGTTCACCGTGATGCCGTAGCGGGCGAGTTCGGCGGCGGCGATGATCGTGAGGCTCGCGATGCCGGCCTTGGCCGAGCCGTAGTTGGCCTGTCCGGGGTTGCCGAAGATGCCGGACGGGGAGGTCGTGTTGATCACCCGGGCGTCGTTGGCGTGACCGGCCTTGACGCGCCCGCGCCAGTACGCGGCCGCGTGGTGCAGGGTGGCGAAGCTGCCCTTGAGATGGACGGCGAGCACGCTGTCCCAGTCCTGCTCGGTCATCGACACGATCATCCGGTCGCGCAGGTTGCCGGCGTTGTTGACCAGGACGTCCAGGCCTCCGTAGGTGTCCACGGCGTGCCGGATCAGGTGGCCGGCGCCGTCCCAGGTGGAGATGTCGTCGGTGTTGGCGACGGCCTCGCCGCCCGCCGCGACGATCTCGTCCACCACGGCCTGCGCGGGCCCGGCCGAGGCTCCGGCGCCGTCGCGTCCGCCGCCGAGGTCGTTGACCACGACCTTGGCCCCGTGCGCGGCGAAGGCCAGGGCATGGGCCCGGCCGATGCCGTTGCCTGCTCCGGTGACGACCACGACACGGCCGTCGACCACTTCTTGGGACATCCTCAACTCCTCGATCAGGAAGGCCGGTCGGTCTCGGCGAGCAGCACGCGCGGGTCCTCGCTGCCGCAGCCGCACCGGCCGATGACGACCCTGCCCGCGATGCCGAGCGGGGTCTCGGGCAGGTGCGAGGTGCGCTGCTCCCCCGCGGCCACGAACAGTTCCCCGTCGCGGTCGCCCAGCCGCCATTCGGCACCGTTGACATGCGCGCCGCACCGCTCGGGGCAGTCCAGGGCGAGGGCAGGTCCGACGGGCGAGAACAGGCAGGCGGACACGCCCACCGCCCGCAGCACCGGTACGGCGGCGGGCCGGGCCAGGACGACCGGTGTCGCCCGGAACATCTCGCCGATGTCGGCGGCCCCGGCGAGGCCCTCCAAGGTCTGGGCGGACAGGCCGATCACGGCGTGCGGGCGCAGTTCGCGGTGGAAGACGGAGGTACGGCGGTGGTCCCAGCCCATCGCCTCGGCGATGCCGTACGTCACCTTCAGGGCCCGCAGGGCGCCGATCACGGCGTGTCCCCAGAAGCCCTCGAAGCCGGACGCGGTCAGCAGGGCCCGCCGTCCTGGGGCGAGACCGTGCTCGCGCAGGCGAGCGGTGGCCCAGTCGGTGTCCCGGGCGAGTTCGGCCCGCGTCAGCTCGGTCTCCCGGGTGCCCCCGGCGGCGGAGAAGCGCACGACGTAGGCGAGTTCGGGGCGGTCGAGCCGGCTCGCCCGGGCCAGGGTGTCGGCGCGGGCCATCAGCTCTTCACCACCCGGGGGAACTTGGCGACGCTGGTCATGGTCTTCAACAGGTCCTCCTCGGGGCGCAGGTCGAGCACCGGTTCGACCCCGGTGCGTTCGCGCACTGCCTCGGTCAGCCGGCCGGCCAGGGCGTCGACGTCGCCGGTGAGCGAGGGGTCGTAGCCGACGCGCAGCCGCAGTTCGTCGACCTCGCGACGGTCGCGGACGATCTGGAAGACTCCGGCGACCGTCTCCGGCTGGTCCTCGACCGCCTGCCAGACGTCCCGCAGCACCACGGACCGTCCCCGCACCAGCGTCTCGTCGCCACGTCGTCCGGCGACCCACATCCGGGCGTGGGTTCGGCCGCAGCCGCAGGTGTCGCGGGACAGGCGGACCAGGTCCTCGCTGCGGTAACGGATCAGCGGCGCGGCCCGGTTGTCCAGGTCGGTGGCGACCAGTTCGCCGAGGTCGCCCTCGGGGACGTCACGCCAGCCGTCCTCGGTCACCTCGACGCACTCCGCGAAGACGGTGTCCTCCCAGAGGTGGAAGCCGTCGTGCTCGCGGCACTCCCAGGCGGTGCCGGTGTCGGCGGCACTGGTGTACTCGTAGACGTCGATGCCCCAGTCGTTCCGGATGCGCTCGCGCATCCTCCGGCTCAGCGGCTGCCCGGCGCAGGAGGCGCCCTTGAGGGAGGAGAACGCCTCTCTCAGGTCCGTCTTCTCCGCCAGGTGCTCCAGCTCCACCATCTGCGGATACATCATCTGCAGATAGGCCGGCCGGTAGGTGCGCAGCGCCTCGACGACCTCGTGCATCTTCCCCATCCAGGTGTCCACCTCGATCACCACGGCGCCCAGCGCCTGGTAGCCGGGGTCCATGAGGTTGCGGAAGGTGCCGGGCGGACTCAGCACCCGGTCCCCGGGGCGGAGGCCGAGTTCCCACAGGTCCCGCACCTGGGCGGTGACCAGCGGCGGCGCGTCCTGCCAGATCTCGGCGAAGAACTCCGGGTCGCCGGTGGTGCCCGAGCTGGAGGACACCGACGTCAGCTCCTCGGCCGGCACGCACAGCAGACCGCCGAAGGGGTCGCCGGTGCGGGTCCGGTAGGCGCGCACCATGTCCTTGGTGATGAACGGGACGCGTGCCCGGAAGTCCTCCAGGGACCGGACGTCCCGCGGGTGGACCCCGCGCTCGTCCCACAGCCGGCGGTAGAAGGCCGAGCCCACGTAGGCGTACTCGACGAGCTCCAGGACACGTTCTTCCTGCCGCGCCCGCAGTTCCTCGCGGGGCATGGTCTCCACCTGGGGCTCGAAGTACCTGTCAGCGGTGTCCCTGTCACCGGCCATGGCGCCTCCTCGCGGCTCAGTGCCCAGATCTTGCAGCTATCAGCGCAATCAGTCAACTATTTCTACGGATTCAACTCCAACATTGGAGCCACCTTCCCTTTGGCGCCCCATACAACTAAAATCGCTAACTGATTACATCCATTGCGCCGAGGAGCGTCATGACGAAGATCTGGGTCAACTCCGGGGACTCCCATGTGATGGAACCCGCCGACGTGTGGACCGAGCGGCTGCCCGCGCGGCTCGGCGCCCGGGCCCCGCGCAGCGAGCGCGGGGAGAAGTACGAGATGCTCTACATCGACGGCGAGCGCATCGACCGCCAGCTCGGCGACTTCATGGACGCCATGCGCCCGCCGGGGGCCTGGGACCTGAAGGTCCGGCTGCAGGACCTCGACCAGGAGGGCGTCTGGTCCCAGCTCGCCTTCCCCTCCATGGGGTTCTGGCTGGTGTCGATCACCGACCGGGAGCTGGCCCGGGAGACCGTGCGGGCCTGGAACGACTGGGCGTACGACGAGATCCTCACCAAGAACAAGCGCGTGATCACCACCGCCTGCGTCTCGACGGCGGACGTCGGCGACGCGGTCACCGAGCTGGAGCGGGCGGCCGAGATGGGCTTCAAGGCCGTCTTCCTGCCCTGCTCGACCCGGGAGGGCGAGGAGTACGCCCTCGATCGCTGGGAACCGCTGTGGACCGCGGCCGAGCGGGCGGGCATGGTGCTCGGCTTCCACATCGGCACGGGCGGCCAGAACGTCGTCTTCCGCGGGCCCGGCGGCGCGGTCGTCAACTACATGGAGACGACGTACCCGGGCATGCGGGTGGTGTCCCACCTGGTCGCGGGCGGCGCCCTCGACCGGCACCCGGACCTGAAGATCCTCATCGCGGAGGGCGGCGCGGGCTGGGTGCCGGCCATCGGCGACCGCATGGACGAGGCCTACCGCCAGCACGGCATGTTCGTCCGGCCGAAGCTGAGCCGGCTGCCCAGCGAGATCATCCGGCAGCAGGTGTACGCGTCCTTCCAGCACGACAAGAGCTCGGTGGAGATCGTCGAGTCGACGGGCTACCGCAACGTGATGTGGGGCGACGACTACCCCCACCTGGAGGGCACCTACGGCCACACCCAGGCCACACTGCACGACCTGTTCGACGGAGTGCCGGACGACGTCCGCGACCGTGTCACGCGCGGCACCTTCAACGAACTCTTCGGCCTGCCGGACCCGACCCCCCAGGAAGCGGCCGTCTGACCGGCGCCGGCGACGAGACACCGGTGACCACTCCCCCGTACCCCTCGTACCCGGACGACCTGGAGCGGCCCGGGCTGGTCAGGACCGGGCGGTCGACCTTCGTCAGGCCCATCCGGCCCGAGGACTCCGACCGCCTGGTCGCCTTCGTGGGCAGCCTCTCCCGGGCGACCCTGGCCTACCGCTCCCTGGGCCCGGTGGTCCGCGCCCGCGACGACGTCATCCGGCGCGGCGCCCAGGTGGACTACCTCAACGAGCTGGCGCTCGTCGCCCTGGCCGGCGACGAGATCGCCGGCCTCGTCCGCTATGTCCGCGCCCCCGGGGAACCGGAGCACGCCGAGGTCACGTTCACCATCCGGGACGACCACCAGAGCGAGGGGTTCGGCCGGCTGCTCCTGGAACACATCGCGGCCGCCGCGCGCGCCCGGGGCATCCGGGTGCTGGAGGCCGACGTCCTCGCCGACAACACCCGGATGATCAACGTCTTCCTCGGCTCCGGCTACCGGGTGGAGGCCGGGCCGCCCGGCCAGATCATCCACTTCGAGATCGCCGTCGACCCGCAGGCCCAGGCCGTCGCCCGCGCCGAGCGCCGCGAACACACCGCCGTACGGCGCTCCCTGCGGCCCCTGCTCGAACCGCGTTCGGTCGCCGTGATCGGCGCCAACCGCCGCCCCCTGACGATCGGCCACGAGATCGTGGCCAACCTTCTGCGGGGCGGTTTCGACGGCAGTGTGTTCCCGGTCAACCCGCGGGCGGAGCGGATCGCCGGGGTGCGGGCGTACGCCGGTGTACGGGACCTTCCCGAGCCGCCGGATCTGGCGCTGGTGGCCGTGCGCGCCGAGGCTGTGCCCGAGGTCGTACGGGAATGTGCCGAGGCCGGGGTCAGGGCGGTGGTCGTCGTCTCGACCGGCTTCGGGGAGACGGGGACCGAGGGACGCTCGGCCGAGCTGGAGCTGGCCCGCTTCGCACGCGCCTCCGGGATGCGCCTGGTGGGCCCCAACTGCATGGGCGTGCTCAACACGACACCCGCCGCGCGGCTGGCCGCGACCTTCTCGCCCGCCCTGCCGGCGCCCGGCCGGGTGGCGATGTCCAGCCAGTCCGGGCCGCTGGGGCTCGCGGTCCTCGACCACTCCCGGCGGCTGCGGCTCGGTTTCTCCGGCTTCGTGTCGGTGGGCCACGCCGTGGACGTCTCCACCGACGAACTGCTGCAGTGGTGGGAGGAGGACCCGGCGACCTCGGTGATCCTGCTGCACGTGGAGACGTTCGGCGATCCGCGCCGGTTCGCCCGCGTCGCCCGCCGGGTCGCCCCGCGCAAGCCGATCGTCGCCGTCCACCCGGGCCCCGCGGACTCGGTGGCGAGTTCGCTGTTCGCCCAGTCCGGCGTGATCCGCACCAGCAGTCTCCAGGAGCTGTTCGACGTCGCCCTGCTGCTCGCCCACCAGCCTCCCCCGCCCGGCGACCGGATCGCCGTGATCACCAACGCGGGCGGCCCAGCGGCCCTGACGGTCGGGGCGTGCACGGCGCACGGTCTGCGCGTGCCCACGCTGAGCGAGCGCACCCGGCACACCCTCCGCTCGTCCCTCGCGCCCCACGCGGAGGTCACCAACCCGATCGACCTGACCCCCACGGCCACCGCCGCGCACTACCGACAGGCGCTGGAGGCGGCCCTGGCCGACGACGGCGTCGACGCGGCGGTCGTCCTGTTCATGCCGCCGCTCGCGGACAAGCCCGACGAGGTGGCGGCCGCCATCCTCGACGCGGCCGCGACCGCCCCGGACAAGCCGGTGGTGACGAGCTTCCTGGGAGGCGCGGGGGTCGCCAACCTGCTTCACCGGGACGAACTCGTCGTCCCCACCTACACGTTCCCCGAAGCGGCGGCCGCCTCGCTCGGGCACGCGGCGGCCTACCAGGCCTGGCGCAGCACCCCCGCGGGCGTCGTCCCGGATCTCGCGGGAGTCGACGCCGAGCTCGCCCGGTCGCTCGTCGCCGCCTGTGCCCCCGGCCCGGTTCCGGCAGCGGTCGCCGTCGAGTTGCTGGCCGCGTACGGAATCGCCGTACGCGACACACCGCGGGGCCCTTGTCCGGACGCGTTCCTCTCCGTCGGCGCCGACCCGGTCTTCGGTCCGGTGGTCTCCTTCGGTCTCACCGGGGACTACGCCGACCTCATGGCGGACGTCGCGCACCGCGTCACCCCGCTCAGCGACCGCGACGCCCGGGAGATGATCCGCTCGCTGCGCGCGGCCCCGCTGCTGGACGGCCGGGCGGGCGGCCCCGGGGTGGACCTCGCGGCACTGGAGGAGACCGTCCTGCGGGTCTCGGCGATGGTCGACGACCTCCCCCGTATCGAGACCCTGGAACTGCGTCCCGTACGGCTGCTGCCGCCCGGGCACGGGGTCGCCGTCACGCATGCGGCGATCCGACTCGCGGACGACATCGCAGGAGGCGGTCCGGCGTGAAGGTGGGCATCTACTTCGATCTGCGCAACCCGCCGCCCTGGCGCCGGAGTTGGTCGCGGGTCTACGGGTTCGCCCTGGAGATGTGCGAGGAGGCGGAGCGGCTGGGCCTCGACTCGGTCTGGTTCTCCGAACACCACGGCTTCGAGGACGGGTACCTCCCCCAGCCGCTCACCATGGCGGCGGCCGCCGCGGCCCGTACCCGCCGGGTGCGCCTGGGCACCGCGGTCGTCCCGGCGCCCCTGCACGCGGCCCCCGAGCTCGCCGAACAGGCAGCGATCGTGGACATCATCAGCGACGGCCGCCTGGACCTCGGCCTCGGCACCGGCTACCGGGTGCCCGAATACCGGCTGTTCGGCGCCGACCTCGCCAAGCGCTACACCACGACCGACCAACGGGTGCGGGAGATCCGCGGCCTGTGGGCCGAGTCCCTGGTCACCCCGGGTCCGGTCCAGGACCCGCTGCCGATCTGGCTCGGCTACCAGGGCCCGCAGGGCGCCCGGCGGGCCGGCCGGCTCGGCACAGGGCTGCTGTCCCTGAACCCCGCCCTGCTGGCGCCGTACCGGGAGGGCCTCGCAGAGAGCGGTTACGACGGCTCGGTGGCCCGGATGCAGGGCTCGTTCACCACGTTCGTCACCGAGGACCCCGAGGGCGACTGGCCGGTGGTGCGCAGACACCTGGCGTACCAGTGGGACACGTACCGCCGGTACCTGGTGGAGGGGACGGACCAGCCGGTGCCGCGCCCCATCGACCCGGAGAAGTGGCGGGAGACCGGGCTCAGCGCGAGCGGCGTCGGACAGTTCCTGTACGGCACCCCGCAGGAGATCGCCGAGGCCGTCACGGCGTACGTGGCAGGGTTGCCGATGGAAGGGGTGTTCCTGTGGGCCTCGCTCGCCGGGATGCCCGAGGAGATGGTGGCCCGCCAGGTCCAGCTCATAGCCGGGAAGCTGCGTCCGCTGCTTGCCGACGTCTGACAGGAGGAGCGGATGGGGAACACGACGGGGAACTGGGCGGGCGCGGACTTCCAGGAGCCGCCCCGCAGCCCCGGCGGGGTGGCGCTGTGCGGAGCGTGCCGCAGTCCCGGTTCCTGTCGGCTGGGCGTGCGGCGCGAGCGTCTCGACGACAACGGTGTGGCGTGGTTCGAACTGGCCTGCCCGCGCGACCAGGAGGGCGGCCCCGATGTGGCGCACGGCGGCTGGACGGCGGCCGTGCTGGACGACTGCCTCGGTCATCTGCCGCTGCTGCACCGGGTGTTGAGCGTGACGGCGGAACTGAACGTGAGCTTCGTCAAGCCGGTGCCGGTGGAACGGCCGCTGGAGGTCAGGGCCTGGGTGGAGCGGCGTGAGGGCTCACGCTGGTACATCAGGGGGGAGATGGTCCTGCTGCCGGGCCGGGCCGTGCTGGCCCGGGCCGCCGGGATCTGGGTGACCCGGGACCGGGGCCATTTCGCCCGGCACGAGCAGTGGCTGGCCGGGCAGGACGCGGCCGGGGGCGGTCAGTAGGACCGCAGCCCCATGCTGCGGGCGATCCCGTTGCGCTGGATCTGGCTGGTCCCCCCGGAGATCGTGGCGACGATCGACTCGCGGTAGCGGAAGCTCATCACGCTCTCGGTCGAGAAGCCGTGCCCGGCGCAGACCTGCATGCCGAGCCGGGCGGCCGCCACATAGGTCTCCGAACCCTTCAGCTTCGCCATCGAGCCCTCGCGGGTGCACGGCTTGCCCTGGGAGAGCAGCCAGGCGGCGCGGTAGGCGAGCAGCCGGGCCGAGTCGATCTCGGTCTGCAGGTCGGCCATGGCGTGGGCGAGAGCCTGGAAGTTGCCGATCGGGCGGCCGAAGGCGTGGCGGATGCGGGCGTACTCCAGCATCTCGTCCAGGGTGGACTGGGCGGCCCCCAGATAGCCGCCGGTGATGATCACCTTCTCCAGTTCGATGTTGGAGAGCATCACCTTCCAGCCGTCGTCGCGCGGGCCGACGAGGTTCTCCCTCGGGACGCGGACGTCGTTGAAGAAGACCTCGTTGGTACCGAGGATGTGCCGGGCGAGCGTGGGGGTGCGGCGAACCTCGACGCCCTGCGTCGCCGGGTCGACGAGCAGCAGGCTGATGCCGCCGTGCTTCGGCTCGCGGGGACCGGTGCGCACGTAGGTGGCGATGGTGGTGTCGGGCAGTCCGGCGCCCGTGCACCACGCCTTCTGCCCGCGCACCAGGAAGTGCTCACCCCGGTCCTCGGCGGTGGTGCGCAGAGCGGCCGCGTCGGATCCGCTGTCCGGCTCGCTGAGGCCGACGGCGAGCCGGTGGCGGCCGGTCATGACCTGCTCGCGGATGAAGGCGCGCTGCGCCTCGCTGCCCCATCGGAAGACCGTGATCCCGGGGATGAGCACGCCGATGTAGCACATGGCCACGTCGAAGCTGGCCCGCCCCAGCTCCTCGGCGATCAGGATGAGCTCGAGCGGCCCGCCGCCGTCGCCGCCCTCGGCTTCGCTGAACGGGAGGGAGAACCAGCCCAGATCAGCCATGCCGCGGAACAGCTCGGGCGGTACGACACCCTCCTCGTCCCACTTCTTGGCCTTCTCGGCCGGACACACATCGGCGACGAACTGCCGTGCCGTCGCGCGCAACAGGTCCTGCTCGTTGGTCAGCCCGAAGTCCACGGCCACTCCTCGTCACCACTCGACTATTTATCTATCTCATTATTCTATGTTAGCTGATACACCGCATGCAGGATGATCCTACGGACTTTCGGCAGGCTGGTCGGCGATCCTGTGCCATCCGCTGCGGCCGGCAGGAGCAGGCAGCGGCCCAGGACCATCGCGGTCCACGCGCCCGGGAGGGACCGGCCGACGCCCACTGCAGCAGGAGCGGGACGGCCACCACCTCGGCGGCGAGGGGCTCGTGCTCCTCCGGGCCGGCGGCAGGCAGGTGACCCGCGAGCTGGAAGAGGTGCCCGCCGCCCGTACGGGGCGGGGCGCAGTGCCGAGTCGCGGTCCGCCTGCTCGAAGATGTGCAGGATCCGCTCGCGGGGAACGTCATCCGGCTCTGCCGGTGACAACTACCGAGCTTCGGCTCAGCAGTTTCCCGGGCGGGTGTCCGCCTGGGGCACGGGGGCGGAGATCTGCGGCCGCGCCGCATGGGAGCCAGCAACCGAAAGCGGCGCCGCAGGCAGACAGCGGCGGGGCCCGAGGGCCCCGGCGGGTGCCCGCCGGGAAGGGGTGTCAGGTGATGGCGAGCCGGTCCACCAGCAGCTCCACCCTCGGCTCGAGGTACTCCGGCGGCAGCCGTCCCGCCCGGGTCAACGTCGCCACCCCGTGCAGGGCCGCCCAGAACAGCTCGGTGAACAGTCCCGGATGGACGCCGTCCCCGGCAACCTCGCCCAGACTCTCCAGCAGCGCAGCGAAGGCGTCCTTGAGAGGTTGCGGGGTGTCCTCGTCCGCGAACGCCAGGCCGCCGTCGAGCTGGAACATGGCGTCATAGACCGCCGGGTTACGCTCGGCGAAGTCGAGGTAGGCGCGGGCGAGGGCGGCGACCCGCTCGCGCGGGCCTCCCGCAGCGGAGGCCGCGGCCCGCACCACCACGGCCAGCTCGGCAGCACCCTCGAGGGCGACGGCACCGATGATCTCCCGCTTGCCGCGGAAATGGCTGTAGAGGACGGGCTGGCTGTACTCGATGCGCTCGGCGAGCCGGCGGGTGGTGACCGCGTCCCAGCCCTCCTGCTCTGCGAGCTCGCGGGCCGTCGCCACGATGAGGCGCTCGCGGACCGCCCGTTCGCGCGCCTTGCGTTCCTGTACCGACATGACCCGATCCTAGCACCGCTAGACAATCAAGCGGCAGTAGAACTAGCGTTGCCTCCACATCTAGCGACACTAGATTTCAGGAGAGGTCGTCATGCTCAACGCACTCGAGGTCTTCACCACCGTGGTCGTCGGCCTGATGGTGGGGGTGGAATTCTCCGTCGCCTTCGTCATGAACCCGATCCTCAACGCCCTCCCCGAGGACAGCGGCCAACTCGGCCACGCCCACGGGGGCCGGATGCTCGGCACCCTGATGCCGTTCTGGTACACCGGCTCACTCGCCCTGAGCGCACTCTGGGCCATCACCGGACGGCATCACCACGGCGTCGGCCTCGTCGTCATCGCCGCCGCACTGCTGATCCTGAGCGTGATCATGTCGCTCCTGCTGCTCGTCCCGATCAACAACCGGAACAAGACGTGGACCCCCGACAACCGGCCCGAGGACTGGAAGGAGCAGATGAACCGCTGGCTCCTCTTCCACTACCTCCGCCTCGCCCTCATCATCACCGCCTTCACCCTGCTCGTCACCGCCCTCGTCTGAGCCCGCAGGCCCACACCACGCTGACGGGGATGAAGCACGACACCCCGACCGCGAGCCGGACGCTCAGCCCTCGGGCTCCCAGCACACGCTCGAGCCAGGTCCGGTCACTGCCGACTACCGCGGCGAACCGGAATGCCGCCGTCGAAGCGAAGTTCCCGCATCGCTCCCCCAAAAGGACCTGTCGATCACCCCGTCGTGCCGGGCACCCCCCGTCGGCCCGCGATTTCGGCAGGGGTCGTCAGGCCTCGGGACTGCAGGCACACGGGGGCAACAGCGCCGCGACACCCGACAGCAGGGCGGGTTCCCCCGCCGAATGCGTTGGAGGCCCCAGACGGCGCGCGGGATGACGGAGGGCAGGGCCCGGGTCGGCGCCCCCTCGACGGCCGAGGCCAGGGCGCGGACGTCGCCGACGCACAAGGCGCAACGGCGGTCGTACGGGTGGCCGTCGGGCCCGCCGTGGCGCCGGACCTCGTCGAGAGCGGCGGCCGGCACGCGGGTCGAGGCGAGGACGATGCCGAGAGGGACCGGGTCGCGTCACAGGTGCACTGCTCGGCGCGGGCGAACCCGCCGATTGACCAAGGAGCTCTGCGAGTGGCGGACTATCTCTACACGTGTGACTGAGCTGCGCAGATGGCCCTAACGGACAGGTTCGGTGCGCAGCTCGGTGTCGCGTTCGGCGGCCCGCCATCGGAGCCAGGCATGGGGCCGTCGCGGCCAGGACGCCATCGATGACACCTGCGGCTACGCACCCGGCACAGCCCTGCTAAGTGGGCCTTACGCGATCAAGCCGATCACAGTGGTGACGAGGTTCGCTATCGGGGCGCCGACATCGCCAACAAAGTCGGCCGCCTTCTGGAGTGAATCGCCGAAGACCTGGAGCACATTCCAGCGCGGTGTGCCGGACAGCGCTTCGTCCTGGAAGGCGGTGAGATCCCTGCTCGCTTGCTCCGCCTCTTCGGCGGGTAGCCTGCTCGCCGTCAGTGCGACGGCTTCCGTGAGCTGCTTCAGCAAGGCTTTGGCTTCGTCGGCCAAGTTCGATCCTTCTATCCGGTTGAAACTGCTCGTCACGATGTGTGGGCCAGCTCGTGCGCCCACTTCTCGCTGAGCATGTGCACTACTGTCCGCCATTCGTCCGCAGCGGCTGCCCGGCCGCCGGCGCCGCGCTCGTGGCCGTCCTCGCAGCCGGAGTTCCATTCCCGCAGCAGCAACAGGCCGCGCGGTCACACGTAGCCACGATCACGGCAGGATCCCCGCCGCAGTAAATCCGGCATTTACTGCGACGTCTCTCACCGCAGCCCTGAGCATTACGCAGTGCTATACGCCACCTGGCCGTAGCTATACCGGCCCAAGGCCGAACCTGGAGCCGACACGCCCCCGGAGACAACAGACGGTGACCGCCAGCGGCCCGAAAGTCAGGCGACCGACGCCCTGAAAGGATCGGTGGGGATGATCTCCGCCTCGTCGAAGAGCTGCTCCAACGCCTCGTGCCCGTGACGACTGCGGAACTCGATCTCGGCGGTCGTCACAGGCAGCGTCCACAGGATGCGAGCGTGTACCCCAGGAAGCGGGCAGTGTTCAAGGTCGGGTCCATGGAGATAGGGCAGGCTGATCAGTAGGTGATCGCAGGTTGAACCCGGCACCCACGGTTCACCGATCGGCATGCTGTGCTCCAGGTCGAGCTGATGTCCTCCGCAGTGGTAGTAGGCGATCACCGCCATGAGCTCGATGAACCGCTGGTCGCGGACATGGGCTGTCATGACGAACTCGAGTCCATGACCGTCCTTCTCCATCGCGGCCCGGCACCCGGCGGTCACATAGGCCCAGCCATCGCTGCGGGGACCGGGCCCTACAACGAGGATGCGCAGATCGGGCGCCACCTGTCGCCGTTCCGGCCCGCGGTCGTAGTCGACGACCTCCACGGAGTGCCCCTCGAAGAACACCCGGACATGTGACTCAACAGCCTCCGCGGCCAGCAGCCTCGCATCACTCACCGCGCGGTCATCCCAGACCGCGATCGCGCGGTGAACCGCGCCGCCCATGTTGTCGCCGATCGGAGCCGGTCGACCAGCTCGACGGCAAGCGCTCCGAGAAGCTCGTCAAGTGGGACCAGTCGGTGGGCGAGCTCGGCGGACGGCATGCCGTAGATGGCCCGGGCCCCGAGCGGTGTCAGCGATACCTGAACACCTTGCTGGCGTCCGTCGTGGTGAATCGCGACGGACCGGCACATCAGACCGCCGGCCACGCTGCCGAATCGGGTGACCGGTGACCCGTCGTCAACGCCCGCCGCCACCTCCAAAGGATCTGCCAGGCTGATCACCGCAGTGAGCGCGCGGCTCGGCGGGCCGCAGTGCACCCCTGTCGGGAGCCCGCGGAGGTCGAAGCCGACATACGAGTCGACGTACTCCCGCAAGACGGGCGCCGGACGTGCACCGATCCCGGTGGCCGTGTGGTCCTCCATTTTCGCCAGTGTACGAGCCGCCCAGCCCAGGAAGATCACAGTCCAAGGACTGATCACCACCGTTTGCGGCTGGTGACGCGGTTCTTACCGGCACGTCGGCCGTGGGTTCAGCGTGACTGAGGTGCTTTCACTGGGAACCCACGGCGTCTTCGGCAGGCAGACGTGAAAGTGCGGTGGGTTCGTTGCCGCTGAATCGGCAGGTCCTTCACCACTGGGCTCACTGGGCGCGCTGTCCGACACGGAGGACACTCAGGTAACGGCGTGATGCTCGGTCGCCCATCCGCGTGCGGATGCGCTCGGCTACGGCGTCGAGCAGGGGCTCTCGGACGTCACGGTCGAGCCTCCGGTACAGCGACAACGAGCGAAGGTGATCGGCAAAGCCGTCTCCGTTGAACCACTGAACGGTCGGGTACCAGCGCACGATCGTTGGGCCGAACAGTCCTCCGGGGTCTTCGACCAGGCCCCAGCCCTCGTCGGTGGTGCGCACGTCGTCCTCCGGGGGAGGATGACCCCAGTCGGGGTTCCCGGGGCAGAACTGCTCGTGGAGATCGGCAGTCTCGGCGTACACCTCCGGCTCTCCCGGCCGACGGACAACGACGTGGCCGAGCAGCGCCATCCAGCCTCCGGGATGGAGCACGTCGTGCGCCCGCTGCCAGCCGATCGACGGGTCGACCCAGTGCCACGACGACGCAGCCACGAGAGCATCGAAGCGTCGACCGCGGTCGTCCCACTCCTCGAACGTCGACGTCTCGACTGCGACGTTACGGAAGGAGGCCATCCGTCGGCGAGCGAGTGCGGCCATGTCTGCGCCCGGCTCGATGGCGGTCACTGAGCATCCGAGTGCTGCCAGCGAGCGCGTCGCCTGACCGGTTCCGCAGCCCACCTCCAGCACCGACGACCTGTCGGCCACGCCGGTAACGGCGACAAGGTCCGCGAACAGCTCGTCGGGGTATCCGGGCCGGACCCGGTCGTAGAGCTCCGGCACCTCGTTGAACACCCGGCCGAGGTCGTGTGGATTCGGGCGCATCTTCGGAGCATCAGTCACGAGCGCACAAGCTATGAGGTTCGTCGACGGGGACGCCACTGGTTTAACGGCAGCTCCTCGACAGCAGCCGTGTCGTCGAGCAGGTTCTGGGCGATGGCCGCGTAGCTGCTCGCGGTGGTGTGGGACAGGTTGAAGACCAGGGCGAGGTGCAGCGGGTCGGCGCCGACGGTCAGTGCGTCGTGCAGGACCCGGTCACCGCGGATGCGTTCGAGGTAGACGCCCTGGTGCAGTAGGTGCCGCTTGAGGTGTTCGGGGCTGACGGGCCCGGTTCCCAGGGCGGTCTTCGCGTTGATCAGGACGTGCCGGTTGGGGGTCTTCGGCCAGGTGGCCCGGCGCTGGTCGAGCCAGGCCGGCAGGGTCTGGTGGGGCAGTTCGCCGAGCCGCTGGGCGTGTCCGGCGATGGTGATCCGGCGGTTGGGCAGGTCGAGGTCGTCCAGTGTGAGGCGGCGGATGGCGGTGGCGCGGGCGGCGTGGACGGCGGCCAGGGAGACGATCAGCCGTTGCGCCGGGGTGACGGCGATCCGTTGGACGGCAAGCACTTCGGCGTCGGTCATCGGCAGCAGGCTGCGTGGGATGTCTTCCATCCTGAGGCGGGTGGTGGGGTTGGCGAAGATCAGGCCGCGCTCCTTGGCGAAGCGGAACAGTGAGCGCAGTGCGGCGATGGCGTTGCGCCGCTGCCATCCACGCAGGGGTGACAGCCACGCCGGTGACGGTGATCTCGCGCAGGTGCCCAGGGGTCGTCGCCCAGTTCCCCAGCAGGGGGCGGACGCCGCCGAAGTAGACGCAAGCGTGGGATCGGGGCTTGGCACGGCTGTCGCCGTCGAGCAGGACCAGCAGCCAGGCGCGGACGTCGCTGGCGAACCCGGCGGTACGGTTCTCGATCCAGGTGCGGACCGCCAATACGCTGTCGTTTTCCAACAGCTTCAGGTCGGTGAGGACCTCGGCGACCCGAAGGCTGGAAGCGTGTCGCGGTATTCGCGCACGGACTTCGGTGAGCTTCACGGGCTTGCCGGGCGGGCGGTCGGCCAGCACCGCAGTCAGGCCGTCCATCGCGCACCGCACGAGTGCCGGCGACCATCCGTTGGCCTCGCTGAGCTGCTTGGCATGTGCTGCGGCCGACCGCAGCACTGGGTTGTCCGAGGTGAGGGCGGGGTGCTGCCAGTGTGGTGGGGGTGGGACACCCGCCTTGCGCTGGTAGTAGGAGCCCAGGCCCCGGCACTTGTTGTCGCAGTACGCCCGGTCCCGCCGCGATCCTTCGGGCAGCGGCTTGCCGCAGTGCACGCAGGTCATCGTGGCGGCAGGGACCGGCCGGTGCGAGGACGCGGGGCGACGGCGCGTGGCTGGCCCACCGCAGTGGCCTGTGGGTCAGTTGCTGGTGTCGGCTCCGGCACTAGCTCCGGCTCGGGCAGGAGCAGTTCGTCGACGCCGCAGGCGAGCACCGCGCAGATGACGTCCAGCTCGTCGAGCTTGACGGTGTTCGGCCGACCGGACCACAGGCCTGACATAGCAAGCCGCCCACGACGGCGGTGAGGCCGGTCACCGCGGTCCAGGCAATGACGCCGCTTGAACCGCGTCCATGAGCGGCGACCGAACGCTCAACTGCCGCCCACTCCGTCCGAGGCCGGCTCACGCCCGAATCCATCCCAGCAATGAGCCCTCAGGGCCCCGACTTGGCCTCTGGCTGCGGGCGCCAGAGAACGGCGTACCCCACCGCGGACACCCGCACCATGTCGACACCGTCAGGAGACTCGGCTGCCGACGAGCACAGCCGTCATGCCTCGCCCATCACCATCGCCGCACCGGGTCACGGATATCCAAGGAGTTGGAATTATGCATAATGAACCGCTCCGGGATCGGTGGAGGCCCTATGCGTTGACTCAGCCGCCGGTTGGGGCTGGTGTGGAGCGTAGGAGTTGGTCTCGTGCTCGTGGGGTGGGATGTCTCCGATCGCCGTGTGGAGGCGTTGATTGTTGAACCAGTCAAGGAACTCGAGCGCGACTGTTGGCCGGCCCCGCGGACTGATGCAAGTCGCCTTGTCCCGAAGGTACATGACCTGCGGCGGCGGCCGATCGGCAAGCTGACCGTTGAGGACATGCGTCTGCTGATCGGGCAGGACGTGGGACTCGGCTGTCTCCTGCCGCTTGCGCTTGGGGTGCTGCGCGACGATCCGATGACCGAGGGCGACATGTACTAGGCGCTGTTTCTCGGATCTCCCTTCGTGAGTGGGGTGTTGGGGGCAGGCTGGCTGCATGGGCCGTGGAGACCTGACGAATGCGGAGTGGGATCGGCTGGAGTCGTTCTTGCCTCGCGGTGGTGCACGTGGGGGCCGGTGGAGCGATCATCGCCGGGTGATCAACGGAGTGCTGTATCGGGTCCGTACGGGGGTGCAGTGGCGGGATCTTCCGGAGCGGTTCGGGCCGTGGGAGACGGTCTACAAGCGTGATCGCCGCTGGTCTGCCGACGGTACCTGGCAGATGCTGCTGTCGAAGGTGCAGGCCGCCGAGGACGCCGCGGGCCGGATCGACTGGGACGTGTCCGTGGACTCCACGGCGGTGCGTGCCCACCAGCACGCCGCCGGCGCAAGGAAGACACCACCCGCCGCGGATCCTCAAAAGGGGACCCGCCCCCGGACGAACCAGGTCGATCCGGTTCTTCGGAAACTGTCCGTCCGGCTGGAGGAGGTGGTCAGATCGGCGAGTGTCTGGGATGCTCCCGCGGCGGCTTCACCACCAAGATCCACCTCGCAGCCGACGGACGATGCCGGCCCCTCGCCCTCCTCCTGACACCCGGACACTACGGAGACGGCCCCCAACTCCGGCCCGTCCTGGAGTATCTGTCAGTACCCCGCATGGGCGTCGGCCGCCCTCGTACCCGACCCGACCACGTCCTGGCCGACAAGGCCCACACGTCCCGCGAAGACCGCCGCTACCTGCGACGACGCGACATATCCCACACCATCCCCAAACGGCTCGACCAGCACAGACACCGCCATGACCGAGGTTCCCGCGGCGGTCGGCCCACCGGGTTCGACCGCGAACGCTACAAGAAACGCAACACCGTCGAACGGGCCATCAACCGCCTGAAAGGCTTCCGCGCCGTCGCCACACGCTACGAAAAGCGGGCCTACACCTACCTCGGCACCGTCACCCTCGCAGCACTCATCATCTGGCTCCGCACATGATCCGAGAAACAGCTCCTAGGGGCGCTATGTCGTCCGCCGTTGTGACCAGGAGTCCCGCCGTCTGGAAGGAGTGGCCAGAGCCAGGCCGGGAGCTGGGGCTGATCGTGTCGGAACTGACCGACCTGCCGCCGTCCTTGGCGGAGGAAACCGAAGGATTCCTGACCCGTCTTCGGTGCGGGCCGGTGTGATCGCACCTTCTACGATGGCGGCTGCCGCACGAGGAGGCACGGTCCCGGCCGCTTCGCGGGGCGGCCGCGTGTGCGTTCGACCGCCCACCGCTTCGGCTGCACCGGGAAGCCGCGCTGACCCGGGGTCCTTCCGGACGATCTCCACCAGCGCCCACTGCTCGTCCGCCAAGTCCCACGGATACCCGCCCCCGGCACCGCTCACAGCATGCCTGCGCGCATCCGGCGTACGGGATGTCGCCTACCAAAGTCCCGGCGCCGAAGCTGACGAGGAATATCGGCGCCGGAAAACCCGGCGCCATACAACAGGCACCGGGTGTCCAGCACAATTACTCTTTCCCTGATCTTCTGATCAGCGATACGGATTGGCGTAGTCGCCCGAGTACCAACAAGAGTCGCCGCCGGCGTCGTCCACACATGCGAAGATACGAATGACAGCGATCGTGCGGTTGTTTGAGAAGCGCAGTCCGGACAGAGTGAAGCCGCCGTGGGTGTTGCAGCCCCCGCTCCAACGCTGTTGGGATCCGTTCGCGATGACTCCGGCAACATCGTAGAGCCGGACGTAACCGTAGACGTCGTTGTTGTCACAGGCCGTGTCATAGACCGTGGCGCTGATTCCCGTGATGGCGGTGCGGCTCCAGGTCCAGGAATAGGAGGCGCTGACTCCGGTTCCGGTGGAGCCGCCCGAGGCGGCCTCAGCAGGAACGGTGAGGCCCACGAAAACACCCGCCACCAGGGGGAGGACCACGAGACTGCGCCGTAAGAAGCGATCAATTCGTCTCTTCATTGCATCGGCTCCCTCTCTGTGTGATCATTCCGAGCCAGGCGCAGGAACGGATTCGGTTCCCGGAACTCCCTGGCGCGGTCAGGCTACTCACGTGGTTCAGTGGTCGCAATGGTCGCGGGAAATACTTCTCTTTCACACCGACGCGAACCTGCGTAGCTTTGTCCATGAGGACGGATGACGGCTCAGGTCTGGGCTCGGTCGAGTTCGCGCGTCCGCACATCTGCCGTTTGATCAGTTTGATGCCACTGAGGTTTTCTCGAGGGATTAAGGGCTGTCCCCTAACTGATCTTTGGCACGAGAGTGGTCGGCCGAGACCGGATCCTGGGTCCCATCCTTTGGGAGAGGCGCCGACCTCGGTTCACCCCTGTGACCGCACGACACAGCAGCGGATGGCAGGGGCTGTCCTCCCGGAAACGTGTGGATCCACCCGGCCGGGGAGATGAGCAGGGCCCCTGTTATCGTGCGCCGATGTCAATGATCAAGCAGTTCCAAGTGACCTTCGACTGCGCGGAACCTGCGCGCCTCGCCGCCTTCTGGTGTGAGGTGCTGGGGTACGTCGTACCGACAGTCCCGGAGGGCTTTGCCACGTGGGAGGAGTACCACCACTCGCTGCCGCCTGAGGAGGAGATCTACTTCGCGTGCACTGATCCCTCGGGTGTGGGCCCGCGCGTGCTCTTCCAGCGAGTTCCCGAAGGCAAGGTCGTCAAGAACCGGGTGCATCTTGATGTGCGGGTCGGCACAGGGCTCGTGGGTGACGAGCGGCTGGCCACACTCGAGGCCGAATGCGCACGGCTGATGGCGCTCGGCGCGAAACACGTGCTGACGCAGCGCGCCGATGGCGTCAACGAGTCGTGCATCACGATGCAGGACATCGAGGGCAACGAGTTCTGCCTCGCCTGATTCTCCTCCGAGACTGCGAGGGGGGAGCCGTCTCCCGGGGACCTCTCAGGTCTCGTATGCGGCAGAAGCTATCCCGTGAGAGCGAGGTTGTGCAGTCGGGCGATGCCGAGCATGGCGTCTCGGACACCGTCGCCCTTGAGACGACAGTCGCGGAGGATCTTCCAGGTCTTCATGCGGGCGAAGACGTACTCGACGCGGGCCCGGACCTGTCTGTGCGAGCGATTGTGCTCGCGCTTCCAGCCCGGCAACTCTTCGCCCGAGGGGCGGCGGTGGGGCATGAGGAGGCCGGTGCCCGGATAGGCGCCGTCGGTCATCGTGAGGGTCCTGCCCACGGCTGCCTTCGCGCCAGACTCCTCCCATGCCCGGCAGTCGTTACGATTGCCTGGCAAAGGCTCACCGACCACAACGACCAGGCGGGTATCCGCGTCAATGACGACCTGGTGGTTGGTGGAGTAGCGGTAGTTCTTTGACTGTTCAGCGATGCTGTGGTCCCGGGTGGGCACCAGGGTGCCGTCGACTACCAGTGGTCTTGCAATCCCGCATCACCGTGTAGCCGCCAGCGCTTTACCCACTTGCTGGCGCATGCGCGGGAGATGCCCATCTCATGACCGAGCGGGAGGAAAAGAACAGCGTGGCGATCGCCTCGAACGAGTCGTTCGGAGGTGGACCAAGACCTTCACCGACCCCCGCCTCTGCGCGGCGATCGTCGACCGCCTCACCTTCAACGGAGCGATCATCGAAACCGGCACCCAGTCCTACCGCCTCGCTCACACCAAGGCCCAGCAGCAGCTCAAGGCCGTCCCCCGACCCCGCGGCCCACGCTGGAACCAGGATCAGCGCCCCCGCTCGGCCCACTCCCTCAAGCTGAGCGCCCGCTTCATGCGGGCAGCGATGTCCGCCTTCGCAGTCGCGTCCAGCGTCTCCGCCAGTTCCTCGAAACTGGCGGGCCGGACGTCCAGCAGGCTCAATACCTCCTCGCCGGTCCGAACTGTCAGCAACAACTCGCACCGCCACTGCGGTGACACCTCCGGTCGATGACTGAGCCAGTGCTCCGTCGCCGGGAACAGATAGTGCACCGCCGCCGCCTGGGCGTGCTCCCGCAGCCAATCGGCCGGGAGCCGCTGGCTGAAGCCCAACCGCGCCGCTTCCTCCTCCAACAGGAGGAGCCGATCGGTGTCCACGGCCCTGATCGTCCGCGGCAGCACTGCAGTCATGCCGCGATCATGCCACCAGACGACGCCGGTGGAGCCAGCTCGCACCGACAGCCGGGGCCACGTGAAACCTTCACACCGCCCCAATCGATCTCCGGATGGGGCCACTTCAAACCGTCCGAGTGGGGCCGACTCAAAGGTTCAGGCACGGATTTCGTGAAGTGGATCGTGCTGCCGTGCTCCGGTGACGCTCCGTCACCTGAGAGTTCATCCTGCGGGTGTGTGAGACCTTGCTGGAGATGGTGTTCCCGCACCTGGTGACGGTGCTGGTGGAGCACGTGGTGGTGGAGAGCGGCGTGCTGCGGGTCGCGGCGAGCACGAAGGACGGGACAGCGGCCATCTGTCCGGGGTGCGGGGCGTCGTCGACGCGTGTGCACAGCCGCTATGGGCGCAGGATCGCCGATGCGCCGGTCGGTGCCCGGCCGGTGCTCATCGAGTTGTCGGTCCGCCGGCTGTTCTGCGACAACAGCGGCTGTGCACGGGTGACATTCGCCGATCAGGTCGGCGGGCTGACCAGCCGCTACGGTCGGCGAACGCCTGTCCTGCCGCCGTTCAAGGCATATCTCAACGCCCGCTTCACCGAAGCGCAAGGCCAGGTCAGCGGCACCCGACTGTTCCTGGAGATCCAGGCTCGCGGCTACCGCGGCAGCCGCCAGGTCGTCAGCAAGCACCTCGCCGCCCTCCGCGCGGGCACCGCCGAACCGGTCCGGGCCGACATCCCGAGCCCTCGCAAGATCACCTCGTGGATCATGCGGCCCCCGGTGGCGCTCACCGAAAGCCAGGACGAGCGACTCCTTCAAGTCCGGCTCGCCTGCCCGGACATCGCCCGAGCCTGCGACCTCGCTCGGGCGTTCGCCGACATGGTCCGTCACCAGCGCGGATACCTGCTGCTGGAATGGATCCGGCAGGCCGAGCAGGACGCACCGAAGCCTATGAAGGGCTTCGCCGGCTTCCTCCGCCAGGATCTTGACGCGGTGACCGCCGGTCTGACCCTGCCCTGGAGCTCCGGGGTCGTTGAGGGACACGTAAACCGGGTGAAAACGCTCAAGCGAGCGATGTATGGACGGGCCTCGTTCGAACTCCTCCGGACTCGCATCCTCGGAAATGGCCCATGAGACAGTCGGACACGGCTCACCGATCACCACCGAGGAGAAGCATCCATGAGACCGTTGCCCGCAGTCACATTCCGTGATGAGTTCGATGCCCTGGTCGTCAGAACCGACTACCTCGACGACCAGGCGTGGCAGGACGTGGCGGCGGCGCTGATGGAGCCCTGGGGAGACAGGCAGTACGAGGCAGACGTCCACTTCATCGACGATCCGGTCTGGTCAGGGGCGACCGTTGACGAGGTGCTGGCGGCGGTCCGCGGCGACGACAACCTGGCCGTTGTCTTTCTCGCCGACCGTACAACCATGCAGGCCGAGAACCACCCATTGCTGGCGGTCACCACGCTGACGTGGGAGGAATGCGTGGACGAAGAAGACTTCGAACAACTGACCGAGTTCGGCCGTGATTTCCGCACCATCCCCGCAAGACTCCACGAGGTCCACGCGAACCTGAGCATGGGCAACCTGGGCTTCGAGGAGTTTGCGGCATGGGCTCACGATGATCCCGAGGGGATCTTCCGGTCCTTCTGAACGGGTTCACGGAACTGCGGCCAGAGCCAAATTCAAAGAGCCTCATCGGCCGGCGGTAAACCGGCCACCCCCCGCTCCTCTCCTTCCCGTGAACTGTGCAGCGAGAACTCCCTTATGTGCCGGGACAAGCGTGGGTGAGGGGTCGTACCTGCCGTCGACTGGCCGCCGGGGCCCCAGCGGTACGGGGCGTAGTCTCCCGTCGGCGCAGTGGCGACCAGGTGTGCGCCGTCGGCACGTTCTGCTCCAATCGCTCAACAACGGCCTCGGCCCGCGCGCAAAGCCGTGCGGGTGCCCGCCTGCGCACGGCTGACCTGCCGCCCGGGCACACGAGCTCAGCCGTCGGCAAGGTCGGCCCCAGCGTCGCAGCCGCCCGAGTCGGAACCGTGCCTGCCGGACGAGGAACGCTTCAGGGCCCGCCGACCAGGACGGCGGCCGCTTTGGCCGTCACCAGCCTTACCACCCACGCAGCACCCCACCAGGGTCTTCCGGTGAACCCGTAGGTGAGGGCCCAGCACAAATACCCCGCGGCGACCCGATCCAGGCCGCGAGGAACACCAGCGTGCCCACCCGTTCCCCGGCACCGTCCGAACCGTCCCGCATACCCGCAGCCCTCTCAGTGGCGAACGATCACCGCCAAGTCCTCGCCACGCAACGGCCACTGCCAAGCAGCGAACCGCGCCCCACCGCGCGAAAGCAACCCGGGCCGCCGCGGACAAACCAGCGTGACTCCTCAACGAGCGGCACGGCATCCGCCCCGACAAGGGCACCACCGTCGACGAGATCCGCACCGCCGCCCACCGGATGAGTCCGATCCACCACCATGCCGAACTCACCGGCTCGTTCCGGTGCAGCGGCTCGGCAGGGTGGGCGCAGATCCGACTCCGCTACCGGAATCCGTGACCTTCCTCATGCGCCTTGGGGTACGTCCAGGGGGCTAGGGACAGGCAGGGCGCGCCGGGCGCGGCTACTCCTCCTCTTCCTCCTCGCCTCCGCCGCCGGCACCGCTGAAGGCGGACAGGCGGTGCATCAGGCGTGGGTTGTGCACGCTTCGTTGGGTGTCGGTTGCGTTCAGCGCCTGCTGGACCTGCCGCGTGACAGGGTGCTTCGCTCCAAGGAGCGTCTCGAGGTCGCGCAGTTCGTCTGCCAGCCAAGCTCGCCCGCTTGGGGATTCCTCGACCGCGTAGGTGCCCAACGCAATGAGAACACGCGAGGTGATGGTTTCCGGGTGGGTGGGGCCGAGTACGCGCTCTTGCCTGCGGTGGATCCGTCGGAGCGAGGGCAGGCCTGCTTCGATACCGTCTGTCTCGCTGATCGCCATGGCCAGGTTCAGCTCTGTGCGCAGCGTGTCCGGGGCGTCGGGTCCCAGTACATCCGACTGTGTGTGCACGATGCGCTCGAAGACGGTTCGGGCCGCGGCCGGGTCGCCAAGGTGCTGTGTGGTGATCGCCAGGTTGTGATGGAGTGTCAGGACGAGTGGGTGTGAGTCGCCCAGGGACAGCGTCGCGGCGCTGATCAGTGTCGTCCATAGCTCTTGAGCTCTCTCGGGCTCGGTGTCGGCGAGCATGATGGCGTGCACATTGCCGGCGTGCAGGGTGAGGGGGTGGTCCGGGCCGAGTACGCGGTCGGCTTCGGTGTGAGCGGCTGCCGCCAATCGGTATGCGTCGTCGCGGCCGTCGGCGTGCGCGCAGCCGGCTTCGGTCGTTCTGAGTCGGAGTGTCAGGGCGTGCTCGTGCCCGAAGGTCTCGGTGAAGGCATCGCGGAGGTCGGGTAGTGCATGCTGTGCCTCAGTGATGCGTCCGGCGTTGAGGTCGGCGCGGACAATGCTGTGGCGGGCGGTCAGGGCGACGGGGTGACGGATGCCGAACGCCCGTTCCAGGTCGGGCAGGAGGCCTCGGATCCGGGTGGCCGATTCGGCCGCGTCGGTGTCGAGGCGGGCTCGTGCGAGGCGGGCGAGTAGGGTCATCCTGTCGTTCGTCTGACGGTCGCTGATGATCCGGTACAAGCGGAGGGCTGCGTGTCGGTCGCCGGACCGCGCGGTCCAGTGCGCCAGCCGGAGCTCGGCCAGGTGGGTAAGTGCGTGGTCGGAGCCGACGACGGCTATGCACGCGCGCAGGATTTCCTCGGTCTTGGCCCGCGCCACATGCGGCTGGCCTGCCTCGCCTACCCAGTAGGCGGCGATGTGGCGGCTGGCCAGAACGCCCACGGAGCCGGCCGGAAGGAGGCGGTCGGCACTGTGTTCCAACTCCGCGGCGAGCTTCCAGGCCGCCTCTGGCAGGCCGACCTGGCCGCATCCTTCGACCATGGCGGCCAGCCGGATCAGTCGGTGGTGCCCAAGCCACGGGGTCTCCGCCCCTTGGCCCGCCAGCACCGTGCTGTCGCCGGCACCGTCCCAGCCCAGAAGGCTGACGTGCGCCGAGGGCGGCGGTCCGGGCTCCGGTCTGGCGAAGGGGCGGTCGCTGAGGGCCTGCCACCGGCGCTGCCAGCCCTGGGTGTCCCTCCATGCGGCGACCTCGGCAGGTTCGCTCCCGTCGGCGTGCTGCAGCAGGTGGTCGACCAGCCGCTCGAGGAGCCTGGTGTCAGTGCCGACTCGGCGGTTTCGGTCGGCCGCGAGGTAGCTGTGGATGGTCGAGCGCGTGAGCGTGGGCTGGGACCCCGACGCCAGCGACTGCTCCTCCAGCGCGCGTAGCGGAGGCGAGCCCGCGGCCTCCCACAGGCTGTGAAGGTCTGCGCGAAAGCGCAGCCACGAATCGTCGGAAGCATCGTCGTCCACGTATCCCTCCTTCGTGTCCAGGACATCGTCCTGGACACGCGGGCGGATCTCAACGCCTTCTGCCCGCACGGCACCTGTGTCCGGGACGGCGATCCGGCCGTCCTGGTTTCCGCTGCCGTCCTTGCCGCTGTGGCCAGATGGGAGCAGGCCGCCCCACCAACTGGGGCCACGGTCTGCCCGCACACCGAACCTCAACGCTCCAGGAGGCCTGCGTTGCATCCCACGCCCTATCCGTCCCGCCGCATGGCCCGGCAGCCCGGGACTGCACGATGAACGGTCGGGTGCTCAATCTCCTGACCTCCGGCGCCCCAGCATGGGCCGTGGCACTCTTCGTCGTTCTGGCCGCTCTTACGCTCCTGATTGGCTCGGTGGCCAGGCTGATCCGGGCAGCGCACCCCGGACGGTCCGCCGACGCGGTCAAGATGCACAAGAACCGCCTTGAGCACCTCCGGTGGAAGGCTGAGCGACGCGACCGCAGGCGACGGGAACGAGCAGCCCACCGGGCGATGCGGCGAGCCGCGCTCCAGGCACGCCGCATCGCCCGCACGGACGCGGAAATCAAGCCACGCCACACCGCCACTGAACGCGACGCCGACGAGCACAATGGTGGCGTCTAGTACTCCAGTTGCACTTCTCCATTTGTGCTGGTCAGGGCGCCTTCCGTGAGTCTATTTGACTGACGCCCCGTCAGGGTGGCGGCGGTTCGTGACTCACCCGATCGGGAAGCGTTGAGCGGGTCATGGAGACGGAAGCCGAAGCAGGCCTGTGGGCAACTGAGCTGGAGTCCTTGCTGCAACGGGTGGGCAGGCGGTTCGGGCGTGTAGAGCCGCGGCGGCGGATGCGGGACTACGTGCACGGGCTGCTCGGCCCGGCCGGCCGGAAGAACAGCTGGCAGCTTGCTGAGCACGCGGGTCATGCCACTCCGCACGGCCTGCAACGTCTGCTGTCGTGGTGCCAGTGGGATCCGGACGAGATCCGTGACGACCTGCAGGAGTGTGTGGCCGAGCGGCTGGGACGGCCCGACGGTGTGCTGATCGTGGACGGCACCGGCTTCCTGAAGAAGGGCGTCGTCTCGGCCGGGGTGCAGCGCCGGTACTCAGGTACGGCCGGCCGTACCGAGAACTGCCAGATCGGGGTGTTCGCCGCCTACACCTCGGCAAGGGGGACGGGCCCTGGTGGACCGGGAACTGTATCTGCCCAAGTCACCGACGACCGGGAACGGTGCCGCACAGCGAGGATCCCCGACGGCAGGTCGTTCGCGACGAAGCCTGAACTGGCGCGCGCGATGGTGCTGCGCGCCCTCGGCTCCGCCCTGCCGATCGCCTGGGTGACCGCGGACGCGGCCTACGGTCAGGAACGGGCTTTCCGCAGGGCGCTGGAGGACGCCAGAGTGGGCCATGTGCTGGCGGTTCCCAAGTCACAGCAGGTCAAGTCACCCGCGGGAAGCCGGCGCATCGACCACGTCCTGACCGGCGCACCGGACGACGCCTGGGAGCGGATCTCGTGCGGGGAGAGCGCGAAGGGCCCACGGGTCTACGACTGGGCCGCAGCCAGGCTCCCCGCCGTCGACGCGAGCGGCGAGGCACCCACGCACCACCGCTGAGTGCCGGCACGTCGCAGCCTGGCCCGTCCCGCAGAGGTCGCCTACTACCTGGCCTTCGCACCCTACGGGGCGACCGTTGCTGAGCTGGTGCGCGTGGCCGGCTCCCGCTGGGCCATCGAGGAGTGCTTCCAGGCCGCGAAGAATGAGTGCGGCCTGGACCAGTACGAGGTCCGCCGCTACGTCGGCTGGTATCGGCACATCACCCTGGCCATGCTTGCGCACGGCTTCCTGGCGGCGATGACCGCCCACGCTCTCGAAAAGGGGGCCGCAGAAACGAATCCATCAGCCTCGTTCCCCTCACCGTGGCAGAAGTGCGACGGCTCCTGGATCTTGCCCATGCCCCGGCAGGCGGGCCTCAGCCACGCCGGCGTCGGCTCCACTGGTCGCACTGGCGCCGACGCCACCAAGCCGTCGCACGGCACTGGCATCACCGGCGCCGCACGCACTCCGATCGGGTGAGTCACGAACTGCCGCCACCCTGACGGAGCGTCAGTCAAATAGACTCAGAGAAGGCACGCTGACCAGCACAAATGGAGAAGTACAACTGGAGTACTAGTACGCCAGTGCAACTTCGCGACCATGTCGGTCCCGCGGTCTACTCTGGCTGGCCATGGGGTACGACGTGCACATCACGCGGTGTGAGAACTGGTGGGATGAAGAGAGCCAGGACATCACCGCGGCGCAATGGGAAGCGGTGGTCGCTGCCGATCCCGGCCTTGTGATGACCCCGATGTGGTGGAGCGCCGGCCGCATCGTGTCCAAGAACCCGAACGATGCGTTGATCGCGACGATGTGCAAGGTGGCGGACGTGCTGGATGCGCGGGTTCAGGGCGACGACGGCGAGTACTACGACGCCTGACGCGTACGGCCACCGCGAGATGATCAAGGGCTGTGTGGACTCTTGATGATCGTGCGGTGGCCGCGGGCCGTAGCGCAGACCCTGCTCGACGGCAGGTGTTGTTCGACCGTGCCATGGCCCGATCGCAGGCTGTTCGGGCAGGTGGAGCCTCGCGCCACGGCCGCCAGACGGCCCGCGGCTGAAAGACGAGAGCTACCAGCGATGGCTCGCCCGGCCTGACCACGCCCCGGCCGCATGGCGCCAGGACGAAACCTTCCGTGCCGTCGTTTGCCTCAGCCCCGAGGAGACGCTCACCGTCGCAGAAGCAGCGCGACCGTTCCCTGCCCGGCGGCTGGAGGAAGCCCGGGTGAAGATCCTGGGCCGCGAGCACCTCGTGCCGGAGGAGATGCACTTCACGTCCGTCTATGTCGAAGACAATCTGTCCGCAGTCGCGCCCGAAGTACTCGTCCTGAAGCATCTGCGGGAGGAACGCGGGATCCAGCTTGCTTGGAACCTGAACGGATTCGGTATGCAGGAGGCGGGCCGCAAAAGCGACCAGTCACCGCTCAGCGCCCTGCACTTCGACATGCTTCACCCGATCGACCTGGACTGGGCCCTGCACGATGACGGACGCGGGCGGGTGTGGTCTGCCAGGGACTTGGCCGGCTACGTCAAAGCACGGCTCCCCTACGGCTTCAGGTATGCGTGGAAATCCGGGCGGGCCGACGCGGTCTCGCTGGACATTCCTGAAGGTCCGCTGAGCCCTGACATGGCCTTCCGGATCCTCGCGCGCGGCCTCGGCCCCTCCTGGCAGGTCAGCGCCCTCAAGGGACGGGTGCTGCTGTACGAGGAACACGTCGACTACCCCAGTGCCATCCGCTACTACCGCGGCGAGGAGGTGCTGGACGCCTGACGCCGTGACCGGGCGCGCGGGCGGCAGGCGGCGGTGGTCAGTCGGCGGGAAGCAGCGCGTGTCGTGCCGTGGAGGAGGCGAGCCGGTCGGGGATGTCCTGGGCGTCGGATAAGGCGGACAGGGTGTGGCGCAGGGCGTCGCGGCAGGCTCGTTCGAGGCCGTCGAGGAGGATGGTGGCGCCGGCGGTGATCTGCAGGTGTGTGAGTTGCTCGGCGACGTGGTAGGGGCAGCCGGGCTGGCCGTACTCGTCGGGGGTGCGGTCGGGGTACTGGATGATGACGCGCAGTCGTTCGGTTCCGGGTCCGCAGAGCCGGCGGGAGTCGGTCGCGGCGACGGCCAGGCAGGTCTCGGCGGCGACGGCGCGGGTGGTCAGGATGAGGTCCTCGGCGCTTCTCAGGGCGTTCAGCAGGTCGGCGCGGATGTCCTCGGTCCTTTTACGGTGAACGAGGAGCGGGAGGTGATCCAGCGCTTGGCGGATGCGTTCGAGGCGGCGTGTGAGGCGTTCGCTGCGGACTTGCAGGGTTATGTGGGTGGGGTCGGCGTCGAGGTCGCTGCGGAGGAAGAGCTGTCCGCCGGTCGTCTCATGTTCGGTGTCCGAAGTGCCTGGGCCGGTGTGGTCGTTGCGGTCGCTGTGGTCGGTGAGCACGTGTGTTTTTTCAGCGGCGGGTCCGCTACCGGGCGGGTCATCGAACCTCCTGCACGCTCTCGCCCGAAACCACCGGACCGGTGGCCCCTGGCCCTTACGGGCGATGCCGGCCTCTCCGGCACGGACCCCAGCGCCCGGGATCCGGCACCCGGGCTGGGCGATGTCCCGGCCGACGACGCGCGCCGCGACCGCCGCCGACGTCACGTCGCCCCATCCCCCATCCCCCACGGCTCCTCTATCGGGTCGACGCGTAACGGGAACCCCGGCACATTGATCACTGCAGGAAGTCATCCCCGCGCACAGAGCCCTCGAACATTCAGCCGTCCTGCCGGACTTTCCGACGAGTAGGCGCACGCCTGTTCGTACGCCCCTCCCCCGCCCCAGCGCGTCCCCCGCACCCGCGCCCGGCCACCCCCGGGCAGGTCTTCACCCTCGGACGGGTGAATTCCCGCGGGGCCGCAGAACCTCCGCCCGCCCCAGCACGTCGCGCCGGGCATGAGGAAGATCAGAGAAGCCCACGTGGCCGCGCCGGGTCTGGCCGTGGTGGACATCGCGGCCGCCGACGACGAGGCGGCCTTCACCGTCCAGGACCTGCTCGCCGCCCGGTGGGCCATCGCACCAGGGGACCGTACGACCCACACACCCGGCGAGCCCGGCGTACGGCTGCGCTGCTTCCTGGACCTGCACCAGATGCCCGACACACAAGTCCTCGCACAGGCACCGGCAGAAACCGGGGCCTGACCGCAGTCCCAGGCGGCCTCCCTAGTCGGCCCCCGCCCCTCAGCGTCCCGGGTGCCGTCTCTGCCGCCGGAGCACAGGCGCCGGCCGACGATGCCGCCGTCCACGGCGGCATCGTTGTCCACCACCGGCCGCAACCATGACACCCGTACGGTTCCCAGCCCACGAAACACAGGCACCGCCGCGCCCCGGCGTCTGCGAATCGAAGGCCGGGAACCACCACCACCGGCCCACCCGGCGGTCACACCACGGACCGGCGCGCTCATTCCTTCTGGCGCAGCGCCCCGGACCCGGCGCCGGTGACGCCGGGCCGGCAGGCTTCCCGCCGCGGCCGGATGCCCTGCAGCTGCCGGCCCCAGGGCGGGATCGGCACGGCCGGCGGACGGGCCCGGGGCGGGACGGAGCGCACGGTCACTTCCTCCCCCCGGGGCGTCACTTCCTCGGGGTGCAGGGCCGGGCGCGGTGCAGGCTTCGGCCGGCGTCTTCACTGTCTGTGCCCGGCCATCGCCTCGAAGTCGGTGACGTTGCCGGCGAGGGGTTCCTCGAGGCGCGGCAGCCAAGGGCCGGCGCCCGTTCCCGGCGGCGCGGGGACGTCCGGGGGCGGGCCCGGACGGTGAAGCACCACACATGACCCACATCACCTACTAGCGGAGATAGCGGGGTAAATGTGATGTCATAGGCATGTCGTTTCGGGTCCTGACCTGGGCATTGAGAGCCGGCTCACACCGGCGGCCTGATCCCCGAATACGACCACAACTAGCAAAAGGGGTCTTTGCGGACGGCTTTCGATCCTGCTTCTCTGGAGGACGTCGCACGGCGCCGACACACCTCCCGGGTCTCGGCGCCGACGCATGCAGCCACCCCCGCACCACGCGGAGCGGTCACGCACCGCGTGAGGCCCGCATGCAGCGAGCGCACCGTCCCCGAGGAAAAGGTTCCTGCGTGTCCGTCTCCGTCATCCGCCGCATCGCTTCCCCCAAGAAGGCCCTGACCGTCGCCGCCGTGGCCGCCGCCACCGCCGGCATGGCCCTGGCCGCGGCGCCCGCCCAGGCCGCCACCGGGTCGGCCGCCCAGGCCCAGGCGATCGCGCACAAGATGATCCCGGACACCAAGCAGTACAACGCCTTCGCCCACATCGTGAAGCACGAGAGCAACTGGAACGTCAGCGCCACCAACTCCTCCTCCGGCGCCTACGGCCTCGTCCAGGCCCTGCCCGGCTCCAAGATGGCCTCGGCCGGCTCCGACTGGAAGACCAGCGCCGCCACCCAGATCAAGTGGGGCCTGGACTACATGAACTCCCGCTACGGCAGCCCCGCCGCCGCCTGGAACTTCTGGCAGGCCAACGGCTGGTACTAAAGCCACGCCCACGGCATGACCCGCGAAGGCGGCGGTCCCCGATTCCCGGGGGCCGCCGCCTTCGCCGTTTGTCCACAGCGGCGTGGTCGACTGGGCCGGTGACCACCGAGCCCCTCGGACCCCCCGATGGACCGGCATGCCCTTGGGAACCGGACGGGAGCATGCAGTACCCGGCAACGACTCCGGCCCCCTCCGACATGCTGTGTCGGAGGGGGCCGGATGGTGGTAGCGGGGACAGGATTTGAACCTGCGACCTCTGGGTTATGAGCCCAGCGAGCTACCGAGCTGCTCCACCCCGCGCCGGTACCCCCACCCTACGGCATGCCCGCAGCGCAGACCGTGATTTCCGCAGCAAGATCACGGACAGGTGCAGCCCGCGGTCGCGTGGTGGGCGGCGGCCTGGACGGGCCGGCGGACGCGAGCGGGCCCGGGGAAACCGGTGCCGGACGCGGCGCCGGGCCAGCTCCGCGGCCCGGGGCCGGCCGGCGGGGTCACCGAGGCCCTTCCGGACGAACCCGCGGCCAGGTCGCCACGCTGCTGCCGCCCGGCTCGGACCGCCACGGGTCATACCGCAGATCCTGGGCGCTGTTCAGGCGGCGGCCTCGGAAGCGGCGCGCAGCGGCGCGAGCGCGGTGCTCCAGGCGACGATCTGGTCCAGCAGCGTGTCCAGCGCGGTGGCGCTGTGGTCAGCCGGCTTGAGGGTGGTGTAGTTCTCGAACGCGGTCATCAGCGACAGCGTGACCTGCTGGCTCACGTCGGCCATCTGCAGCGCGCCGCAGATCAGCCGTAGTTGTTCGGCCGCCCGGGCGCCGCCGACGACACCGTAGGAGACGAACCCGGCCGCCTTGTTGTTCCATTCCGCATAGAGGTGGTCGAGGGCGTCACCGAGCGGGTCGGCGGACAGATGGCCGACTACCTGGAGGGCGACCACGCCTGGTATCTCCACCAGGGCGACCTGGTGGTGCCTGACGACCTGGATCTAGACATCGCGCTCATCGTCGACGGCGACCTGGTGGTGCACGGCTTCCTGGACGACTACGTCTCCGGCATCGGGATGTTGGTCGTACTCGGCAACCTGGTGGTGCGTGACCTGGTGTCCTGGGGCTCGGTGTACGTCGAGGGCGACCTGCGCGCGCACGGCGTGGTCTACGGGTACTACAACGACTTCATCTTCGAGGTGAACGGCGCGGTGCACGCCCGGGCGCTGATACTCGGCGACAAGTCCGCCTCCTATGCAACCGGCGAGGTCGAGGCCGAGATCGACTCCTACCATCCCACCAAGGAGCAGTTCAGGACGGCCCGCGACATCCTGGTCCCCCAGGTGTACGACGGCTGGAGGAACCGCGCCAGGCAGGGCAAGCGCCCCAAGCTCCGCCGACCGAGCTGCCAGCGTGTCTGCGCGCGGCTGCACGCTGGTGAGCCGCTGTTCCAGGACGACGAGAGGTGAGTCCGTCGTCAGGTGAGACTCGGCAATGAGTCTGGCCGTGCCGCGGGATGGCCCGACGGCAGCATGATCGCTCCTGGCTGCCCGAGGTCCTGAACGGACTACGCCGGTCGTGGTGGCGGCGCTTCCGAAGTCCACGCCCACCCCGGCGTCGCCATCACCGTGGGGGAGATGTCCCTACCCGGCTGGTGCCTATGGACCCATGAGTCACGAACGACTGCCGAATTGCAAGACTCACTCCACGAGTCGCCACCGAGACACCCGGTGAGTCCGCAGGAGTTCGAGAGCCGGACAGCCACATGCCGAGGCGCAGGCGAAGCTGGTAAACGCCATACGGCGATCACAGAGTCGTGATCACAATGAACTGCCCTTCGGAATCGTTGGGTGAGAGACCGGCCCCGGGCACTCGCTGCGCGTGCTCCGGCTCCGATGGGAAAGAGCAGTCTGACCTCATGGGATTTGGGGACCCCGAGGCCGGCGTTGCCGTCGCTGGCAGGTATTGCGCTCGGCGCGGGTGGAAGCAAGGACGCGGTGCTGAAGTTCCTGAGCCTTGCGTCGCCGGTGGAGAAGGCGGCGCTCGCACGTTCCGGCCCCGTGGCGCCGCATCCGCCGATGCCGAACTCGACCAGTTCATCAATGATGTGTGGCAAGTGTGATGCGCCAGAAATCCTGACGGTTAGTTCTGCTCTGTTTTCTGGTTGGTGGTTCCGACTTTGGTGAGGTAGTCGGCGAGGGAGTTGAGGATCTCGTCGGCGGTCTTGGTCCAGGTGAAGGGCCGCGGGTTCTCGTTCCACGTGTCGATCCACGCAGTGATGTCGTCCTCCAGTGCTTTCACGGAGGTGTGGACGCCGCGGCGGATGAGCTTGTCGGTGAGCAGGCCGGAACCACCGCTCCACCTGGTTCATCCAGGAGGAGCCGGTGGGGGTGAAATGGACGTAGAAGCGGAGCAATAGTCAAGAGTTGTGGGTGAGCTGATTTCAGCTCTCGCTGCGGTGGTTGAGGCCGGTCCTGGCAGTGTTGCGGATCCGCTTGGTGCGGCCGGCTTCGGCGAGGATCTCGATGGCCCCGGTGTTCGCCCCGGCGGCGGTCTTGAGCTGGAGCCAGTTGGATGACGCGAGCAGGTCCTCCGGCTGCCGGCGCAGCTTGAGCGTGATGGCGCGGAAGAGTGACCACTCCCGCAGGCGCTGAGCCAGGAAGGGGCGGTCGATCGTGGCCCGGGTCATCGCCTGCGCCCACCCCTCGTAGGCGGGACCGGGGTAGAGGCCGGCAGCTCGACGGTCGAGGTGCCGCAGCACAGCGGACCGGGCCATCGTCTGGTCCGGGTCAGTGAGCACGCGGCTGACCAGGTCAAGCTCGTTCGCGTCGGCGACGTGCCCCAGCTTGTCGAGGTAGGCCGCGAAGCGGACGTGCTCGTCCGGGTTCTGCAGGATGTCGTGGACGTTCATGCGGCCTGCTCCTCGCGCTCGACCAGGACGCCGTTCTCGAATCGTGCACCGGCGCGGACCAGGGACACCAGGTGAGCCCCGGTGATCGCGCGCCATCGCGCCTGAGCGGACTCGACCAGCTTGAACACCATCGCGAGGGCGGCCGCCGGGCTGCCCACGCCGCGGGTGACCTTGGCGCGGAGTTTGACCGTGGAGAAGGTTGACTCGATGGGGTTGGTGGTCCGCAAGTGAATCCAGTGCTCGGCGGGGAAATCGTGGAAGGCGAGCAGTTCGTCACGGTCCTCGGTGATCTTCGCTACGGCCTTGGGCCACTTTGCGCCGTAGGTCTTCGCGAACGCCTCGATCGCCTGCTCGGCGTGAGTGCGGTCCTCGGCGTTGCAGATCTCCTGCATCGCCTTCGTCGCGCCGGGCTGCGCGGACTTGGGCAGACAGTTCGCGACGTTGCGGGCTTTGTGAACCCAGCACCTTTGCTGCCTGGCTGCCGGGAACACCTCGGCGAGCGCCCGCCACAGGCCCGTGGCACCGTCGCCGATGACCAACTCGGGGTCGCGCATGCCGCGCCGGCGGCAGTCGCGCAGCAGGTCGGCCCACGACTCGGTCGACTCCCGCAGGCCCTCGGCCAGGGCGATCAGCTCCTTCGTGCCGTCCAGCCGGACCCCGAGCAGGACCAGGACGCACGAGTGGGCCCGGCCCAGCCGGACCTTCGGGTGCACGCCGTCAGCCCACACGTAGACGAAGTCGCAATCCGACAGGTCCCGATTCTGGAAGGCAGCGTGGTCCTCGCTCCACTGCCTGGTCAGCCGCGTCACGGTCGCGGCCGACAGGCCGGCGGTGCCGCCGAGGAGCTGCTCCAGCGCCGGGACGAAGTCGCCGGAGGACAGGCCGTGCAAGTAGAGCAGCGGCAGCACTTCGGAGATCTTCGGGGACTCGCGGCACCACGGCGGCAGGATCTTCGAGGAGAACCGCTTGCGCTCGCCGGTCTCATCGTCGACGCGGCGGTCGTTCACCCACGGGGCCCTAACCTCGACCAGCCGGCCGCGGTGACCACCGTCCGGGGCCGGTGGTGGCCGTTGCTGACACCGAGACGTCGGCCGTACTCGTCGGTCTCGGCCGCCAACTCGGCTATGTACTGGTTGACTTCCGCTTCCAGCGCGGCGGCGAGCATCCGGCGGGCGCCTTCCCGCACGATCTCGTCGATCAGGGAGCCGGACTGGGTGGAGCCGTCATCGGTGACTACGCTGAGCACGGGCGTGCCTTCCCGACCCGCGCCGCAACGCGGGCCTACTCGGAGACCTTACGGATCATTCGGGAAGGTACGCCCTCCGCATGCCTTCCCGGAACCGATCCACAAGTCCTGAGCATGCTCCCCCGTGCGCCGCGGCGGCGTGTCCGCAGCACCCTCTTCCAACTGGCGGCCCGGTACCTCGGCCCCTCCTCAACCCCGCGGGCCGCGCGGAGAGTTCAGCGAGGCGCCCGGCCTGCTCCTTCGCCTCCCCCTGCGGATGGAACATCACCCCTCTCCAGCCCGAGGCACGGCAGCCGACTGCTCGGCGGCCGACGGCAGGCACGGACCAACAGCCCGTCAGGGCCGACGACGCACGGCAGCATCCGCCACTTCCCGGACCGCCGGGTTGACCACCGGTCCAGGGACAGACCTGCAGCGGCGGTACCGCATCCGCGCGGGCCGGCGTCCTGGGCCAGGTGCGGCGGCGAACGAAGCCGGCGAACAGGCCACGACGGCCACCGCACGAGCGGCACAACGGGTGCCCGCGGCGTGTGACGGGGTGCCAGGCGTACGGCCTGTAACTCAGGACGCGTGGTCCCTGTGTGGAGATCGCATGCCCCGCAGGGAGGACCGCTGGGCGTGGTGCTGGACGCTGGGCCGGGCAAGGACGTCGGGCCAGTTCTCCAGGAGCGGGACGAAGACCGACTCCACCGTCTCGATCGTGGCCTCGCGCTCCCCCAGGTGCCGGCGGGCGCACCGGATCAGGCGTGGTGGCAGCGATGGCAGAAGGCCTGGAAGTCCAGCGGCGGGTCCAATACCGGGCGGGTCCTCGAACCTCCTGCACGCTCTCGCCCGAAACCACCCGCCCGGTGGCCGCCTGCCCCTTACGGGCGATCCCGGCCTCTCCGGCACGGACCCAGGCGCCCGGGATCCGGCACCCGGGGCAGGGCCCGGCCGACGACGCGCGCCGCGACCGCCGCCGACGTCACGTCGCCCCATCCCCCATCCACCACGGCTCCCCTACCGGGTCGACGCGTAACGGGAAGCCCGGCAGCTGCCGGCTTCGAGAGCCGACGCCTTCGGGATCGACGGTGCAGGCGTCGGCCGTGGCGGCGGTGTCGGCCATCAGGCGGGCTGCGCGGTCGTCACCGTGGCCGGCGGCCGCGGCGATCCGGTGGGCGATCTCGTGCATGGCGGCCGGGTCCTTCAGCCAGCACTCGCCGGAGTCGAGGCGGCGGCTGTCGATGGGCCGCAGAAACCGGGCGGCGTCCAGGACGTCGGCGAGGCGGTGCTGGTCTCGGTCGGCGTAGCGGATGGCGTTGGTCAGCACGGTCGGGATGCCGGGCTGGTCTGCGAGGGTGAGGGTGCGGGCGGCCAGGCGCAGTGAGCCGGGCCCTGTATCGGCGAATGCGACGGTGGACCGGACGGCGCCGGAGTTGGCGAGTTGGTTCCATGCTCCCGGGAGCCATCCCTGAGCCAGGTTGGTGAGCGCGCCGAACACCAGCCCGCCCACCGCCGCCGTGCCGGTGGCGATCCACACATCGCGTATGGCTGCCCGGCGGCAGGACCCTCCCTGCACGCCCACCAGCCCGACGACCAGCGGCCTTTCGCCGTATACGACTCGTCGACCCTCAGCGGGATCCGAGCATGGGCATTGCCGGGCAGAACATTCAGTCAGCGAAGTCTGGACATTTGCCCAGACTACGTCCTACCGTCTCCGCAACGTCCACGGCAGCGGACAGGAGCGAGAGGGTGCCCACGAAGCGTCCTCCGCAAGACCGCCTCGCCGAACGGTGGTCCGCGGACCCGGCGGGTCACCCACGAAAGCGCCGCGGTCCTGCGGCGAAAAGGTCCGCAGTCATCGGCGACCAGGTACTGGGCGTCGAGACGCGGATCGGTGCGGGCCCCTCCTCCGTGAAACCGGGTCCCCGCCCCACACGCTGGGTGCGCCACCGGCGTACCGCCAGGGAAGGAATCACCGTGACAACGACCCGCGTCTCCGTGCTCCCCGATGAAAGTCCCGCAGTGCGACGCAGCCTGTGGAACCGGCAGCTGTCGCACTATCCCGACACCGGACTCCGGTACCTGTACCTGGCGATCACGGTGCTCTCGACCGTGGTCCTCTACTACGAGCTGTACGTCTCTGGCTCGGTGGCGACCCAGATCATCACCGAACTCGGCATGTCCTTCAGCTACTTCGTCTGGATCTCGGTCGCCGGAAACGCGGTCGGCGCCTTCGCCTCGCTGTTCGCCGGACTCGCCGACCGGTGGGGCAGGGCCAACCTCGTGGTCGGGGGCCTGCTCGCGACCGGGCTGATCATCCTCTTCGGCCTTCCCCAGGCACCGAACGGGATCACCTATCTGGTGCTGTACGTCCTGCTCAGCTTCGTCGAGGGCGTCGTGCTGGTCGCGACGCCGGCGCTGATGCGCGACTTCTCCCCGCAGGTGGGGCGCGGCGCCGCGATGGGCTTCTGGACACTGGGCCCCGTCCTCGGCAGCCTCGTGGTCACCACCGTCTCCAGCAACACGCTCGGCCATCACCCCGACTGGCGCTTCCAGTTCCACGTCTGCGGCGTCGCCGGACTCGTCGTCTTCGTCGTCGCCCTCCTCGGACTGCGTGAGCTGTCCCCGGCGCTGCGTGACCAGCTCATGGTGAACATGCGCGACCGGGCCCTCCTGGAGGCTCGTGCGGCCCGTGCGAAGGGCGTCGACCCCACGCGCGAACTCAAGGGCCCATGGCGGCAGATGCTGCGCTTCGGCATCGTCGGCTCGGCGTTCGCGATCAGTGTCTTCCTGCTGCTGTACTACGCGCTGGTCGGCTTCGCCGTCGTCTACTTCGCGACGACGTTCGGCTACAGCGACCAGCGGGCCAACGCACTGGCCAACTGGTACTGGGCGTTCAACGCGATCAGCCTGGTGGTGTTCGGCCTGCTGTCGGACAAGCTCCGCGTGCGCAAGCCGTTCATGGTGCTCGGCGGCCTCATCAGCGTCGTGGGCACCGTCCTGTTCGCCCTCGCGGCGACTCACCCGAGCACCGGCTACCACACGTTCGCCCTCTACTTCGTCCTCGGCTCCGTGGGCGGCGGCATGGCCTACGTCGCCTGGATGGCCTCGTTCACCGAGACCGTGGAGAAGCACGACCCGGCGGCCACCGCGGTCGGGCTCGCGGTGTGGGGCTGGACGTTGCGCCTGGTCGTCACGTTCTCCCTGGTGGTGCTCACGTTCATCGTCCCGGCGACCTCCACGCTGGTGGAGAAGGGGGCACGGATCACCGCCATCCAGCAGGAGCACCCTCGGCAGTTCGCGATCGTCACCGGCATCGACCCGGCCCTCGCGGCCCGCGTGCAGAAGGATCCCGCCGACCGGGAGGCGCTGGCCGCCCTGCTCGGCCAGGTCGCCACGGCGGAGGGCGCGAGAACGGCCCAGGTCCAAAGGGTCCAATCGGCTGTACGGGGTGGTCAATTGGCCGCCGCCCAGGCCGTCGCCCCCGCCACCATGGCCGCGATACAGGCCGACCCGCGGGACACGGCCGCCCAGGCCGTCGCGGTGGATCAGATCATGGCCGGCCTCGGAGTCGACCGGGCCGCGGCCGTCAAGCTGCTGACCGGTCTGGGTGACCCCGGCACACAGCAGGGTCTGCGGCTCGCGGCGCGGTACGCCGCGGATCTGAAGGCCGCACCGGCCGCCATCGGCAAGGTCGACCTGGCGTACCTCGCCGCGCACGGGGCCGAGGTGGCGAAGGCCGCCCAGGACAACCCGAGGCAGTGGCAGACCTGGTGGTGGGTGTGCGTCACCGGTCAGCTGCTGTTCCTGCCCTTCGTCTTCCTGATGGCCGGCCGGTGGAGCCCGCGCCGGGCACGCGAGGACGAGCGGGCGCACGACGCCCGGGTGGAACGGGAACTGGCCGCGCTCAAGGAGTCGTAGAGCCGACTGCGAGACAGGGGTGGGACGCACGTACCCGCGTCTCACCCCGGCCGGGAACACGCCGCCGAGCACGAACCACGAGCACGAACCACCAACACGAACCACGAGCCCGAACCACCAGCACGAACGAGCGCCGCTGCAATCGCGTGGCAGACGAAGGGACCCCAGATGCCCATGAGGGAGCACGCCAACGTCGTGACCGGGCGCGGTCACCCGTCGCTGCGCATGCGGTTCGTGTGCGCCTTGCTCGCCGCCACGAGGACGAAGAGAATCCTCGGCGACGACGAATCCACCGAGGCGGACCGACGGCGCAACCGCCGCAAGGGGCCCGCCGCCGTACCGCGGCGGCTGCGGCGCACCCACGACGTCACCGTGCACGACCGCGCCGGGCTGCGGTGCGCCGAGATCGGCGTCCGCGGCCGGCGGCCCGAGCGCACGATCGTCTACCTCCACGGCGGTGCCTACATCAATCCCGTCGTCGTACAGCACTGGGACCTGATGGCCGCGCTCGCCGCGGAGAACGCCGCCCGGGTGATCGCGCCGTTCTACCCGCTGGCCCCCGAGGGAACGGCCGCGACGGTCGTCCCGGCCCTGCTCGACCTCCAGGTACGCCTGACCGAGGAGTCCGGTGCGGCGCCCGTGTGGGCCGGGGACTCCGCGGGCGGCGGGCTGGCCCTGGCCACGGCCATGCGCCTGCGCAGCGAGGGGCTGCCGCTGCCGCGGCACCTCGTGCTCTTCGCTCCCTGGCTCGACGTCGGGCTCACGAACCCCGGCGTGGCCGACGTCGTCGCCCGGGACCCCACGCTCGACGTCGCCGGACTGCGCTACGCCGGCCGGCTGTGGGCCGGAGCGCTCCCCGTCGACTCGCCCCAGGTCAGCCCCGGCAGGGGTGACCCGCGCGGGCTGCCACCGACCACCGTGGTCGTCGGCACCCGCGACATCTTCCTGACCGACTGCCGTGCATTCGGCGCCCGGGCCCGGGCGGCCGGGGTCGACATCGCGCTGCTCGAAGGCGTCGGCGGCTTCCACGTCTACCCGGCGGTGACCTTCCTGCCCGAGTCCGCCGAGGCACGGCGGCTGGTGACCGCGCGCTTGAACGCCCCAGATCCGAAGGAGTGACCCATGCCCCCTCTCCACCCTGTGCCCGACGGGCCCACGGCCGGCCACAGCGAGCGGTCCGGACCGCCGAACCCGCAGGCCCGGCGGATGGCCGGGCTCGCCGCGCTCGCGACCGTGGCCGGCGGCCGTGACCGGATCCCCGTGGACTGCCCCGCCGACGGGCGGCATCTCGGCGACATCCCCCGTGCCACCCCCGACGACGTCGCCTCCGCCGTACGGCAGGCCAGAACCGCGCAGCGGGGCTGGGCACGGGTGCCCGTCAGGCAACGCGCCCAGGTCGTCCGGCGATTCGGCCGTCTCGTGCTCGACCGCCAGAGCGAGATCCTCGACATCATCCAGCTGGAGAGCGGCAAGACCCGCACCGACGCCTTCGAGGAGATCCTCGACGTCGCCCAGGTCTGCCGCTACTACGCGACCGTCGGCCCGGACCTCCTGCGTGTCCACCGGCGGCGCGGCGCCGTGCCGGGCCTGACCGTCACCCACGAGGTCCCCCACCCGAAGGGCGTGGTGGCCGTCCTCTCGCCGTGGAACTACCCGCTCTCCCTCGGCGTGACCGACGCGCTGCCCGCGCTCCTGGCCGGCAACGCGGTACTGGCGAAGCCGGACCAGCTCACCCCGTACTCCTGCCTGTGGGCCAAGGACCTCCTGACCGAAGCCGGTCTGCCGGACGACGTGTTCACCGTGGTCACCGGCATCGGAGCCGAGCTCGGCGAGACCGTCATCGACCACACCGACTTCCTGATGTTCACCGGCAGCACCCGGGTCGGCCGCACCCTGGCGGCCAGAGCCGCCGAGCGACTGACCGACTTCTCCATGGAACTCGGCGGCAAGAACGCCCTCCTCGTCTGCGAGGACGCCGACCTCAACAAGGCCGTCCCCGGCGCGGTCCGCTCCTGCTTCGCCAACTCGGGGCAGCTGTGCATCTCCATGGAGCGGCTCTACGTCCACGAGCAGGTCTGGGACGCGTTCGTGCCGGGATTCGTCGACGCGGTGAACGCGTTGCGGCTGGGCCACGCCCTGGACTGGAGCCACGATCTCGGACCCCTGGTGTCGTCCCGGCAACTGGAGACCGTCCGGCGGCACGTCGACGACGCCACGGCCCACGGGGCCACGGTCCTCGCCGGTGGCAGGGCCCGTCCCGACCTGGGACCGACGTTCTACGAGCCCACGGTCCTCACGGATGTCGACGAGACCATGCGGGTCTGTGTGGAGGAGACCTTCGGCCCGGTCGTCTCGCTGTACCGGGTCGGCAGTGACGACGAGGCGGTGGCCCGGGCCAACGACACCGGCTACGGGCTGGGCGCCTCCGTCTGGACCCGCGACCCCGGGCGCGGCCGTCGGCTCGCGCACCGGCTGCGCAGCGGCAACGTCAACATCAACGAGGGCTACGCGGCCGCCTGGGGATCCACCGACGCCCCCATGGGCGGCTGGGGTGCCTCCGGCCAGGGAAGCCGGCACGGACGCCACGGCCTGCTCAAGTACACCGACGCGCAGACCGTGGCCCGGCAGCGCGGGCAGTCCCTCGGCAAGCCGGCCGGAGTCGGCGGCGAACGCTACGCACGCGCGATGACCGTCGCCATGAGGGTGCTCGACCGCCTCGCCGGCAAGGGGTGAGGGCGCCCCTTCAGGCCGACGCGGACGCCCTGCCAAGGTGGGTCACGGTCAGTCGGCGCAGGGCGTCGCGCAGCACCGCGCGGTCGTCGGGGCGCGGATGCGCGAGCCGTTGCAGGGCGAACCCGTCGACCATGGCGACGAGTTCACGGCCGGCGAGACGCGCGTCCGGGGCTTCCAGGGCTACGAACATGGACTCGGCCGCGTCTTCGAGGGCCTGCACGATGCGCTGGACCGGTTCCACCAGTTCCGGCCGCCGCGAGGTCGCGAGATACGCCTCGAACTGGGCCCTGATCAGCGTCTCCTTGGACGCGATCAGAATGTCGATCAGCTGGTCGACGTACGGGAGGGCGGGGATGCCGCCGTCGACCGCGGGTACGTCGGCCACCAGGTCTCGTGTCGCCTCCAGGATGCCGTCGGCGATCCGGGTGACGGCCGCGCCGATCAGCTCGTCCATGGAGGCGAAGAAGTACGACGTCGTGGACGGCGGCAGTCCGGCCGCCGCGGCCACCGCCCGGTGGGTGACCCCCTCGAGGCCGCGGGCGGCGATGACCTCCGCGGTGGCGTCGAGGAGCCGTTCCCGGCGTGCCTGTCCCCGTGCGTAGTGCGACTGCGGCCTGATCCCCATGCCTCGAAGTTACCCGACGGCGTTCCGGCCGCCCAAGCGCCGGGGGGGGAAGAGGCAGCTCCATGAACTCTGGACAAACGTCCAGAGTTCAGCCTAGCCTGACGCCATTCCAACCCCGAGGAGCGTGACGCGATGACCGACGTACATCCGCTGTCCGAGCGACTGGCGCGCCGCGCGGCACGCGGGCTCGGCCGCCTCCCGACCGCCGTGAAGCGGGCCATCGCCGGCCGGCCCATCTCCGTCGACGGGCAGGTGATGGACCTGGACGCGCAGGTAGGCAAGCGCGTCCTCGGCCTGACGGTCTCGAAGACCTTCGAGTCGCTGCCGCTGGCCGAGGGGCGTGCGCAGATCGCCTCCGAAGCCTGGATCTTCGGCGACGCGCTTCCCGTCGAGGAGATCCGGGACATCACGATCCCGACGCCCGAGGGCGGCATCCCGGCCCGCCTGTACCGGTCGGCGGGTGTTCCGCGTCCTTCGGCCGCGCTCGTCTACTTCCACGGCGGCGGGTGGGTGCTCGGAGACCTGAGCGCCAGTGACTCCGTGGCCCGGTTCCTGGCCCGTCACGCGTCGCTCACCGTCATCGCGGTCGACTACCGGCTGGCACCGGAGAACCCGTTCCCGGCGGCGGTGGACGACGCGCTCGCGGCCTTCACGCACGTCGTGGAACACGCCGAGGAGTACGACGTCGACCCGGCGGCCGTCGCGGTAGGCGGGGAGAGCGCGGGCGGTAACCTCTCGGCCGTGGTGGCCCTGGAGACGGCCCGGCGAGCACGCGGGACGGACTCTCCCGCACCCGCGATGCAGCTCCTGCTGATGCCGGTCACGGACCTCTCGCGCAAGCACCGCTCCTACGAGCTGTTCGGGGAGGGCTTCTTCCTCACCGAGGCCCAGATGGACTGGTACAAGGCCCACTACCTTCCCGATCCCGCGCAGGCCACGGACTCACGGGTCTCGCCCCTGCTGGCCGACGACCTCCACGACGTGGCCCCGGCCTATGTGGCCGTCGCGGGATTCGACGTCCTGCGGGACGAGGGCGAGGCGTATGCGCACAAGCTGCGTGACGCCGGAGTGCCGACCGTCCTGCGACGCCACAGCGGCATCACGCACAGCATGGTCAACGCGACCGGATCGGGCGCCGCCCCCCGGGAGGTGCTGCTCGAAGTCGCGGGCGCCCTCCGCATGGGGCTCACCTCCCGGGCCGGCCTGAAGACTCCCGGGACGGGGGCCCGATGACCTGGACCAACTGGTCGGGCGAGCAGACCGGTCACCCGATGTCCGTCGTACGGCCACACGACGAGGAAGACGTCGTACGCGCCGTACGGACCGCGACCGAGCGGGGGCTCACCGTGCGCGCGGTGGGCAGCGGCCACTCGTTCAGCGACCTGGTCTGCACCGACGGCGTCATGATCGACCTGTCCCGCATGAACCGTGTGCTGTCCGTCGAGGAGCACCGGGTCACCCTGCAGGCCGGCATCACCCTGCGTGAGCTGGGCCCGAGGAACGCCGAGCACGGCCTGTCGCTGGAGAACCAGGGGGACATCGACGCGCAGACGGTGGCCGGGGCCCTCGCGACCGCCACGCACGGCACGGGCCGCACGTTCGGCAACCTGTCGTCGCGGGTGGCGGGCATGCGACTGGTGACCGCGGACGGCACCGTACGGCAGCTGGACCGGACCACCACACCGGAACTGCTGCGCGCGGCCAGAGTGTCGATGGGGGCGCTCGGCATCGTCACCGAGGTGACCGTCGAATGCGTCCCGCTGTTCGCGCTGCGCCGCGTCGACCGGCCCCGGCCGCTCGACGACGTGCTGGCCGAGCTGGACCAACTGGTCGACACCAACGACCACTTCGAGTTCTTCGTCTGGCCGTACACGCGTACGGCCATGACCAGGACGTCGACCCGCACCGACGACACCCCGCGTCCGACACCGCGCTGGAAGCGGCGACTTCGTGAGGAGTTCGCCGAGAACACGGTCCTGGGCGCACTGTGCCGAGTCGGCAGGCGGTTCCCGTCCCTTGTGCCGGCCGTCAACGCCACCGTCGCCCGGTCGATGTCCGAGTCCCTGGTCGAGGACGTGGCCCACCGCGTCTACGCCACCGCCAGGAAGGTGAAGTTCACCGAGAGCGAGTACGCCATCCCGCGAAGCCACTGCGCCGAGGCGCTGACCGCATGCCTGCGACTCGTCGAGCGGCAGCGGCTGCCGATCCTGTTCCCGTTCGAGGTGCGCTTCACCGCCGCGGACGACGCGTATCTGTCCACCGCAGAGGGGCGCGAGACCTGCTACATCGCGGCCCACCAGTACCAGGGCATGGACGCCGACCCCTTCTTCCGGGCGTTCGAGGACGTCATGGCGACATACGGAGGCCGGCCCCACTGGGGCAAACGGCACACCCTGACGGGGCGCACCCTGCGCCCCCTCTACCCGCACTGGGACGACTTCGCCGAGAAGCGGGCCGAGCTCGATCCGACCGGGACGTTCGGCAACGCCCACACCCGCAGGGTCCTCGGCACGCACGGAGAGGTGGTGACCCGATGAAGGCGCACGGTGACGCCGGGGACTACTACGGCAAGGTGTTCGCCCGTACGGAACCGCCCTTCGCGTTCGTCGACCTGGACGCGCTGACCGCCAACGCGCATGACCTCCTGCGCCGGGCGCAGGGCAAGCCCGTGCGTATCGCGTCCAAGTCGCTCCGAGCCCGCAAGATCATCGAATACGTCCTCGGGCTGGACTCCGGCTTCCAGGGCATCATGGCGTTCACTCTCGACGAGGCGCTGTGGCTGCACGGCCTCGGCGCCCGGGGCGTCCTGGTCGCCTATCCGACCACCGATACCGAGCTGCTCGGCGCCCTGGCGGAACGCACCGCCGAGGACCCCGAGGGCGCCCCCGTCGTGATGATCGACTCGCCGGACCATGTGGAGCTGATCGAACACGCCGCCCGCCGTTCCGGTACCGGTACCGGTACCGATACCGGTACCGGTACCGGTGTGAAGACCTGCCTGGACTTCGACGCGTCCTTCTGGCTGGCGGGCGGCCGGATACGGATCGGGGCGAAGCGCACTCCGATCCACACACCGGAGCAGGCCGCCGCGGCGGCCCGACGCGTCGAGCGCAGCGCGTCCGCCCGGCTGGTCGGCGTGATGTCGTACGAGGCGCAGATCGCCGGAACAGGAGACGCGGTGCCGAAGCGGCCGGTCGCCAACCGCGTGATCCGGCTGATGCAGGACCGGTCCCATCGCGAGCTGCGGGAGCGGCGCGCGCTCGCGGTCGAGGCGATCTCGCGCATCACGCCACTGGACTTCGTCAACGCCGGCGGAACGGGTGACCTGGAGCTCGTCGCGAGTGAACCCGTCGTCACGGAGGTCACCGCGGGATCCGGGCTCTACGCACCCGCCCTGTTCGACAGATACTCGCGGTTCGCTCCGCAGGCCGCGGCGTTCTTCGCGCTGCCCGTCGTGCGTCGGCCCGGCCCGCGGACGGTGACCGTGCTCGGCGGTGGCTACGTCGCCTCCGGCGTCCCCCGCTGGGACCGGGCGCCCGTACCGGCCTTCCCGCCGGGACTGCGGTACGACGGCAACGAGGGTGCGGGCGAGGTCCAGACGCCACTGATCGGTCCCGCCGCCGAGCACCTCACCGTCGGATCACCGGTCTTCTTCCGGCACGCCAAGGCGGGCGAGCTGTGCGAGCGCTTCAACGAGCTGCACCTGCTCCAGGACGGGGAGATCGTGGACATCGTCCCGACCTATCGAGGAGAGGGCCGTTGTTTTCTCTGAGGCGTCGTCAGAGAACGCACAGCGTATGGGCCGCTGCCGACGCATTGACAGCCGGTGATCGATCCGGCCCGGTGCAAGCGTGGGGGCCCCGCGCTGCATCCCCCGGGCCGGGCTCGTGCCCTCAACGTGCCCATAAGACCGGTCAACCACGGTTAACAGCGGTGCCATACGCCCCCTCGGAGCCACGCCTCAGACGACGTACCCGCAGGTCAGAAGTCATTCCGCCGTCACGTCCACTACCGCGAGGCGATCCCGCCACAGCACATCGCGTCCATCGCCTTCCCCGGCGATCCCGCTTACGACTGGCTTCCGGGACTCCCCACCACCTGATGGATCACTCCCATGTGAACCCTTTCGACGGGTTCGACGCCCTGCGGGCGGCCCGCAGCGAGGACGTCAAGTGGCTCGACCCGGGCGGCTACAAGCGGTGGCTGGACATAGGGAGTGGGCCAGCGTGGCGCTGCCCGAGCTGCCGCTGTTCGAACGGCACCGCGGCTACTACACCCTGGCCCCGGCGGACGCCTGCGCTGGTGCAGCGGCTGGGCTGACGGGCCCGCACCGTGATCGGCGAGGCCGCGTACAACGGCGTATGCGGCTCTGGGCCTGTCGTCGTGTTCCCCGTCTGCCCCGACGGGGAACACAACGACGGACGCTCGCCCGTGATCGATACGGACCCGCGCCCCCGAGGCGGCTACTGCGAGCGGTCCTCCAGGTAACGCGTGTGGGTTTCCTGGCGTCTGGCCTCTGTTTCGCGCAGCGCGCCCGCCAGTTGCTCCGCCTCCTCCTGGAGCAGGGTCAACTGGCGTTCCAGGTGGCGCTCCGGGGGATCCTGGCCCGGTGCCAGCCGTGTCCACCACCTCGTTCGTACGAAGGTGTCGACCGCCTCGGGAACGTCGTGCCGCACCGCCCTCGACAGGGTGTGGACGCCCTCTGGGTCCTGGGCCAGGATCTCCGCGACCCAGCCGGGTTCGAGGAGGGCGGTCAGCAGGCCGGTGAGTTCGGTGAGGCGGCCCGCGGCGGCCGGGGGCAGGTCGACCTCCGCGAGGTAGGCGCCGAGGCGTTCGAAGTCGCCGCGCACTTCGTCGAGCTGGGCGGACGGGTCGGGGAAGTCGGGCAGCGGGGGCCGCTCCGGCGGGGCGATCAGCGCGCCCGCGCCATAGAGACCGACGACCACGACCGGCCAGTACGGGCCCGCGACGCCCGTGAAGGTCAGGACCAGGCCGGCCAGTCCCGCCGCGCTGCCGGCGATGTTCTTGCGGGACTCCAGGTATCCGACGAACCTACTGGTAGCCACGGATCTCCTCGAAGGCGCCGTCCAGCGAGCCCTTCTGGGCGTCGAAGAGGCGGCCGCCGGTCAGTTCGGCGATGTGCTCCAGCTCCCCCCGGTCGGAGTCGCCGAAGAGGATGGGGAAGACGGGGATGTCCTGCCGTTCGGCGCTGAGGCTCTTGTAGAAGCCGTCGAAGTCGCCGGCCTTCGCGCCCGCCGTGTTCTCGCCGTCCGTCATCAGCACGATCGACGTGAACGCGTCCCGGTCGGCGCCGAGGTGGTCGTACGCCTTCTCCAGCGACGTGTAGAGGGCCGTGTCCCCGTCGGCCGACAGCTCCTTGGTGTCCTTGCGGATCGCGGCGAGCCCGGCGTCGGGGTCGGCGGGGCTGACGACATGCGTCCGCACGCTCTTCACGTCCGACCCGAACGGCATCAGCGTCACCTCCTCGCGGTCCCGGAAGTCGCCGGTCAGGTCGGTGAGGGCGGTCTTGAGGCGGCGCAGCCGGTCGCCCTGCATCGAGCCGGAGGTGTCGAGGACGTACACCGTCCGGGAGGGGCGGCGCAGGTCATTCTCGTAGGCGTCGAGGAGACCGTCGGCGACGGACCGGGTGCTGGGGAAGGGCAGTTCGCGCCGGCGGGCGGTGTCGAGTCCGGCCGCGGGCGGCACCGAGGCGACGACCGGGCGGCGGTGCGTCTTGGCGGTGATCAGCCGCTGGAGGGCCTCCGTCCGCAGCGCGTCGGTCACCCGCTTGACGTTGTCGCGGGTCGTCGCGTCGGTCGCGGCGAGGGAGGAGAGCGGGTAGTCGGCGGTGACGACGCCGTCGGTGGGGCGGATCACGGTCAGCCCGGGGATGCCCTTGAGCACGGACTCGTAGTTGAGGAGCGCGTCGACGTCGCCGCGCCGGGCGTACGCGCTCGCCAGCCAGCCGGACGAACCCGAGGTCAGCTGCTGCCCCTTGAAGAACTCCTTCAGTCTAGGGGTCGCCTTCGCGACATCCGCGTCGGTGAGCGCGGACTGGGCTCCGGAGAGCGCCGAGGCGACCGAGACGAGCGTGGAGAAACCGGAGTTGGAGCGCGCCGGGTCGGTCATGCCGTAGGTGAGTTCGCCGTCCTGGACCGCCTGTTCGATCTGCGACCAGGTGACGTGCTCGGGCTTCCAACCGAGGGAGGCGACGGTCGCCGTCCGCACGCCGATGGCCACCGGGCTGGACATGATCGGAGTCTCCGACACGATCTTCTTCGCCGCGTCGGGGCGCAGCCGCAGATAGTCGTCGGAGGACAGCCAGACGGCGTCGTACCTGCCGTCCGTGCCGGGCTTCGCCAGCAGGTTCACGGCGTCGAGCGTGCCCATGTAGGTGGGTCGGATCGTGATGCCGGTGTCCTCGCGGACCTGCTCCAGCACGGGGGCCATGTCGCTCAGCTCGCTGGAGGCGAGGACGCGGAGGGTGCCGGGCCGGGGCGCGGCGGGGTCCTTCTCGTCCCCGTCGGCCACCGCCGAGCAGGCGGTGAGCAGCACGGCGAGGGCGGTCAGCGCGAGGAGGGGCCGAAGGGGCCGGAGGGGACCAAGGGGCCGAGGGGGCCTGGGGGGTCGTCTCATGAGAGGCCGCCTTCCAGCGCGCTGCGGGAGCGGCTGCGGTCCAGGTAGGTGCCGGCCTGCTGGAGTTCGGCCGTCAGGTTCTCGACGGTTACCGCCATGGCCTCGGTCGCCTGCACCTTGTAGGTGTCGATGGCGTCGAGGGTGCGGTAGATCTGCTGGAAGGCGGAGCGCAGGGTCTCGGCGCCGACGGCCGGGTCGGCGGCGATGCGCTGGATCTCCCCGCTCTGTGTCGCCAGCATCTCCGCGTTGCCCCGGATGAGGTCCTCGGTGGTGCCGCGCAGGGCGTTGACCTGCTCGATGACCTTCTTCTGGGTGTCGAGCGCGGAGGCCAGCATGACCGAGATGCGCAGCGCCGAGACGGTGGTCGTGGCGGCCCGGTCGACGCCCTTGATCAGCTCGTCGTTGTTGCGGCGGACGACGTCCATGGCGAGGTAGCCCTGTGCGCACACCGCGAGCTGGGTGAGCAGGTCCTGGTGCTTCTGCCGGACCGGGAAGAGGACGTCGGCGCGCAGGCTGTCGGCCCGCTCGGGGTCGGCGAGCTCGGTGCCGGAGATCTGCTGCTCGACGGCGGAGTCCAGGGCGTCGGTCAGGACGATGTACTCCTGGAGCTTGCCCATGGTCTCCCAGAGCCGGACCCGCTCGGTCTGCAACGCGGCGTTGTCGCGCCGCAGTTCGTCCTGGCCGCCGCGCAGCGAGCCCACGATCTTGTGCAACGTGCCCTGCGCGGAGGCGTACTTGGCGACGTGGTCGCGGAGCTTGTTGCCGCCGGGGAGCTTGGAGAGGAACTTGCGGCCCTTGCTCGCCGACAGGTCCCGCGGGTCCAGGTCCTCGACCACGCGCCGGAGTTCGACCAGCGAGCCGGCCACCTTCGACTGGGCGTCGCCGCCCTTGTCGGGCAGGCTGCGGACGGTCCGCTCCAGCATGCGGTTGGACTGTGCGGCGGCCGTGCGCATCTCGCCCGCGCCGAGCGCGGTGATCTCGCCGACCTTGCCGACGAACTCGGGCGAGCGGGCATCGAGGGCGGCGAGTCCGTCGACGTAGGCGGCTGCCTTGGCCGCCATGTCGGTGCGGACGCCGTCGTCCACGGGGACGAGTCCGCCGGCCCGCTCGCGCGGAACGGCGGCGACGGCCTCGGGCGGGGTGAGGGTGAAGTCGTTGTCGGTGCTGCTCATCTGCTGCTGTCCCCCTTATCCGCGCGCCCGTCGCGCCAGCTCGTGCAGCACCGCGGAGGTGGGCACGGGCGCCTGGCGGACGCCGGTCAGTTGCTGCTTGAGGTAGGTGCCGGCCGAGGCGAACTCGGCGGCGACGCCCTGCGGGCGGAACCCGTGCCGGATCTCCAGCTTGCGCAACCCCGGGTCGGTGGACAGGAGTTGGGCGAGTCCGGAGCCGTTCTCGGTGAGCGGCACGGCGGTGTGGTCGCTGTTGACGGTGGTGTCCGGGTAGAGGACCACCAGGTCGTCGGGCTGCTGCCCGTCCGCGAGGAGGGAGGCGACCTGCGACTCGTAGACCAGGACGAGCGGGTTGCCGGCGCCGCTGACGAAGTCGCGGAAAGCCGCGTCCGTGCTGGACTGCTGGGCGCCCTGGACGCTGACCAGCTTGTGCAGCAGCGGCGCGGTCCTGTCGACTTCGGCGGTGCTCGCGACGACCTTGCCGCCGTTGGCGACGTAGGAGGCGGCGGCGAGATAGAGCGCACCGGAGTTGGAGGTCTCCGGGTCGGTGCTGGAGAGGTAGAGGGTGCCGGTCAGCTCCCCGTACTTCTCGGCGCCCTTGAGCTGCTGCCAGGTCCGGTCGGCGCGGGCCGCGTCCAGATAGGCGGCCATCTTCAGGGTGCCGCGGTGCGCCGCGTCCAGGGTGGCCAGGCCGTTGGCCGCGAGCACCCCGGCGGCGCTCTTGTGCGCCACGACGACAAGGGGCGAGTAGAAGGGGCGGGGGAGGGTCCCCTGCACCTTGTACGTGGCCGCGAGCTCGACGGCGGGCGCCTGGCTGCTGGGGAACGCGAGGTCGTAGCCCTTGAGGTTCAACCCTTCCATGGCCCAGGACCCGGAGGTCTCGGCCTTGACGGTGTAGCCCTTGGCGGCGAGGGCCTTCACCACGTCCGGATCCGCGAAGAACTCCGCCTTCTCCGACCCGATCACCATCCGCACGGTCTTCGTTGCCGTGCCCTTGTCCTCATCGCTGCGACCCGCGACGACGGCGACCACCACACCCGCCATCAGCAGTACCGCGAGGACGATTCCCATGATTCGTCTCACAGGTGGAGACTGCTCCCGGAACCCCACATTCCGGGGTGTCCCTGGTGAACGGACGGTGACACACCAGCCCCGGCCCTGCAACGCCCCTGCCGGGCGCGAAGCCGACGCGGTGCATGGCGCCCGGTCCGCGCGTCGCTGCGGGTGCACGCGGACCGGGGCCGTTCGGGGGGTCCCCAGGAAGGTCAAGGACCTGGCCACTCTCGCGTTCGTCGAGGCCAGGGCCCATGTTGATGGTGCTCATGGCCGCGGCCCCGCTGGTCACGCATGCCACCACCGTGAGGTCTCTCGCGCTGCCGCTGTGGGCCCAGGTTCCGTGCGGGATGTCGGCCGGGTTCGGCATCGGGGTGGTCGCGGCGATCATGGGAGTGGCCGGCGGTGAGCTGCTGATCCCGACGATCGTGCTGTTGTTCGCGGTGGACATCAAGACTGCGGGGAGCCTGTCTCTGCTGGTGTCGCTGCCAACCATGCTGGTGGCCTTCGCCGCTACAGCCGGGACGGCAGTTTCGCGGTGCTTGGCACGAACCGCCGCTTCACCGCGGTGATGGCCGCGGGCTCGGTCGCCGGCACGGTACTGGGCGGTCTGCTTCTCGGGGTGTTCTCGGACCTGGTCCTCATCCCAGCGCTGGCCGTGATCCTGCTGATCTCCGCCGTCAAGCTCGCCCGGCACGACTGAACCGGCCGCAGTCGGACTTCCTGCGGGTTCGAGGTGGCCCGTCGGTCTCGGCGCCCGTGCCGGCGCGGCCGGTTGAATTCGCGCTCGGCCTCGTGCACCCACCTTGCGGGGCCGGCCGTGGTCGCTGCCGCTGGCCGAGCGGGTGCTGATGGTCGCGGTCAGCTACCGGTCTACTACTGGACGAACCTCACGATGCGGCAGCTCGGCCCGCTGTTCGGTGTCTCCTCCTCCACGGTCTGCCGGGTCATCCAACGGCTGGGTCCCCTGCTCGCGATCGAGCCCGCCGACCGCCCGTCGGAGGCCGCAGACCGGTTGCGGATCGTGGACGGCACGCTGATTCCGCTGCGGGACCGGAGTGTGGCGGCCTCCAGCCGCAACTACCGGTTTTCGGTGAACGCGCAGGTCATCGTGGATGCGGACACCCCGGCTGGTGATCGCGGCCGCGCGGCCGGTGCCGGGCACCACCGCGGACGCCCATGCCTGGCGGGCGTCCGGGCTGAGTCGGCACTGCCAGGGTGTGACGGTGCTGGGCGACGGCGCCTATCTGAATTGCGGGATGGCGGTACCCCACCGCAAACGCCCAGGAAGGGCTCTGCTCCAGGCAGAGGAGGAATACAACGGCGAGCAGCGCAAGGTCGGTGCGCGTGTGGCACACGTCATCGGGCGGATGAAGAACTACAAGATCCTCCGCGACTGCCGCCAGCGGGGCGACGGTCTTCATCACGCGGTCCAGGCCGTTGCCCGCCATGCCGTTGCTTTATGCATTCGTGGGTTGGGGTCGTTGGATGCGGACTGCTCGGGTGCCGGTGTGGGTGGGTTGGGGCCAGGTGTGGTGTTCGGCCCGTTTGAGCCAATAGTTGGACATCTTGCGTTTGACGACGCGGGGCTGGCTGCGCAGGCGTCTGTGCGGCAGGAGGCGTTCGAGCAAGTCGTGCTGGAGCAGGACAAGGGCTCTGACCAGCAGCTCAGGGGAAAGACTGCCCGGTGTGACGGTCACGCTGCGCCGGGCGGAGCGCAGGGTTTCGGTGAAGGAGATCCGGTCGGCATCCAGGCCCCGGGTGGCGGCGGTTCCGATCATCAGCTCACACAGTGCGTGGTGGACGAGCAGATGGGCCCAGACCTGCTGCACGACACCGTCGGGGGTCTTGCTGCTCAGCACAGAGCGGGCTCCGCATTGATAGGTCTTGAGCTCGGCGAAGACGGCTTCCGCCTCCCAGCGCTCTTGGTAGAGCGCGGCCAGCTGGCGGGCGGGACAGCGGCGGGCATCGCTCAGTGTGGTCACCAGCCGGTACTCCTCGGCCGCCCGACCGGTGCCGTGCAGCTGGCAGGCCACCACCCGCATCGTGACCGGATCGGTGTGAGTGCGGTCGCCGACGGCGTGGATGCGCGAGAGCCAGGATCCTGGCCGTCACCGAAGAGCAGATGCTGGCATGATGATGCTCATGACCTTGTACCGAAAGGCCGATGCCGCGTAGACGGCCCGGCGCGCTACGCGCCGAACAGTCTCCTCGTGTCCCTTGGAGCTTGCCCCCAGAGCGGATCCACGGCCTCTCGTCCCGAACGAGCGTTGCGATAGACCGGGTAGAGAGACTCTCGAACGACTACTACCTCTACCCCGGCGCTGCCGACCGCGCGCTGCGGCGATATAGAGCGTTCCTGCAACCACCGGGCAGACGACCTCTTTATCCGCAGGAGACGGGGTGTTCATGCCGTGGCTGTTCCTTCGAGGACGTCCGACACGCCCGCGACGTGCTTGAGGAAGTCTTGCGGCAGTTGCCACCCAGGCCACTGGCCGAGCTCAAGGACCGAGTGCATGCCCTGGACGTCAGGTATGTCGAGCGCCCACTGCCGGATCAGTTCGCGGCTCATCGTCAGTGGCGTTCCGACCGCTGGTGGCGGCGCCGCCTGGCCGACGGTCCGGAAGGCCGGTGAGGAGTTCTGCCCTGGCATTGAAGCAGCAATGGAATGATCAACGCGTGGCTAGGGTGATCACGGCGTTGCAGCCGTCCTGGATAGGGCCGTTCACCGGGCTGAGCCCGCGCTGCTTCAGCAAGCTCGTGACCGCCATGCGCCGCGAGGGAGCGGACGTCGCCCGCCGAGGCCGGCCGTGGAGCCTTCCCCTGGAGGACCGTGTCCTGCTTGTCGCGGCGTACTGGCGCATCAACTTGACGCTGCGCCAGCTCGCCCCGCCATTCGGAACCTCGAAGTCCGCAGTCGGTCGCATCGTTGATCATCTCGGGCCGTCGATGGCGCTGCGACCGCGCAAGCGGTTCCCCAAAGACACCGTGCTGATCGTGGACGGCACTCTGGTCCCCACCCGCGACCACACCATCGCGGAGCAGTCGAAGACATCTCATGTCGCCGGCGGGTCAAGTTGAGCTGGCCGGCCGACTCCGGCTGAGCATTGCTCCCGCCCGGTCACCTGTCCGTGCCGGCTGTAGCGTCCTGAGCATGGTGGATGGCCCTGATGTGTCAGTGGCACTGAGGGGCGGGGTGACCGACCCCTCGCAGGCCTGGGACGTCGTGCGCTGGTTCAGTGGTGAGTGGATCGGCCGTCCTCCGCGGTCCGAGGACGGTTGTGCTGTGGCCGAGCTGGCTGCCGCAGAGAACGATCTCGGCTTCGAACTTCCCGTCACCCTGCGAGAGGGATATGCGCTCTTGGGCCGACGAGACGCCCTGGCCCGGCAGCAGGATCCCTTGGTCCCGCCGGCCGGGCTTTACGTCGCCGAAGCCCTGACGGTGTCCTGGTCTTCCGCCGCGAGAACCAGGACTGTGCGTCGTGGGCGATCCCTCTCACCCATATCGAGCAGGACGACCCTCCGGGAGTGGTGGAGTCGCACCAGGGCTGGATTCCCTTCCTCGACCGGATGTCCCTGGCGTGGGTCGAGCTGGTGCTGAGTGAAACGCTTCTTGCAGCCGGCACCGGTACGACGCCTGCGAGCTGCCAGACGCACTGGTGCCTGACCTCCAGGCTCGCTACTCCCCCATCGACCTGCCTGACCATCCGATGTGGGCGAGCGAAAGGGACTCACCCGTGCGCTGGTACGCGGCTCCTGGCCGATTGCTGCGCCGGGACGGCTTGCAGGATCACTGCTGGATCCATGTACGCGGTCACACAGCCGCCTCTCTTGAGGTCGTCCGCGCAGACCTCCCCGGCTCTTGGGTCGGCTGATCTCTTGACCGTGGCTCCGGCTATGCCGTGGACGGTCATGCGGCCGGCATGACGGGGCTGGCGAAAGGCGCGTCCGGGGTTGCAGAACGTGTCGGTTCGCAGGCAGTGGTAGAGGCAGCCGAGGAGCTTGTTGAACAGGTTCCGAAGAGCGGCGGTATGTCGTTCGCCGCCGTCATGCCGGCGGTCGTAGTGGGCCCTCGGCTCTGCTGATCGGAGAGCGGCAAAGGTCCACATGTGACCGGCTGCGGCCAGGCGTTGATTTTCCACCGTACGGGCCACGACGACGTGGCTGCGGCCGGAAGCTCGTGTCACCGGGGCGGCACCGGCGTATGCCTTCATCGCTCTGGCGTCCGCAAAGCGATCGCGATCGTCACCGATCTCTGCGAGGACGCACGCTCCGGACAGCACCGACAGGCCCGGGAAACTGGTGATGATGTCGGGGTCTGGGTGAGCGAGGAATGCATCCTCCGTTGCCGCCGCGAGTTCGTCGACGCTGTTGCAGGCGGCGTCGAGCTGTTGGATGAGAGCCAGTGTCTGGTGCCCCATGGCCTGCTCGACCTGGGGCGGGTGGTGCAGGTCAGTCGGCGTGGAAGATGTCCCGAAGCCGCTCGACCTCGGCCTCGATGCCGCACCGCGGGCGGGGGGCACGCTTGAGGCAACGAGGGCGGCCGGGTAGTACTCACGAAGGTCAGGGCGCGTTCAAGTTCCTGATGGGTGCGGCATGTCGGACCCAGAACTGCAGGGGCAGGTTCAGCTGCTGGACCTGGTGCAGTGCGTGGTTGTGTTCAGGTATGCAGGGTGGGTCGGTAGATGAGCTCTTGAGTGTGGCCGTCGAACGTCCGGCTCTCGATCAGCTCGAGGTCGAAGTCGGCCGTGCCCTCGAAGATCGGGGCGGTCCCGGTCCGACCGCTGATCACAGGGAAGATCGTCACCTGGATGCGGTCGACGAGCCCTGCGGCCATCAGCGCCCTGTTCAACAACAGGCTGCCGTGTGAGCGCAACGGCACCTCGGACTCCTTCTTGAGCCGGGCGACGACGCCGACGGCGTCGGCGGCCACGACGGTCACGTCCGGCCATGCGAAGGGTCCTGCGAGCGTCGTCGACACCACCGTTGTCGGCAGGCTTCGCATCCGGGAGTTCACCGGGTCGAGGTCGGCATCTCAGGGCCCTGTTTGCCCCAGTAGCCGCCCCAGTCGCCGTCGGGACCGTAGGAGCCGTAGCCGTCGAGGGTGGAAAAGACGTCCCAGGTGTAGATCGCGGTCATGATGCTCTCCTCGAGTGCGGTGGATGGCGTGTTGTGGATACAGACGAGGAACCATGACGAAACTCATCGCACTTGGACTCCTTGATTCGGGTCGCCTTCAGGTCCCCCGTCGTGTGGGCTGCGTAGCTGCGGCTGCTTGGGGCGCATGGCGGGGCGGGCACGGACTTCGTGATCATCGTGGGAAGGACGGCGCTGTCAGTGGTGCGCCGTAGGGTGCCGGGCATGACGACAGACGGCATGTCCGCAGCTCTGGATCCCATCTACAACCGGCTCGTTGCGGAGCGCGGAGATGTCCTTGCGCAGGCCCGTGAGGAGGCGGATCGGGTGGGCCGTGTGCTGGAGCAGCTCTACCACCCCTCCGGCATCGCTGAGGTCCAGGACGTCGAGCCAGGCTTCTTCTCTCGTCCTGCCGTACGTCAGGGCCGCCCCCGCAGGTGAAGCAGGGTCCTTGACCGGCAGACGACCGCCTGCGGGTCGCATGTGCGGCCCCGCGCCGGGCCGGTGTCTCGCACGCGAGACGTCTCGGTGCTGTCGGCGACGGCACCGCTGATCGCGGACAGGGCGCGGGCGCCGTCCAGGAGCCGGTACGCCTGCGCGCGGCTGATGCCGAACTCCACGGCGGCGTGCGCGTCACGGACCCGGGCGGAGAGCACCGCCACGAAGCGCCGGACGTCGTCCATCGCCTGGCGCAGCGGCCCTTGACGGAACCAAACCAGCTCAGCCACCCGGTGTGGGTACGGCTGAGCCGGGCGGGAGCTTCTGCCCCTCTTCAGTCAGGCATCGCGACATGCCGCCGTGGGCGCCGTACTTCGACACCGCCGAGCACGCCGGCACCCGCGCGGAATCCGCCCGCGACCTGCACCAGATCGGCGGCCGGCGCCGCCGCGCGAGTGTGATACGGACGGCTCGGTGCCGGTTCGGGTGGGCTGGGGCCAGGCAAGGTGTTCAGCTCGTTCGAGTAAGTAGTCGGACATCTTGCGTTGCACGACACGGGGGCTGGCTGCGCAAGCAGGGCTGCTGTCAGCCGACCCGCTGCATTGCCTTCCGGCGCCGTTCCGCCACTGCCGAACCGGACTCGCGGCGGGCCGTTCTGCGCAGTACGGACGGGGCCAGCAGCAGCCCTGCGACCGCCCGGACACTCAGCACCCCGGCCGTCTCCAGATGCCGCCAGGGCTCCCCGATCTCGGCGGCGACAGCTTCGGCCGGGCGCAGCGCAGAGCGGAGGCCGAGCCCGAGCCAGTACACGGGGAAGACCTGCCCGACGGTCTGCAACCACTCGGGCAGCTTCGTCGGCGGGACCTCTGAACGTCCCTCAACCGGATGGAACAGTCCCGATTCTGGCGACGTCGCCGCCACACCACGCTCGTCCAGCCCCTCTGCCCCATACAGGTCATCGCCCACCGTCCAAAAGCCACGAGAGCGCGCTCACGGCGACTGATCTCAACTCGCGCGCCCTTTTCGAGCACGTGTACGGCAACGCGGCCGATCATCCGGACCGGGTGCGCCTGTATCCGTCGGACATGACGGACGCGGAATGGGCGGTCCGCTCGGCGGTTGCAGGTATCGGCCAGGCACCGAGGGCGGGGGCGGGGGCGGGCAGCCGAGGGTACCGACACCGCCAGATGCCGAACGCGATCAGTTGCCTCGTCGCGTGCGGAATCTCCCGGCGGGCGACGCCCACGGACCCTTGCCGTCGCGGCCCAGGAGCGTCTGAGTGGACTGGTGTCTTCATACGGTGATGTCAACGCCCGTTCCGGCGGGCAGCCAGCGGAAGCTGCGCCGGATCTCGGCCGGGGCGGAGGCCAGGTGCCGTTCGATGGCTTCACGGTTCTCGCGGAAGTGGTGCCAGCCCTCGTAGTGGACGGGCAGGGCGGTTCGCGGGGTGAGCAGACGGCACAGTTCCACGGCCTGAGCAGTCGTCATGGTGTAGCGGATCGGGCCCGTCAGCGGGAAGCGCACGCCGCCCATGTGCAACAGCGCGGTGCCCACGTTCAGGCGACGGGCCAGGTGTCGTACGCCGTCGTAGAGGACGGTGTCTCCGGAGATCCACAGCACGCCGTGCCGTTGGCCCTTCCAGTGGAGCGCGAAACCTGTGACGTCACCGGTGATCGGCCGGGACAGCGGCGGTCCGTGGCGGGCGGGGGTCGCGGTGACGTCGATCGTCATGCGTCCCGGGGCCTCAAGGCGTGTGGTCGTCCAGGGTGCCAGTCCACGGGTGTCGCCGCTGAGTCGTCGTGCTCCGGACACTGTGGTGAGCACCGCGCCTGCGGTCGGCAGCAGGGCGCGCCCGGCCGTGTCGAGGTTGTCACCGTGGTGGTCGTGGGTGAGTAGGACGGCGTCGACCGGTGGCAGGTCGGCGGCGGCGAGGGCGGGGCCGGACGTCTTGCGGGAGGAGGTGCCCCAGCCGAACGAATAGCGACGCCCTGGGGGATCGAATGTGGGGTCGGTCAGCAGCCGCCAGCCGCCGACCTCGATCAGTGTGGTCGGGCCGCCGATGTGGGTGACGCAGACGTCGGTCATGCGGTGATCCCTTCCGGTGGCCCGGGACGGCGGGCAGGGCGGCCGTCCCGGGCGTGTTGGTGGCTACCTGGCGTGGGACAGGGCCCACGCCAGCGCGTGGTCCGCGACCTCTTCCCAGCCTGGCGAGGCCGGCATCAGGTGCGGCTGCCCCGGATACACCTTGACCTCGGTGACGGTGTTCGACTTGTAGTGCTGGGCGTTGGACTGCTGAACCGCGGGCGGCATGAGGTGGTCCAGCTCGCCGGAGAGGAACAGCAGCGGTGCACGGTCGTCGTTGTGATAGTTCACCCAGATGTCCTGGTGGCCGGGCTGGAAGTTGGCCAGCACGCTGTTCCACAGGATGTGGCCCGACGCGGGGATCGCGTAACGCTCGTAGAGCGCCCGGGACTCCTCCTCGGAGAAGGTGTTGGTGAAGGCGTAGTGCCACTGCTCATGGGTGAGGCCGACCGCCTTGTGCCGGTTGGCAGGGTTCTTCAGCACGGGGAACGTGGACTTCACCTGGCTCAGCGGGACCACCCGCACGCCTTCGGTGGGTGCGGAGTTGATGGCCACTCCTGCCGCGCCGAAGCCGTGGTCGAGCAGTACCTGGGTGAACGCCCCGCCGGCGGAGTGACCGATCAGTACGGGCGGCTTGTCGAGGCCGCGGACCACGTTCGCCAGGTTCTCGATGATCTGCGGTGCGGTCACCTTCTCGATCGGGGTCGGGTCGGCGTTCAGGGACTCGACCTCGACGTCGAAGCCGGGGTAGGCGGGCGCGAGTACGCGGTAGCCCTGTTTCTCGTAGTGGTGGATCCAGTGCTCCCAGCTGCGAGGGGTCACCCAGAAGCCGTGGATCAGGACGATGGTGTCCGGTGCGGTCATCGGTGTTCCTTCCCGGGCGTCAACGGGTGGCTCGGTGGGCGGCCAGGATCTGGCGGACGACGGTGTCGGGATGGGACATCATCACGACATGGGAGGAGCCCTTCACCTCGACGGTCGTGCTCCCGGCGCGCTTGGCCATGAAGCGTTGCGCCGCGGCCGGGATGACGTTGTCCGCGGTGGGGATCACGTACCAGGACGGCAGGCTCTTCCAAGCCGGCACGCCGCTGGCCGACGCCAGTCCGCCCACGCTGCCGGGGCGTTGGGTGGCCGCCATCAGCCGTGTGACGGAGGCCGGCAGGTCTCCTGCGAAGACTTCGTGGAACTTCTCCAGGTCGATGTAGCCATCCGTGCCGGTGGTGCCGTCGGGCAGCGGAAACTGGCGTGTCACCAGCGCGTCAGCCAGTTTGCTGCCCGGGAACATGCCGGCCAGTTGCAGCGCGCTCTCGCCCTCGTCGGGCGCGAACGCGGCGACGTACACCAATGCCTTGATGTTGGAGTGACCGCGCCCGGCGTTGGTGATGACCTCGCCGCCGTAGGAGTGGCCGACCAGGATGACGGGGCCGGGGATGGTGTCGATGACGCTGGAGACGTACGCGGAGTCGCCCGCCAGGTCGCGCAGGGGGTTCGCGGGGGCGAGGACCGGGAATCCGGCCTTGAGCAGGCGCGTGATGACGTCGTTCCAGCCGGATGAGTCGGCGAACACGCCGTGCACGAGCACGACGGTCGGTCTCCCGCCGCGCCCCGAGCGGGCGGAGGCCGAGGCGGGGGCGGCTCCGAGCGTGACCGCCCCAGCCGCGAGCAGGCCGCCGAGGACGCGGCGGCGGGGCTGATCTTCGGGAATCATGCGGTGGTTCCCTTCCGGAGTCAGGAGTTGAGGAAGTCCAGCAGGTCGGCGCCGAGCTGTTCCTTGTGCGTGTCCGTGATGCCGTGCGGCGCTCCCGGATAGATCTTCAGCGTCGCGTTCTTGATGCGGTCCGCCGATGCCTTGCCGCCCACTTCGAAGGGCACGACCTGGTCGTCGTCGCCGTGGATGACCAGCGTGGGTACATCGACAGCGTCCAGGTCGGCGCGGAAGTCGGTGGCCGAGAAGGCCGCGATGCATTCGTAGGCGTTTCGGTGTCCGGCCTGCAGGCTCTGGCGCCAGAACGCGTCCCGGATGCCCTGCGAGACGTCGGCACCGGGTCGGTTGTGGCCGAAGAACGGTCCGTCGGCCAGGTCCCGGTACAGCTGCGAGCGGTCGGCGAGGGACCCGGCGCGAATCGCGTCGAACGCCTCGATCGGTACGCCCCCGGGATTGTCGTCGGTCTTGAGCATGAAGGGCGGTACGGCGGAGACCAGCACGAGCTGCGCGACACGGTCGGTGCCGTGCCGCCCGATGTAGCGGGCGACTTCGCCGCCGCCGGTGGAGAAGCCGACGAGCGTCACGTCGCGCAGGTCGAGCGTGTCGATGAGGGTGGCGAGGTCGTCGGCGTAGGTGTTCATCTCGTTGCCGTGCCAGGTCTGGGCGGACCGGCCGTGGCCACGGCGGTCGTGGGCGATGGCGCGGAAGCCGCTCGATGCGAGGAACAGCTGCTGCGCCTCCCAGCTGTCCGAGTTGAGCGGCCAGCCGTGGCTGAGCACGACCGGCCGGCCCGTGCCCCAGTCCTTGTAGTAGATCTGCGCTCCGTCGCTTGCGGTGACGTATGGCATGGATTGCTCCCGTCTGCGGGACCTGCTGTCCGGTCACCTCAGCGTGTGCCAGGACGGACGATGCTCGAATCCCGTGGAGCACGTAGTCGTGACGGGACTCAGTCGTCCAAGGCCTGGTTGAGCTGACGCCGAGACGTCACGTCGAGCTTCCGGAAGATCTTCCGCAGGTGGTAATCGACTGTGCTGGCGCTGATGTACAGCTGGGCGGCGATCTCGGCGTTGGTCGCACCGCCCTTGGCGAGGCGGGCGATCTTTTGTTCCTGCGAGGTGAGCGTGTTCGTCGGTCCGGCCGTCCCGCGCTGGGGGTGGGCCCCTGTGGCTGCGAGTTCCTGGGCAGCGCGCGCCGCGTATGCCGTGGCCCGCATGGCGTCGAACATCGCGACGGCTGTGTGCAGGTGCTCGCGGGCGTCCTTGCGGCGCTTGCGGCGACGCAGCCACTCGCCGTACAGCAGGTGGGCGAGGGCGAGATCGGAGCGCGCTCTGGTGTCCGACAACAGGGCGATCGCCTCACGGTACAGCGGCTCCGCGTCGCTGACGGCTGCGAGCAACGCGCTTGAGCGAGCCAGCAGGCCCGAGGCCCAGGGCGTGCCGGAGGCCTTCGCCCGGGATGCCAATGCTCTCAGCGCGGCCGTGGCCAGAACCCGGTCGCCGCAGCGTACGGCTGCCTCGACAAGGTGAGGGAGCACTCGGGAATGCACCCCGAGCACGTCGTGCTCGATCAGCTCGTGCCCGATGGTGCGTGCCTCGGCGTAGTCGCCGCGGCTGAGGGCCAGCACCATCATGCCGATGCGGGCGATGGACTCGACCGCGCCGCTGCCCAGCCAGGTACCAGCCTCCATCGATCCACGTAGAACGGCGTCCAGGTCCTCACGCTCACCGTGCCAGGCGAGCAGTTCGGGATGCCGGTATATGGCCCACACGTCGTCATTGGCGCCGATAGCCGCCCGAATCTGATGCCCCTCGGCCAGCAGGTCGTCGGCAGCGGCCAACTCGCCGAGATTGGTCTCGGACATCGTGGCGCAGTACAGGGCGGTGTCCAGCTGCCACAGGGCTCCGGCCCCCCGGGCGACGTCAGCGGCCCGCCCGATGACAGCGGTGTGCGTCTGCTCGTCCCACAGGATCATCGACATGGTGATGGCAGGCAGATAGCCGCGCAGTACCGCTTCCTCGGGGGTGTCCGGGTCCAGCACCACGGCGCAGGCCCGCCGCAGGTGGGGGACGGCGCTTTCGTAGCCGTCGATGGCCAGGGCCGCGAAGCCGCGCAGCACAAGGTCGACGCCGGTCGCCTCGCCGGTGGGCGGCACCAGCGTCTCCACAGCCCGGGCGATCTCAGCCGGCGTCGTGTCCTGCATCAGATGCTCGGCGGTGATGGCGCGGTCGATCGCCCTGAGGAGCGCCTCACGGGCCAGGTCCGGAGCACCGTCGGAGAGGAACTGCGCGGCGCGCACGCACAGCGCCGGCGCCTGCGCGAACGAGTCCGCTCGGCCCAGCGCGATGGCCGTGGTCGCCCGGACCAGCAGCGCCCGGCCTTGGCCGACATCGCCGAGCAGCTCCGCGTCGATGCCGTCCAGCAGCGACTCCGCCTGAAGCGGCGCCCCGGACCGCAACGCCGCCTCGGCGGCTGCCAGCAGCCGCCCCGCTCGCACCTCGCCCTGCGGCGTCAGCTCGGCTGCCCGGGTCAGGAAGGTGGCGCGGGCGGCGTAGCCACCCCGCGCGCCCGCCCGGTCGGCCACCCGTTCCACTTCCGCGGCGACGGCGGCATCTGTCCCGATCGCGGCGGCGGCGAGGTGCCAGGCCCGCCGGTCGGTGTCGGCCGGGCGGTCGGTCACCTCCGCGAGCGCGCGATGTGCGCGCCTTCGCTCGACGCTGGTGGCGCCGCTGTACACAGCCGACCGAACCAGCGGATGGCGGAACTCCGCAGCGGCGCGCAGCACCAGCAGACGCGCGGCTTCCGCCGGTCCTGAAGCCTCCGTACCGATCCCGAGCCGACGCGCCGCGCTCATGAGGTAGCCGAGGTCGCCCCCCGGCTCGGCGGCGGCGAGAAGCAGCCAGGTCTGCGTCGGCTCCGGCAGCTCGCGGACCTGTTGCAGGTAGTGCGCCTCCAACCTTCCGCCCACCGGCAGCGGTTCGGGTAGCACGAGCCCTCCGGAAAGCTGGTCTGCGGACAGCTCCTGCCCCAGGTCGGCCAGCGCCAGCGGGTTCCCGGCCGTGGCGGCCACGATGCGCGCCGCGACACGGGTGTCGAGCTGTCCGGGGACGGTCTCCCGCAGCAGTTCCAGAGCGAACTCGTCCTCCAGACCTACGACCTCGGTGCATGAAAGGCCCGCAGGCGCGTCGAAACCGGTTCGCGCGGCGAACAGCAGGCCGACGCCCTCGGCGTGCACCCGCCGGCTCACGAAGGCGAGCACGCCGAAGGACTCCTCGTCGAGCCACTGAGCGTCATCGACGCAGGCCAGAACAGGCCGCTGCTTCGCGGCCTCCGCCAGCAGCGTGAGTGTCGCGAGCCCCACCAGGAACGGGTCGGCGGGCGGACCGTCGGCCAGCCCGCACGCCACCCGCAGCGCCGCGCGCTGGGTCTCAGGTAACGCGCCGGGCTCCTTGAGACCGTCGAGGAACGACACGAGCAGACGGTGCAGCGCCGCGAAAGGGAACCGGGACTCCGCCTCCACCCCTGCCACCCGCAGCACACGAAGGTCGGCCGCCTCCGCGGTCGCATGATTCAGCAGGACGGTCTTGCCGATGCCTGCGTCACCTCGAAGAAGGACGGCACCACTCAATCCCTCACGCAGATCTGCGACAAACCGGTCGAGGGCTTCACGTTCCCTGACCCGCCCCTTGAGCAGCACACGGACGCCTTTCAGAAGGGTGGGGTGACAAGCTCAACGGCAACGCGGTCCCCCACACACATCCACTGCGTCGCAACCTCCCCTGATGCCGCCCATACTGCATATGCTCGCCGGGACTTGCATGAGCATTGCACAAGTCATATGCCTCCCTCCGCTTTCTCGCTGCTCCTCCATCGACCGGACCCACCAGGCGGCACCGCCCATCGCCCACCACCTCCGGCAAGGCGGCCCCCCATCCTCAGTGAAGGGCCAACGCGCGAATCCGACCGGTATCTGTGGCGTCCCGAGGGGGCTGAACCCACCGTCCCCGGGGCGGTCCTCCCTCCATATACCGCCAACTCGGGCCTGCCAGGACGAGCCAGCAGCAATAACCGCAGCACTTGTGACTGTGCTTCAACGCACCGCAGGTGACCACCCAGCCAACCGACGAGGTGGTACCGAGCGGCCCCGTGCCGGAGCCGGTCACCAGTCAGCCTGTTCGCCCAGACCTCGTCATCCCCGAGGCGGGGCCGGGTGGGGAGCCGGTGGAGCGGCAGGTGCCGCCGGTGGTCCCGGCTTACGAACCTGCAGCTGCCGTGGCGCAGCCGAGCGAGCCCGCTGCGCGACACGGCCTGTCCCACATCACCTCCGCGGTTCCCGATGTGGCCCCTGCCGCCGAGGTGGCGGTTCGTCCGGCAGCTTCTCCGGCCGCCGGCGGTACCGCGTTCCCGGTGAGGACCGATAGTCCGGGGTCTCACCAGGAGCAGTACGGGCGGCCGGAGAGGGAACGCCGTGGGCTCACGGCCCCGGCCGCCTCAAGGACATCCCCGAGCCGGCCGTGATCCTCAACCAGCGCATCATCACGCGCGAGCGGGGCGCTTCTGCTGACGGACGACTTCCGGCCCGGTCCGCTCGACCAGACGGCCGTGGAGGCGCGCGAGGACGTCCTCGTCTTCACCACCGAACCGCTCACCAAGGACGTCGAGGTGACCGGCCGTGTGCGGGCGGTGCTCTTCGCCTCCACCGACGGATCGTCGACCGACTGGGTGGCCCGCCTGTGCGACGTCGACGAGCACGGCGTCTCGCGCAATGTGACCGACGGCATCGTGCGGGTCCGGGAAGCGACACCGGGTGAGTCCGCCGAGCACGTCGTGGACCTGTGGTCGACCAGCATCGTCTTCCGGGCAGGGCACCGCATACGCCTCCAGGTCACCTCCAGCAACTTCCCGCGCGGGGACCGCAACCTCAACACCGGCAAGTCAGAGGAGAGCGCGACTACGGCCCGAGCGGCCCGCCAGCAGATCTTCCACGACCCCGCCCGGCCCTCCCGCATCGTCCTGCCCGTGGTGACTGCGGACTGACAAGAAGCGGACGGCGAGTCAACCGATCCGTTGCACCGGTAGACAATGCGGCCGAAGTCGTGGAGCCGGGCACGGTGGTGTCAGGCGTCGAGGCGATGGCGGGCCACGCGTTCGCCGGCCGCCTCGGTGTGTCCCCGGCGACGACCCGGACGTGGTCGCGGACGCGGACGGTCTTGCATGCGGTGCGGGTCCATTCCCAAAGCGGACTGTCTGCCTGCTCGCCCTCGACCAGAAGACCTTCGAGCGCAATCCGAAGCCGAGCCTCGGCACAGCCGTCGAGCTCGCTCGACCAGGACGTCCCTGAGGCCGACCGGCGGCGCCCCGTCGTCGTCCATGAGGGGGCGGCCGAAGGCGCGTGCCGTGTCGGTGGGTAGCCCGGATCAGTCGGCGGCCTTGGTCCCCCCTGGGGGCGCCAAGGCCGCCGGCATGTACGAGGCTGCGCGGAAAGCACTAGGGCAGCGTGATGCCGAGTCGCTCGGCGAGCTCGTCTGCGCTGCTGCCGTACGTCTCGCGGATGCGGATGCCCTCGGGGCCGACGTCGAAGACGCCGTGATCCGTGTACACGCGGCTGACGCAGCCGAGGCCGGTGAGCGGGTACGTGCAGTGCGGCACGAGCTTGGGCTCGCCGGAGCGGGTGAAGAGGGTCATCATCACGTAGACGTCCTTGGCGCCGATGGCGAGGTCCATGGCGCCGCCGACGGCGGGGATGTCGTCGGGTTTTCCGGTGTGCCAGTTGGCGAGGTCGCCGTTGAAGGCGACCTGGTACGCACCCAGGACGCAGACGTCGAGGTGTCCGCCGCGCATCATGGCGAAGGAGTCGGCGTGATGGAAATAGGCCGCCCCCGGCAGCTCGGTCACCGGGACCTTGCCCGCGTTGGTCAGGTCGGGGTCGACCGCGTCGCCCTCGGCCTTCGGTCCCATGTTGAGCATGCCGTTCTCGGTGTGCAGCACCACTCCGGAATCGGCCGGAAGATGGTCGGCGATCTTGGTGGGCTGCCCGATGCCTAGGTTGACGAAAGAGCCTGCCGGGATGTCGCGTGCGATGACGGCGGCCAGTTCGTCCATCGAGAGCTGGGGGTCGGTGGACGTGGTGGTCATCGTGCCCCCTGCACGGTGTAGTGACGGGCCGTCACCTGGACGATCCGGTCGACGTAGATGGACGGGGTGACGACCGCCTCCGGATCGAGCGTCCCGGGCTCGACGACCTGGTCGACCTGGACGATCGTCGTCGTCGCGGCCGTGGCCATGACCGGGCCGAAATTGCGCGCCGTCTTGCGGTAGACCAGGTTGCCCATGGTGTCCGCGGCATGCGCGGCGATCAGCGCGTAGTCGCCTCTGATCGGGAACTCCAGCAGATAGGTGCGGCCGTCGATCTCCCGCACCTCCTTGCCCTCGGCCAACGGCGTACCGACCGCGGTCGGGCAATAGAAGGCGCCGATCCCGGCCCCGGCCGCGCGCATCCGTTCGGCGAGGTTGCCCTGCGGCACCACCTCCAGTTCGATCTTCCCCGCACGGTAGAGGTCGTCGAACACCCAGGAGTCGGCCTGGCGCGGAAAGGAGCAGACCACCTTGCGCACCTGGCCGGCGGCCAGCAGTGCGGCCAGTCCCACGTCGCCGTTGCCCGCGTTGTTGGACACGATGGTGAGGTCCTTCGCGCCCTGCCGGATGAGCGCCTCGATCAGATCGAACGGCATACCGGCCAGGCCGAAGCCACCGACCAGGACGGTCGCCCCGTCCTCGATACCGGCGATCGCCGCGTCCGTGCTCTGGACGATCTCCGCCCGGCTCACCGGTCCGCCCCCGTTGCGTCGCAGTTCTCCAGGACGACGGCCAGGCCCTGGCCGACCCCGATGCAGATCGCGGCGACGCCGTAGCGCCGGCCGGTCTCCCGCAGCACCTTGGCGAGGGTGGCGAGGATGCGGCCGCCCGAGGCCCCCAGCGGGTGGCCGATCGCGATGGCTCCGCCCTTCTGGTTGACGAGGGCGGGGTCGATCTTCCACGCGTCGACGCAGGCGAGCGACTGCACGGCGAAAGCCTCGTTCAGCTCGACCGCGCCGACCTGGTCCCAGCCGATCCCGGCCCGGGCCAGCGCACGGTTCGCGGCCTCGACCGGGGCGTAGCCGAAGGACTGCGGCTCCAGCGCCATCACCCCGCGGCCGGCGATGCGGGCGAGCGGGTCGGCCCCGATCGTGGCCGCGGCCTTCTCGCTGCCCAGCAGCACCGCGGAGGCGCCGTCGTTGAGCGGGCTGGCGTTGCCCGCGGTGATGGTCCCGCCCTGCTCCGGTGTACGGAAGGAGGGCTTGAGCCCCGCCAGCACCTCGGGTGTGGATCCGGGCCGGATGCCCTCGTCGCGGGTCAGGTCGACGCCGTCGACCGGCACCACCAGGTCGTCGTAGAAGCCCGACTCCCAGGCAGCGTGCGCGAGTTGGTGGGAGCGGGCGGCGAACTCGTCCTGCCGCTCGCGGGAGATCCCGAAGCGTTCGTGGAGTTGCTCGTTGGACTCGCCGAGGCTGACCGTCCACTCCTTCGGCATCCGCGGGTTGACCAGCCGCCAGCCGAGCGTGGTCGACACGGCGGTGACATCACCTGCGGGGAAGGGCTTCGCCGGCTTGGGCAGGACCCACGGCGCACGCGTCATCGATTCCACGCCGCCGGTGAGCACCACCTCGGCGTCGCCGGACTCGATGGTGCGGCTGGCCGTCATCGCCGCGTCGAGGCTGGAGCCGCACAGGCGGTTGACCGTGGTGCCGGGGACGCTCACCGGGAGGCCGGCGAGGAGCGCCGCCATGCGGCCGACGTTGCGGTTCTCCTCACCGGCGCCGTTGGCGTTGCCCCACACCACGTCGTCGATCGCGGCGGGGTCGAGACCCGGCACCCGGGCGAGCGTCGAGGTGATGGCAGCGGCGGCCAGGTCGTCGGGGCGGACAGCGGCCAAGGCGCCGTTGAACCGGCCGAACGGCGTCCGGGTCGCGGAATAGATGAAAGCACTCATGAGACCGAAGTTAGGCTGCTTCGGCGATATTCTGAAGTATGTATATCCGCACTGATTGATATGGATGATATATGGATCTGCGGCACCTTCGGTATTTCGTGGCGGTGGCCGAGGAGCGTCACTTCGGCCGCGCCGCCGAACGGCTCCACATGGCCCAGCCACCGCTCTCCCAGCAGATCCGCCAACTCGAGGCCGAGCTCGGCGTCGAGCTGCTCCACCGCACCACACGCCGCGTCGACCTCACCGAGGCCGGCCGGGCCTACCTCGGCAGGGCGCGGGCGATCCTCGCCGACGTCGACGAGGCCACCCATCACGCACGGCTCGTCGCCGCCGGCTCGGTGGGCCACCTCACGATCGGCTGCGTGGGCTCGGCGACATACAGCCTCCTGCCCGCGCTATCGCGCCGACTCACCGAGGAACTGCCCGGCGTCGACTTCTCCTTCCGCGGCGAGATGCTCGCGCCCGACCAGGCCGAGGCGCTGCGCGTCGGCGCGATCGACGTCGCGCTGCTGCGCCCCGTGGCGGCCGATCTCTCCCTCACCGTGCACACCCTGCGCCGGGACCGGCTCGTCGTCGCCGTACCGGCCGACCACGCCCTGGCCCGCCGGAAACGGCTGCGCGTCACCGACCTCGCCGGCGCCGACCTGATCGTGCACTCCGCCGACCGCCGCTCCGTGATGTACGACGTCGTGCTGAGCCTGCTGCGCGACGCCGGCATCGAGCCGCACATCCGCCACGAAGTCGGCGAGACCTCCACGCTCATCACGTTGGTGGCCGGCGGCCTGGGCATCGCCGTCGTGCCCGACCCCGTGACAGCGTTGACGCTCGACGGGGTCACGTACCTGCCGCTGATCGGGGCCGACGCACGTGTGGAGTTGGCCGTCGCCCACCGGGCCGACCGCTGCGAACCCCACTTGGTGCGTACCGTAGGGATCATCCGGGCGGCATTGTGAGACGTCCCGCCGCCGCATACGGCGCAAGGCCTGTGCCCAACTGGCCCCACGGCTCCCTTTCCAGGGTTGACCGGTCGTCGAGGGAGCGGCCAAATGAATCAGAGGTCACGGATCTCACCGTACCCCCGCAGGCCGCGGCCCGGCGTTCGGCCTGGGCGGTGCGGTGCGGGCGCGTCGCTCTCCTGCGTCGGGGGCAGCCCGCCCGGGCGAGCGCCGAGCAGGTGGCCGAGCACGGCCGGGGCAGGGGTCCTCCGCACCGCCGGGGCCGGGTCTCCGGTCACCGCGCGCCGCCGAGCACTCGCCGGCGGGTTGGACGCATGGCATCACCGTTAGGGTCCTTCTCGGTGACGATCCCGTTCTCCGCCGCGCTGTCGAGGTTCCGCACGCACCTCGAGCCGGGCGCGCCCTCAACCGGCTCGTGAGAAGGAGGCGGTTCCGGCCGCTGCTGGAACTGCCTCCCCCGGCGGGTGACTGTCACCTCTCTCCCTCGCGGAGCGCTTCCGGAACATGGCAGCCACGTTCATGCGCCGGCACGGTCGGCCGTGACATGGTCGCAGGCGGCGGCAGCACCGCTCGGGGCGGTGCAGGCTGCCGGTGCGGCGTCCGGAGTCTCGCGGGACAGCACAGCTGGCGCGCCCGCACATGAAGCAGACCTGGGCCGGTGAGCGCGCCTCGATGCGGCATCGGCTCACCTGTGCAGGGACGTGGCGGGTCGCACGACGTACTGGCGCAGATACAGGTCGCGGTAGGTGACAGGACCACGGGGGCCGGGGACGCGGTCGATGTTGATGCCGGTTTCCGGCAGGCGCAGGAGCTTGAAGCCGTCGAGGAGGCGTGTGGTGGAGTTCCAGAAGACGCCTGAGCCGCCGTAGGCGTCCATGAACCGGGCTGCGGTGTCCGGGTCGTGGGTGGCGATGGCGGCGGCCAGTCCGGAGGTCTCCTCGTTGGCGATCCGTGCGGCTTGGACCGGGCCGTCCGCCTCGTCGATCGTCACCGTCGCCGCATGCTCGGAGTCCAGGGACCACTCGTAACCGCGCGCGTGGGCGTGCGGCGGCAGCGATGCCGTGATGCCGAGGTCTTCGAGGGTCTTCAGGATGCCCGGCAGCAGCCTGTCGTGGACAGCCCGGTCGATGAGGAGCAGGTTGAGCCGGTTGCAGACGCCCAGCCGGTCCAGGCTGCTGGTGATCAGCTCGTGCACCAGCTTCTCGTCGGCGTCCGGGGCTACGTAGAGCACTCCGCCGCCGTCCGCGTGGGCCAGCGTGCGCACACCGTGCCGGGCGGCCTCGCGGCCGAGTTCCCGGGTGCTGTCGCCGCTGCCGCGCAGGATGACCAGAGGGACGGTTCCGGGCAGCGACACCAGCGCGTATGCCGCCGCCCGGTCCTCGCTCGGCACCAGCTGGATGGCGTCCGGGTTCAGTCCCGCGTCGGTGAGGGCGGGTGTGATCACGTGGGTGACCAGGGCCTGGGAGGAGCGCAGGGCCGCCGAACCGGTGCGCAGCACGCCGCCGTTGCGGGACTTGAGGAACTGGGAGGCGACGTCGAGTGTCACATTCGGGCGCGCTTCGAAGTTCGCGCCGATGACCCCCACCGGGCGGCGGCGCTCCAGCAGGACCAGGCCGTCGGGACGCTCCTCGAGGACGGTCTCCCGCGGCTCGTGCGGGACGTCCGCCAGCGTGCGCAACGCCGCGGCCATGTCCTCAAGCCGTGGGCCGGTCAGGCGCAGGCGGTCCTGCAGGGCCGCCGACATCCCGCTCGCGGCGGCCGCTCGCAGGTCCTCCTGGTTCGCCGCCGTCAGCACGCCGCGTGCCGTGTGCAGCCGCCGGGCCATGGCCCGCAGCGCGCTGTCGATCTCCCCGTCCGAGGCCCGGGCCAAGGCCGCCGAGCCCTGCGCCGCCCGGACGGCGCAGGCGTGAACCGCCTCCTGGACGGAGCGGGGCACGCTCATCTCGTTCCTGCTCACATCGGTCCCTTCGCGGTCCAAGCACAATACCGACATACAGACGATGAGAGGATCGTTCAACGATCCCCCTGTACGGCAACTGTAAACCGCTCGGTTTCCTCATGGCAAGAGCGGAAGCGCTGGCGGCGCACCGTCGAAAAATGACCACCGGCTTGAGCGTGACCCCGTTCCCGCTGTCCTCGAAGGCCTGGCTGATCTCCCCGAACACGCAGTGCCTGATGAGCCTGCCGAACGGGAACCCGCCCGCCTCACAGAGGGCGATCAGCTGCGGAACCAGCACCTGCGGCACGACATCACCCTCGAGGACGAAGGTCACACCGGCGCCGGTGAACACGGAGCTGCCGATGTCCACGGCCGACTCGATGCCAGGCTCCGCCACGCCCACAATGGCAGCATGGCCGAGCACGCCCACCGGTCGGCGCCGGCCGCCCAACGGGCCCCGCACTCCGGGCACTCCCGCTCGCCCTCGCCACGGTGCACAGCCCAGGCACCGACGCTCGGCGTCCTCGGACACCACGCCAACGTACGGCGACCAGGCTATGCAGAAACCGGGATCGCAAACAGGCACTCATGCCGGCGTACGCCTGAACGTGCCCCGCTGCGTACAGGTGAACGTGCTCACTGTCCTTGCGGCTGAATCAGCTTCTCCGCCGGTACGCGCCGGGGGCCAGCCCGTGCATGCGTTTGAAGGCGTTGGCGAAGGCGAACTCGGAGGTGTATCCGACCTGGGCGGCGATCGATCTCAAGGGCGCTTCCGTCGCCCGTAGAAGGCGCGCTGCCGTGGTCAGTCGCCACCAGGTCAGGTAGCCGAGGGGCGGTTGACCGATCATCGAGGTGAAGCGCCTGGCGAACGTGGCCCGGGAAAGGCCGGCTTCCGCGGCGAGTCTCGCCACGGTCCAGGGCGCCGCCGGGTCCCGGTGGACGGCGTGGAGGGCGGCGGTGACCGGCGGGTCGTTGAGTGCTGCGGCCCAGCCTGTGGTGCTGTCGCGGGTGGGCTGTTCGGCAAGCCAGATGCGCAGGATGTACATCAGGAGCGTGTCCAGGAGCGCGGGGACGGTTGCGCTGGTGCCCAGGCGCGGATGGCCCACCTCGGCGGCCAGGAGTTGCACCGCCGCGTGCAGCTCGGGGTGGCGGTCGCGATCGGCCGGCAGGTGGATCAGGTCGGGCAGGGTCAGCAGCAGGGGGTGGGTCCGGGACGGATCGAGCCGGTAGGCGCCGCAGAGCACCACGGTGGACGGGCCACCCTGACCGAGGCGGTCGACGCTGTCCGACGCGTAGGATCCGGGCGGCTCGGCGTCGTCGGGGGTACAGGCAGGGGCGGTGACCGCGGTTGCCGGGCCGTCGGCCAGGGTGTGCCCGCTGCCGTGCGGCAGGAAGAGCACATCGCCCGCACCCAGTTGGACCGGTGCGGCGTGCGGGGGCAGGAGCCAGCAGTGGCCCTCCAGGATCACCTGGAAGCCTGCCGAACCCGGTACGGACGCGAACTGCTGTCCCCAGGGCGCATGCCATCGCACGTACGCCGACCGGGGCCGGCCGGTCCGCGCCACCGTGATCACATCGCTGAGCACATCCATGGGGCGAGCGTACGCATGAGACGCACGCGCATGAACAGGTCACCCTGACGCATGGATCGTCTCCGTGTGCGGTTCGTAGGTTCACTGCATGAAGATGAAGACCGCGCGTATCCACGCGTTCGGCGATGCGTCCGTGATCCGCTACGACGACGTTCCGCAGCCTCGACCCGGCGCCGGTGACGTGCTCGTCCGCGTCGCGGCGACGTCGTTCAACCCCACCGAGGCAGCGTTGCGCGCCGGGCTGCTGCAGGTGTTCCTTCCCGTGGATCTCCCCTACACGCTGGGCTGGGACGTCGCCGGCACGGTTGCCGAGATCGGCCCGGGGACCGAGGGGTTCGCCGTCGGCGACCGGGTCGTCGGGCGGCTGGAGGGTGCCGGCGCGGCCGCCGAGTACGTTCGGGCGCCGGGCGAACTGCTGGTCCCGGCACCGGCGTCCGTTCCTCTCACGCACGCCGCGGCCCTGCCGGTGGCGGGCCTGACAGCCTGGCAGGCGGTGTTCGAGCACGGAAAGGTGACCGCCGGCCAGCGGGTCCTGGTCAACGGCGCGGGAGGAGGCGTCGGCGGCTTCGTGACACAGCTCGCCAGGCACACCGGGGCCGAGGTGATCGCCACGGCCAGCGCCCGCAGCGCCCGGGCAGTCCGGCGACACGGGGCGGACCACGTCATCGACTACACCGCCGGGCCGGTCGCCACAGCGCTCGACGGCCCAGTGGACACCCTGCTCAATCTCGTGCCGCTGAGCCCGCACGATGCCGCTGCTCTGGCATCCGCGGTACGGCCGGGCGGGCGGATCGTCTCGATCACAACCCCTGTCGAACCGCCTGCCGACGCCGGGGTAAGGGCGATGCACATGGTTGCCCGCAACGACGTGGTGCAGCTGGCGGCACTCGTGGAACTCGTCGACGCGGGCGAGGTCGCACTCGACATCAGCGCATCACACCCGCTCGCCGACCTCGCGGACGTCCACCGCCTCGGTGAAGCCGGCCGGATCCGCGGCAAGGTCCTCATCATCCCCTGAACCCGACGCCGCACCCTGTAGCCGTCTGCCCACACCACAACACGGTGGGCACGTTCACGTGTACCCAGCTGAGCACGTTGGCGAGGACACCGACACCTCAGGCTTCACGCCCGCGAGGCGGAGGGCGAAGTCGCCGTACTGCCAGACGATCGTGCCCTCGGCGAGTTCGCCGTCCTCGCGGTACACGGAAGCCCGCTTCGTACTGCGCACGCAGAGCCAGCACACGGCCGCGATGCGGCTCGGCGAGAGAGCGGATCTCACGGTTCCCGACAAAAGCCTCGAGCCGGTGCCGGGCGTGGTAGCGCACGTGCGCCTCGGTGGCGCGGCGAAGGAGGGACACCGGTCCGCCGCCGCTGACGAACGGACCAGGTTCGTGGCCATCCCCGGATCGGCCACGCCTCGGGCCTGCCCGCAGCGGCCCGGCGCTCGCGGCCGACCGCGTCACCAATCCCCGGAGATCACCCTCTCCCTTCGCTGTGCGCCTCGGCGCTCTGACCCGCGTCCTTGACCATCGGCGAAAAAGAACCGGTCAACAGCCTTCGTGGTCGCAGGTGATCCGGTCCGCCGATGAGGGACGCTCGAGGCGCCGGAAATCCGGTGGAGCCGAAGGAGGTGGTGTCCGTACCGTCCATGGGATGACTTATCTGAGCCCCCTGGGATACCTGCTGGGCATCGAGGGCGCGGCTTTGCTGCGTGGCTTCAGGGAGGGGAGAGCCGACCGGGCGTTCGTCGAGGCCCGGATCACCGAGATCCGCACCCTGCTGGATGTGTCCGCCCTGGCGCATGTCGAGGGAGTCACGGCGAGTCCGGGCACGATCAGCGCGGCCGACGTCTACCAGGAGTGGGCGCCGCACTATGACGCCCCTGGCAATCAGATGATCGACGTCGAGCAGCCCGTTGTCCGGCGCATCCTGGACAGCCTGCCTGTCGGCGCGGCGTTGGACGCGGCCTGCGGGACCGGCCGCCACACCGCCTACCTGCGTGAACTCGGCCACGATGTGATCGGTGTCGACGCCTCGCCCGACATGCTCGCCCAGGCCCGCAAGAGGTTGCCTGACGTCGACTTTCACGAGGCCGAACTGCACCGGTTGCCGCTTCCCGACAACGCGGTCGACACCGTCGTCTGCGCCCTCGCCCTGACTCACGTTCTCGATCTGGCCGCCGCACTGGCAGAGTTCGCGCGTGTTCTGCGCCCGGGCGGGAACCTTGTGATCTCGGATGCCCACATGCTGGTGTCCTACCTCCGGCCGACCCTGGCCCGCCGTCCCGGCCCGGACGGCCGCCCGTCCCTCCTCACCGAATACCACCGCCCCCTCAGCGCCTACCTCGCCGCAGCCCTCCCCTTGGGCTTCCAGGTCCGGCACTGCGAGGAACCCCGCCACCCGCGCCGCTCCCCCGACACCGAGAGCGCCCCGGACCCACTCCCGACCGCCATGTCCTGGGACCTGCTCCACTGGTGCCCGCAAGCGTCGGCCGCGGCCCTGGACGATTCCCCGCTCGTGGTCATCTGGCACTTCCGACTCGACGGCACCGGAACGGGCTGAGTTGTTCGCCCCGGGATTTCGAGGCACGCCGTCCCTCGTCAGGGCGACGCCGCTGCCGACGCCGCCGGTCGGCAGGGACAAGCACTTTACGGGTTGAGTACTGGGCGGTGACCTCGCGTTCTCTGGTTGGCCCTGGGCTGCGATGTTGCACAGGCGCAACTCACCCGCGGCAAGCCCGGTGCCAACGGCACACTCCCCCGCGACCAGGTCAGATGCCGGGAGGAGCGCGATCGTCGGGTTCCGGTGGCACCCCCAGGATCAGGCGTCCCGCACGACGCCCTCCGTCCGGTGGCCTTCCAGGCGCGCGCGTTCCAGGCGATCAGATGGCGGGCCATCTCCGCACCTTCGGCGCGCGCCTCGGCCCGCGGCTCCGGCGCACACCACCGCGGACGGTCGAGGAGTCACACATCGCGGCGGAGACGGATGTCCGGCGCGAGGGCGCCGGTCGAGTCGTGGAGGTCCGTGAGGAGGCGCGCCCGGTTCCGCTCGACCCGCGCGGCGTGCCGGCGGACGAGCGCGCAGATGACAGGGGCGTCATCAGCGGCGCCCGGGCAGAACGTGCGTCGGCCGTGTAGGGACCCTGGGGGGGAGGGTGGAGGCCAACGGTTCGCCGGCTATGCCGCTACGGGTCGGCCTCCATCCTTTCAGGGCAGCGCGCGCGTGGCGCCTGGTCGGCGGCTCAGGGCGTCACCGCGCGGCCGGTCTGCGGGGAGATCACGCCGGAGCACAGGCCGCGAGCGGCCAGCCCTTGGGCGATGCGTGGGATCGCGGCGAGCGTGTTGGCGGCCCAGTCGTGCATGAGGATGATCTGACCGTTGGTGAGTCGGCCGGCGGCCTGCACGATCGCATCCGTACTGGCGCCGTTCCAATCCTGGGAGTCCACATTCCAGATGATCTCGGTCAGACCGTACTTGGCCTCCACCGCCTTGACCGTCGAGTTGGTCTCGCCGTAGGGCGGCCGCAGCAGCTTCGGCGTGCCGCCGCCCGCCGCCGCGATGGCCTGCTGGGTGCGGAGGATCTCCGAGTCGATCTGCGCCTGAGAGAGCTGGGTGAGATGGGGGTGCGTGTAGCTGTGGTTGCCGACCTGCATGCCGGCCGCCACCTGTGCCCTGACCTGGGCCGGGTAGGCGGCGGCGTAGCGCCCCTCGTTGAACATGGTCGCCCGCAGCCCGTTCCGCTGGAGCGCGCTCAGCAGGGCGGGGGTGTTCTGGGACGGGCCGTCATCGAAGGTGAGTCCGACGTATCCGGCGCAGGCGGCGGCCTGGGCCGGCGCGGTGGTGACGGTGAGGGTGCCGGCGGCGGCCAGCGCCAACGCGGCCAGGGTGGTCGTCAGGGGACGTGCGCCCGGATGCGTCCCGGCCGAGCTCATGCCGCCACCGTGATGGTGGAACTCCCGCTGCTCTGATACCCCTCGGTCGCGAGGATCATGTAGTACCTGAGGGTACCCAGGGGCATCCCCGCGCGGGCCCAGGCGTCGAAGTGGTTGCCCGTGGTGATGGCGCCGCCCGTCCGTTTCGCCTGACGTACGCTCCAGTACTGGTTGAAGGTCCTGGTGCCTTCGACGGACGGCGCGTTGTACCGCGTCGTCTGATAGATGTCGTAGGTGCCGCCGTCGCTGGTCACGGCACCCTTGTACGTGCCGGTCGGCCGGTAGGTGCCCCAGTTGTCGACGATGTAGTACTCGACGAGCGGGTTGGACGACCAGCCATAGAGGGCCAGGTAGCCGTTGCCGGACGGGCTGAAAGTGCCCGAGTACCTCACGGTCCTGCGTGAGCCGGTGCTCCAGCCCTTGCCGGCGACGAAGTTCCCGGTGTTGCGCCAGTTCGTACTGTATGTGCCGCCGGAGTCCAGGGTCATGGAGACCGTGCCCTGCGCGTCGGTCCAGAAGGAGTAGTAGAAGCCGTTGTTGGTGCCGGTCTGGTTCGTGGTGATGACGGTGGCCGCGCGGGCGGTGCCGGGCAGGACCAGCGTCGACGCGGCGCCCAGCAGTAAGGCGCAGGCGGTCCTGCGGGTTGTGGGGTGTGCGGGTACGGCGTGCATTCGAGGGTTCCTCCTCTTCTGAGGCCTGAATGTGGTCCGCAGTGTTGACCCGCCCTCATCCACTGTCAATAGTTTCGGTATCCATAACGAAAGCTTTCGAAGGTTTCTGACGCAGATTAAGCCAGCATTCTCTGCCTGAATCAGAGAAGATCGAGAGGGGAATCCGGCAGTACTTGCTTCGAATGTTTCGAAGACCTTCCGGATCAACCAGCCACTGCCTGTCGCGGCCTGGGTCTTGAGGTCGGCGGCGAAGGCGCGGATGCCGTTGAAGACCCCGTGATGTCGACCTCGAACAGACGCCGGGCGGCGGGGCCGCCGGCCGGCTTGACCCGCTCGCCCATGTACGCGGTCGGCGCCCGGGTCATCACCTGCGTCGTGGTGCCCCTCGCGCAGCGGAGCGACTCCCGCACCCGTTCTCGGGCCGGGTTCGAGTGAGGTGCCGGGGCATGGTCACACCGGTCGGTGCAGGGGCCCGGCCGGGCCGCCGGGCGGTGCCGGCCGGGCGGGTGCCGACTGGTAGCGGGCCAGCTCCCACGGGTCGTGGGCGGAGAACACCTCGACTTCGTCGCCGTGGTCGCGGACGAGCTCCCGCAGCCGGGCCTGTGTCCCCAGCCTCAGGTCGCGATGCACCTGTGAGCGCTCCTGGACGATGTCCAGCAGCGGGTGGGGCTCCTTCGACTGCCCGATCTCGCGGTGGTAGTAGTAGGCGTCGCCGCAGTGCAGGAGCCACCGGTCGTCGTCCTCGACGGCGACTCCGGCGTGGCCTTCGGTGTGGCCTGCGAGGGGGACCAGCCGGATCTGCGCGGGGAGTTGCTTCAGCCGCACGGCGGTGAAGCCGAACCACTGCTCGCCCGGTCCGGGGTCGTAGGCGACCCAGCGGGGAGCGTGCGCCCAGTGGGCCGGGCGGTAGCGGGCGCCGGCCCCCTCGGCGAGCGCCGCGTCCAGCTCGGCGGCGAGCACATGGACCTGGGCGTCGGGGAAGTCCGGAAGGCCGCCGCAGTGGTCCACGTCCAGGTGGGTCAGGACGATGTGCCGCACGTCGGACGGCTCATATCCCAGCCGGGCGACCTGGCGGACGGCAGTCTCGTCCTCGTCCAGCACGGGCTGCGCCATCTCGACCCACTCGGCGCCCAGCGCCCCCTCCGGGTCCCGGACATCGGCCAGGCCCAGCCCCGTCTCGACCAGGACCAGACCGTCCGCGTCGGTCTCCACCAGCAGACAGTGATTCACGGCCGGAGCACTCGGCGGGCCGTCGTAGGTCGCCTCGATCGTGCGCACCGATCCGCAGTTCAAGTGATGGATCTTCATGACGGCTAGGCTGCGACTTCAACCGCGGTTCAAGTCAAGGGGGTTCACGTGGACGGGTCGCTGCTGGACATCGCCGAAGTCGCGCAGCGGTCGGGGCTGGCACCGTCGGCACTGCGGTTCTACGAGAAGAAGGGCCTGATCGCCCCCGCGGGCCGCAACGGCCTGCGCCGCACCTACCACCCCGACGTGCTGGAACGCCTGGCCCTGATCACCTGCGCGCGCAGCGCCGGCTTCTCGGTCGCCGAGATCGCCCGCTTCCTCATAGCCCGGCCGTCCGACCCGGACCTGCGCCTGCGCATGGCCGCCAAGGCGCGCGATCTCGACGAACAGATCGGCAGGCTCACGCGGCTGCGCGACAGCCTCCGGCACGCGGCCGTCTGCACGCACGAACCCATCGTCGACTGCGCCGATTTCAAAAAGGCCGTGGGCAGCGTAGGGAGCGGGTCCCGTGCTGGTGAGCCGCAGGTTGGGCAGGTGCCCTCGGCGCCCGGTGTGGACGGGCGGGCGTGAACCGCCGGCCTCGGCCCGCGGACCGTTCGGCCCTCCTCCCCCGGGCGGTCGCCTTCCGCTTGCCTACACGGGGGGACGACGAGGGCTTCCCGCCTCTCGGCCGCAAGGGCTCCAGCGCCGGCCGACCCGAGTTACGGTCCCGGCTCCCGGCTACAGGGTGTGGGCGCGGGGGTGCAGCGGCTCGTAGAGGGAGAGTTCGCTGCCGCCGGGCAGGCGGAGGCTGGTGACGCGTCCCCAGCGCACATCGCGAACAGGCTGGGTGAATTCGACCCCCTGCTTCCTGAGCTCGCCCACGGTCGCCTCGACGTCGTCGCACATCAGCATCAGCTCGTGCGACGGCGCCCCCTCGGCCGGGTGCATGGCGAGCTCGGCCGGCGGGGTCTTGAAGATGAGCCAGCCGTGGCCCGCGTCGACGTACGGGTAGCCCAGCACATCCCGGAAGAACACCCGGTCGGCGTCTGCGTCCCGGCTGTAGATCACCATGTGTACACCGTTGATCACGCCTTGAGCCTACTTCAGGAACACGGCGATGGCGTCGAAGAGGCGTTGCATGCCGAAGCCGAAAGGGCGTCGAAATCGTGTCCCGTCCCCGTGCCACCGGACGAGCCACGGCAGAAACCCGCCCCGAGCGGGACCACACGGCGACCAGCCTGCAGGGCGACCGGCCTTGCTGTCGCGACTCCCGGTATGGCGCACGTCCACGCGTTTACAGGCCGGCCTGGGCGCCGCTGGGGGAATCCTCGGGCAGTGATCAGCAGGCCGGCCGTCCGATCGGCGGGTCGTGTGCCGCCGAGTCCTGTATTGCGGTGGCCGCCTGCTCCGCGACGTCCCTAGGGTCGGTGCGATGACACACAGCACGGTGGATCCGGCGACGATCACTCCGGACATGGCTGTTCAGGTTCGCAAGTGGCGGGTGGACGAGGACTTCTGGTGGCGTGCTGTGGCCCAGGCCGCGTCCGAAACCTGTGGGGCTCGGAATGGGGCGGAACTGAGGCACACCACCAGGTGGTTGCCGGTGCGGTGCCGGGATCAGCCGGGACGGCCATCGCCGCGGGCCACGTAAACCTGCGGAACACGAGGTCTACGAGACAACACGCTTCCCGAGCGAGATGGTGTACGGCAGCTCCGAGCGGGTCGGACTACGGGTGATCGCCTGCGGCCGCTACGCGACACTCACCTCGGTCGTTCACTCCCCGCACCAGTCCTGCGACGGTCGGTGGCCGGGTGCATCAGACCCACTCGGGGCCTGTTTTGGAAGACGTCGACAGTCCGCGGGTAATCCGTCCGCGAAGCCTCGCGGGGTCGGAGCCGGCTCCGAAGCACCTCCTGCCTTCGCTCGATCGGGTGCGCAGGATCGTGTCGCCTGCGTGCCCCCGCACACCGTCGCCCTAGGCTCGACGTGGCCGTGAATGTGATGGGTGTCGAGGTGACATGGAGCCGGGAAGCCTGGAGCTGCCTTCCGAGGTGGCGAGCATCGAGGTGGCCGCAGCGTGGGCCGAAGCGGTCGGCGCGGCGTGCGGGCTGGGGCAGGACCGGCGCTACCGCCTCGGTATGGCCGTTCGGGAGGCCGCCGCCAACGCGGTCCTGCACGGCAATCTCCGCGACCCCGCCAAGCGCGTACGGCTCAGCTGGCAGCGGGCCCGGCAACGGCTGACGGTGACCGTCGCGGACGAAGGAGACGGCTTCAGGTGGCCCGAGCCGACCGGCAAGGTCAACCTGAGCCCTTCGGGCCGCGGGCTCCTGTTGATCAGGCACTTCACCGACGACTGCACCATCGTGCGCCGCGACAACCCGCCGGGAACCGATCTGGTCCTGGCGTACGACACCAACCAGGAGAAGGACGCAGAGCCATGAAAATCACCACGCGCAAGACCAACGGCGTGACCGTGCTGGACATCACCGGCAAGATCACCATCGGCGAGGGCGACATCGCACTCCGATCCGCTGTCAATGAAGCCCTGAACGGCGGCGCGAAGAACATCCTGCTCAACCTGGCCAAGGTCACCACGATCGACAGCTCCGGCATCGGCGAAATGGTCTCCACCTACACCACCATCAGCAACAGGAGCGGCAGGCTCAAGCTCCTCAACGTGCCCGAGAAGGTCGTGGACCTCCTGACGATCACCCAGCTCATCTCGGTCTTCGAGATCTACGACGACGAGGCCGAGGCTCTGGCCAGCTTCTGACCGCTCCCCTCCCGAGGCTCGGGAACCGCACCACCACGACCGCCTTGACCGCCCGGACGTCGCGGCAAGGCAGGGCCCGCACGCCGCAGCCGTCCACGGCCGCGGCGTGCCGGGGACAGGCAGGCACTCCACACCACTGCCGGCCTGGATCGCCGCATCTCACAGTCACTGGCCGATGACGGCGACGAGGACCGCCGCCTCGAAGCGCACCGCGAGCTTGTCGAACCGGCAGGCCACCGCCCGGTGCTGCTTCAACCGGTTGAGGCCGCACTCGACCGCGTGGCGGGCAGCCTTGTAGTCCTCACGGTCGAAACCGGCAGGGCGCCCTCCCCGCGCACCTCGCCGTTGGCCGTTGCGGATCTGGTCGGCCGGCTCGGGGATGGTGCAGCGGATGCCGCGTCGGCGCAGGTACTCCCGGTTGACCCTGGAGGAGTACGCCGTATCCGCGCGTACTCGAACAGGGCGGGTACGTGGCCGCCCGGGACCGGTGCGGGGAACCCGGATCGCGTCAAGTACGGCCACGAACTGCGGCGAGTCCCCGCGCTGCCCGGCGGTCACGAGCAGGGACAGCGGCCGTTGACGCTGCTCGACCGCCAGATGGATCTTCGTCGTGAAGCCGCCCCGCGACCGGCCCGGCCCGTGGTCGGCAGCCTCCCGGCCCAGACCGCCCGGAGGCTCCTTCTGGCCGGCCCCGTCGGCCCGCGCCCGAACGACCTTCCACAACAGGCCCTGGTGGTTCCCCCGGCTCCGCCTGCCGAGCCGACCAGAATCCCCGGCGCGCAGGTATTGACCGGTCAATTGCTCAATCGTACGGTCATAAGTAGGCCGGTCGTCGAGCAGGTCCGGAGGGAGGCCCGCATGGCGCATCGGGCAAGGGTTCCCTCTCCTGGTGCTCGACCGCTGGCTGAACGCGTTCTCCACCGACGGCACGGTGCCGGCCGTGACAGGGCGCACCCCGCTCTCGGCAAAGTCGCCCGCCGGGTCGGATCACCACCAAGACGCACACACCGCAGACCGGGCTGGTCGGCTCGCTGCTCCCCATCAATTGACGGAATGTACGGTCGCACCATGACGGCGCCCCTTTACGTGCAGATCAGGCGAGAAATCGAAGCGAAGATCCGGGCCGGGGAACTGCTCCCCGGCGCGCGGCTGCCGACCGAGAAGGACCTCTCCACCCAGCACGGCGTCAGCCGCGCCACAGCCCAACGGGTCCTCAACGATCTGGCCGAGGCGGGACTGGCGGTCCGCCGGCGACGCCACGGAACGTTCGTCGCCGACGTGACACGGCAGATCAACCTGCTCAACTTCGTCACCCCCGCGGCGGCCGCGAAGGGCACACCGGGCAGACACGAAGTGATCTCCGCGCGGATCGTGACAGCCGCCGACGCCGTCCTGTCCCTGCCCGGCGCCTCGGCCGACACGGCCGTGGTCGAACTGGTCCGCCGCAAACTCGACGTACGCGAGGAGCCGCAGTCGGTCGAACGGCACGTGCTTCTGTTCGCGGTGGCTCCCCATCTGCTCGAGGAAGACCTCGAAGACCTCGTCACTCTGCGGTATCTCCAGCGCACAGGAGTGGCGATCGACACGATCCGGCTCCACCTCGATCCGGTGATCCTCGGCGAGCACGACGCCGCGCTGCTGCACAGCGAGACCGGCACCCCCGCGCTGATGAGGCGCAGGGAACTGCGCGCCGAAGACGGCACCGCCCTCGAAGTGGTCACCACCCTCGTCCGTCCGGGAACCGCCGAGTTCTTCCTCGAGCTTCCCGTCCCGGACCCGTGAGCGGCCGGCCGCCGCCCGGAAAGGAGACACGAAGAGCAATGAAGGTCATCGTCATCGGCGCCGGCGTACTGGGAGTGAGCGTCGCCAGGCAGCTTGCCGTCGCCGGCGCAAACGTTCTACTGCTCGATCAGCGGGGAGCCGGCACGGGTACGACCGCCACCACGTTCGCCTGGACCAACTCCAGCCGCAAGCCCGACCCGGACTACCACCGCCTGAACCTGGCCGGGATGACCGAACACGCCCGGCTCGCCGGTCAACTGCCGGGTGCTCCCTCGTACTTCACCAGCGGGGCGCTGCAGTGGGCGGACTCCACCAACGAGCAGTGGCTCGCCGACAACGTGGAACGATTGCAGTCCCTTCACTACCCTGCTCACTGGGTCACCCGTGCCGAAGCGACACGGATCGCAGGCAGCAGCGTGCGTGTCCCGGCGACCGTCACGTCCATCGCGCACTTCCCCGGCGAGGGATACGTGCTGCCGGACCTCTTCGTGAACAACCTGCTCGCAGATGCCCGACGACACGGCGCCACGTACGCGACCGGCGAGGCCGTCGGCCTCGACGACAGCCCCCACAGAGCGACCGTCACCCTGGCCGCAGGCCAGGTCCACTCGGGCGACCGAGTCGTCCTGGCGGCAGGGCGCTGGACACAGCGGCTCGCCGCGCAAGCCGGCATCAATGTCCCCATGGTGACCGACACCGGTCGCGGAGCGCCAACCGTCGGGTTGCTCGGATACGCCAGATCCCCCCGACTCGACCTGCGCTGCGTGATCCACAGCCCCGGCCTCAACCTCCGCCCCGCCGGCGGCGGACACACCGTCCTGCAGGCGCTCGATCTGAACGCCGACGTCGACCCGGCAAACCCGCCCTCCCCGGACGGGAACATCGCGGGCACCCTTGCCCGGCGGTTGTCCACACTGCTCACCGACCCCAGCCGGACTCCGCACATCGACCTCCGTGTCGGCTTCCGGTCACTGCCCGCGGACGGCCACACCATCGCCGGCTACGCCAGTGCGCAGTCCCGCGTCTACTGCCTCGTCACCCACAGCGGCATCACCCTGGCGCCGATTCTGGGTCGCCTGGCCGCGGCCGAGATCACAACCGGTCAAGAACAGCACCTGCTCCGGGCGTTCCGGCCCACACGATTCACCGGCGCACACCACTCCCCCGACGAGGCGGACCAACACGCCACCAAACTCGGCGAGCAGTAGCCGACAGCCCGCACACCACACGCCGAGGCCCCCGGGCCACTACGGCAAGCACACCGCACCGTCATCCGACGACGTCCGGGCGTACTGCGGCTTCACGAGAACCAGAACGCCGACGCGTTCGGCCATCGGATCACGGCCGCAGCCGAGGCAGACATCGCTCCTTCCATACGCCCCTCCCCGGATCACGATCGCCGGTCCCCTGACCGGAAGCCTTCCGAGGCGTCATAGCTTCTCCCTTTGTGCGCCGCGCGCCATCCCGCCGAAGATCACCGGAACGGGTGGCTCGGCACCCCTGCGGTGACGCCTGACGGGCGATGCCTGGCGCGTTCTCCGGTCAGCGCCTCTTCTGCCGCGTACGGTGAGGGCCGCGTCTGAGCCCTGTCCCGTTGGGAGGGGGCGGGCGCGGGCAGTGGGACACGGTAGCGCGGAAGGGCGGTTATGGCCGAGGCCATGGCGAGTGAGCTGGATGAGCGGGTGCTGGGGCGCCGGTGGACGGTGCGGCTGGACGCTGTCGGCCGGGGCAGTACGGAAGTACGCGTCTCGTGCAGCCGCCCCTCTTGTGCCGAGCAGCGTCTGCCGTCCGCGGCCGCCGGCCGTGCGGCCGCCGTCGCCCACCTCAAGGCCCATCTGCGGGCGGCCGCGGGGCCTCGGACCGGCGCGTACTGCGCGTGCCGGATCGAGAGCTGTCGTACGCACCTCTCCCCCGACGACCGGCAGATGCGTGGCCAGCCTTGGCGGTGCGGCGGGGCTGTCGTCCTGGCGGTGGTCGCCGACCGGGCCGGTCGCTGGTGGCAGGCGATGGAGTGCTGTGCCCGCTGCGCGGCCGCGACGCCCGGCGCGAAGGTCGTCACCCCCGCGGATTCGCCCGGCCCGGCGGCCCACACCCCCGTCACTGCCGACCGCGCGTCGGCCAACGCTGCGGGCGCGCCGCAGTTCTCCGACCTTTCCCCGCCGACGGCCGGCCCTCGGGAGGTTCCGGCGCCCCGCTCCACGCCGACGCGGCGCCGCCAGCCGCACAGGAAGATCGCACAGCGGGTCATTCCCCACGATCTGCGACCTGTCGTCCTGCGTGACGAACTCGTCGAACTCGGCGACCTGTTCCGCGCCTACCAGCGCCGCGCCGAACCCGACCTGGCGCTGCTCGCCGACCTCCACGAACGAAAGGCCCGCGCCTTCACCACCTGGGCCGACGTCACCGCCGACACCGGCTTGCGGCTGGAGGCACGCCGTGCCGAGCAGGCCGCCGCCGCTGCCCGCTCCCAGCACCTGCACCGGACCGGCTGCACCGTGGACAGCGACGGGCCGGCCGTCGCCCGCCTGCTGACGCCGGGGCAGGGGGAGCACGCGCGCTCCGTCCTCGCGTACGTGGCCGACCACAGCCCTCTGCCGGACCCGGACGCCCGGCTCCTGGTACTGATGCTGACCCTGCGCACCGCGCATGCCGGCACCGGCAACCTCGTCGGCCAGGACGTGACCTCGCTGGGCCTGGCCGACCCGGAGGACCTGGTCGAGAGGCTGACCGGCTGCGGATGGCTGGTCATCCCCGGCACGGCCGGTGACTTGCTCGCTTCCCGGCCGGAGAGCCCCACCGCGGTCAGCGTCCCGTCCCTGGTGCCCGGCGAGGACGGTGGTGGACCGTTCACGTTCGGCAAGAAGCTGCGGCCCAAGCTCAGCGGCTGGGCCCGGAGAGTCGTCTCGGACAGGAAGCTTCGCAAGGCCAAGGCCACCTCCGGCACCTGGCTGCTCGCCCTGGCCCTGGCCAGCCAGTGCAGCGTCTCGGGCCGGCTCGGCCCCGACGGCCAGGGCATCGCTCTGAGCTCCCTTGCTGCCTGGATCCCGGCGGATCACGGCGAGTTGCAGCGCCTGGTGGAGCAGCTGACGGCGGCGGACTGGCTCACCGAAGGCACCCTCGGCGACACCCATCTCACCGGGCAGCTGGCTGAACGCATCCTGCCGCTCACCTGCCCCCTCGCCGGCCAGACCGGACCGGTCGGGCCGGCCGACGACCTGCCCGGGTGAAGCCGCCGCGACTTCAGAGTTCCCGCAGCCATCTCACCCGCTCGTCGGTCAGCGACAGGCTCAACGCGTCCAGCGAGCGGTCCAGTTGCTCGGTCGTCTTCGGGCCGATCGACGGCCAGACGCCCGAGTGGTGCAGGGTCCAGGCGAGGGCGACGGTCTCGGGGCGGGAGCCGAGCCGGTCCGCCAGTTCGCGGCAGCGTCGGCGCCGGAGGCGGTTCTCAGCGGTGTCGAAGGCGTCCGGTCGGCCGTCGTTCTGCCGTGTTCCGGTGCGGGCGAAGAAGCCTCGGGCCTGGGACGACCAGCTCAGCAGCGGCAGGCCGTGGTCGCGGACGACACGGAGTACGTCGGCGCCGGCGTGGACGTTGCCGTTCATCAGGGCCGGGTCTGGTTCGGCGAGGCTGAACTGGTAGCTGGCCACCGGGGTCTGCCCGCGTTCGGCCAGGTGGTGCGCCAGGGCCGACAGACGCTCGGCCGGCCAGTTCGACACCCCGATCCGGCGGGCGTATCCGACCGCCACCAACTCCACGAGCGTGTCGGCGAGTTCGGCGACCGGTCTGGAGGGGTCGTCGCAGTGGAACAGCAGCACGTCGATGACGTCGACGCCGAGGCTCTCCAGGGAGGCGTGAACGTTCTCACGGACGAGGGCCGGGCTCAGCGGGATGTCCTCGCCCGTCAGGTCGTGGCCGACCTTGGTGACCACACCGAGGGCGCCGGGGTTCTTGCGCAGCCACTGGCCGACGGCGCCCTCGGCGCGGCCGCGCGCGTAGCTGCGCGAGGTCTCCACCAGCAGGCCGCCGGCGTCGGCGAAGTGGGTGAGTCGCTGTGCTGAGGTCTCGAACGGCTCGCCGCCGAAGGGGCCGCCGAGGATGAACCGGCGCACCGCGGTGCCGGCCGCTTCCCGGTCCGGGAGTTCGTCGAGGAGGTGGTCCAGGGGGGAGCGCGGCATCCGCGGCATCCTTTCGCTTCGGGGCGGTGGGGGGCGTCGGCGGATCAGGCGTGGCCGTCCGCCGCGACCCGGCGAAAGCCGTCGACCTCCTGGAAGGGCCGGGGTAGATACGTTCTGAGGGGTAGCTGGACCGTGTTGAGCATCAGGGCGGACATGCTGAAGCTGCCGATGCAGCCGATCAGGTCGAGCAGGCCGTCCTCGCCGAAGAGGGCGAGCGCGGCGTCGTAGGTCTCCTGGGAGACGAAGTGGTCCTCCAGCATCTCGCGGGCGAAGGCGTGGAAGAGCCGCTCGTCCTGGGCCTCGAACTTCGGGTCCTCGCCACGTGCCAGCCGGTCCAGGCTCTCGGCCGGCACGCCTTCGGCGACCGCCTGCTCGATGTGGGCGTTCCAGGCCGACTGGCTGTCGAAGTGGCGTGCGACGATCAGCACGCTCAGTTCGCGCAGCCGCTGCGGGTGCTTGGACCGGCTGCGGCAGTACGCGCCCAGTCCCTCGACCCAGTAGGCGAGTTCGGGATGGCGGGCCCAGACGTAGAAGGGCGGGGGCAGCTCGTCCTCGGGGCTCAGGCCCAGGGTGCTGTGCAGGATTTCTATTTGACGGGGGGTCAGGTCGCTCTTGTGCAGGGGTGACAGACGCATGGTCGCGGCTCCGTCCGTTGGGGTTCTGTGTGAGATCACCAGGCGGTGGTCTGCGCTGTGAGGAAGCGCCGGTGGAAGGCGGCCTTCGCCGGCTCGGCCAGGGGGATCGGCGCCCAGCCGTGGCCGGTTTCGAAGACCTCGGGCAGATGGGCCCGAGTGGCGGGCCAGTCGGGCCGGCCCGGTCCGCCGCCCGGAGCGCCGGTGGCGGCGAAGTGGGCGACGTAGTCGGTGAGGAGGTGCGCGGTGTGCCGGTCCTCCTCGGTCCACGGTCGGTCCAGGGCGTGCAGGGAGCCCAGGAAGTAGGGGATCTCCGAGCCGTGGAAGGCGCCGCGTGACTCCCCTTCGGGGCCGGGCGGCGTACGGGTCCAGAAGTAGGTGAAGACGTCGCTGTCGGCGCCTTTGGCCCACTCCGCCGCCCACAGGTGGGTGCTGGTGCGCGCGGAGTCGGCGCGGGCCGTGTTGTGCTGCGCGGTCGCCTCGGCGTCGGTCGTCGCCGGGTACAAGGTGAGGAATTCCGCCGCGTGGCCACCGTATCGGCGTACGGCCGCGCGCTCGTACTCCTCGACGGTCAGCCGTAGTTGCGGGCCCGCGCCGCTCTCGTCCCGGTTGTTGCCGATCAGGAGGGGTACATCGTTCTGGGCGCCGGCGGCCAGTGTCTCGGCGTAGGTGCGGGGCAGGACCCGGCCGTCGACGACCGGCCGGAACAGCGGGGGCGGTGGGGTGCCGGGTATGCGTGGGTCGTCGGCAGTGCTGCCCTTCAGCAGGGTCTCGACGGGGAGGGCGCGCAGTGCGTCGAGTGTGGTGGCGCCGCGTTCGCGGGCGTAGGCCGCGCCGTCGGCTTCGGCCTGCGCGAGGCTCCGGTGGGAGGGGGCGAGGGTGGCGATCGCCGGGTCCTGCGGGTGCAGTACGGCGCTTTCGGCGATCGCCCGATGGAACAGACCGGCGGCGAGCGGCGAGTACACCAGGTCCATCACCGAGGCGGCTCCGGAGGACTGCCCCGCGATGGTCACCCGTCCCGGATCGCCGCCGAACGCGGCGATGTTGCGCCGCACCCAGTGCAGGGCCTCGATCTGGTCGAGCAGGCCGTAGTTGCCGGAGGCCTCCTGGCCGGACTCTGCGCTGAGTTCCGGTGTGGCCAGGAAGCCCAGTGCGCCGAGGCGGCTGTTGACGGTGACCACCACGAGGCCCTTGGCGGCGAGGCCGGAGCCGTCGTACCGGGGGTCGGCTCCGCTGCCGTGGAGGAAGCGACCGCCGTGCAGCCAGACCAGTACGGGGAGGCGCTCGTCCGGCTGCTCTGCGGGGGTCCAGATGTTGAGGTGGAGACAGTCCTCGTCGCGCGGGAGTGACGGGTCGGCGAGTTCGGACGGGGGTTGCGGACAGATCGGGGCGAAGTCCGTCGCGGGCCGTACGCCGTCCCAGGGCTGCGGCGGGCGTGGGGGCCGCCAGCGGTGGGGGCCCCCGGTGCTCGCCGCGTACGGGATGCCCCGGTAGGCGGTGACATCGGGGAGGAGGGCGGGCCTGCCGGAGACCTGGCCGTACTGCGTGCGCGCGAGGGGGCGCGGGGTGGTCATGCGTGTGTTCCTGTCAGTGGTTCCGGTGCGGGTACCAGGAGCGGCAGGCCGGCCGACGGCGGGTCAGGCCGTGCGCCACCAGGCGTAGTACTTGTCGCCGTAGCCGTCGATGATCTCGGGGTACTCGTGGTCGGCGTCCGGGAACTCGAAGAAGTCGTGCGGGACGTCGAGTTCGGTGAAGCGGGTGTCCAGGTCGCGGATGGTGGGCGCGAGGCGGGTGTCGAGGCGGCCGGAGAGCAGCCGGACCTGGCTGGTGCGGCGCAGTTCGGGGGCGTTGGCGAGGACCAGGCTCCAGGGGTGGCAGAGGTCGTAGTACTCCTGGTCGCCGAAGTAGGTGTTGTTGACGCGGTCCTCGGGCTCGTCCTTGAGGTCGCGCAGGATGGCGGGGGCGATGGCCGACACCCTGCCGAAGATCTTCGGGTACTTCAGGCCGAGGTGGAGGGCGCCGAAGCCGCCCATGGAGAAGCCCTCGATCGTGCGGGCGGACGCCTCGGGAATGGTCCGGTACGTCTCGTCGACGTGCTGGACCAGGTCGAAGGCGGTGATCTGGGCGAGCGGGCGGGCGCCGTCCTTGGAGTCGACGTACCAGCCGATCGGCAGGATGTGCGGCAGCACGACGATCGTCGGAGGGATCACCTCAGCACGGACGGCCTTGTCGATGCGCGCAACCATTTCGGAACCCTGGCGGGAGTTGCCGAACCCGCCGTGCAGCCAGTAGATGACGGGGAAGCGCCGTTCCGGCTCGGTCTCGTACTGCGGAGGGAGGTAGAGCTGGTAGTTGCCCTGGGCGTCCGCGCTGCCGCGCGAGGGCTGCGGGTAGAGCCGGAACGTGGTCAGCTCCTGGTCGTCCTGGACCGGGTCGATCCACTGCTGTTCGATCTCTGCCATCTGTTCCGGGGTCGTGCTTACCTGGTGAACCTTCTGCACCACGGTGTGGTTCCTCTCGGTGGGTTCTCACGCGCGGCCCGGGACCTCCGAGGCGGCGCCGGCAGCCCTCCGGCCCAACCCACCCGGGCGTTTCATTACGCGGAATGGTGTATCTTTAGGTGGAACGCTCATCAGTGAAACCGTGCGACAGGAGCCTGTCAATGGCCGGGATCGAAACTTCAGAGGAGTCTCAGACGCGGGGCCGCGGCGGGCGCAGCTCCCTCGCCGGCAACGCGACCGACAAAGCACTGAACCTGCTGGAGGCCGCCGCCGCGCCCGGCTACCCGCACCGCCTCGGCGACATCGCCGCGGCCGCCGGGGTGCCCAAGGCCAGTGCGCACCGCATCCTGCAGAACCTGGTGGGCACGTCGTACCTGGCCTCCGACGGCGCCGGCAGCTACAGCCCGGGGCCGCGCCTGCGCGCGCTCGCCGCGCGGGTCACGCAGGGCTGCGAGGAGGACCAGGTGATGCGCGCCGAGCTGGAGGTACTGGGCCGGCGCGTCGGCCACACGGTGCAGATGGGCGTGCGCACCGGCGACGCGGTCACCCTGCTGGTCAAGGTGGCCGGTCCGAACGCGGTGCAGGACTCCACCCGCGTGGGCATGCAGCTGCCGCTGCACACGACGGCGATCGGCAAGTGCGTGCTGGCCGGTCTGGACGACGGGGAACTCACCGCGCTCATGGACCGGGTGGGCACGCCCGCCCGGACGGAGAACTCCCTCACCGACCTCGCCGCGCTGCGCACGGAACTCGCCCGGGTACGCGATCAGGGTTTCGCCCTCGAGGACGAGGAGAACGAACCCGGTGTGCGCTGCCTCGCCGCACCGGTCCGCAACGCCAAGGGCTCCGTCGTCGGCGCGGTCAACGTCTCGACGATCGCCTTCCTGGAGAGCCGCGACACGCTGCTGGACCTGGCCGACGGCGTGCGGGCCACGGCGGACGCGTTGCACGGCCTGCTGGGCTGAACCCGCCCGTCCGCCGAAGGCGCCGAAGGCCCCGGGAGACCGGGGTCTTCGGCGTTCCCGGCCGCCTTCGGCGCCCTCGCCGGACGGGGAATCCTTGCGTGACGTGCACGCTTATCGTGCGCGTCTGTCGCCCTGTTCGTCTTGTACGGCAGGTAGACAACCCGGGCCTGTTTCCGCAGGGTTACAGCACCGGGCCGCCGGTGTCGCTCGAGACACCCGCCCGGACTCGTCGGCCAGCCCCCGACGAGGCACCACCCGTGCACGATCCTCGCGAGCAGCGGGAGCACCTCCGGTTCGTCGCCGCTCATTGCACACCGCCGCCCCAGCGCGCAGCGGTCCCTCCGCGACGTACGCCGCCCACAGGGGTTCCCTTCCCGTTCATCCCGGTCTCCGCCGCCGTGGCGGACTTCCCGTGGCGCAAGGAGAAGACATGCACACCCTCGTCTCCACATCCCACCGGCCCCTCGCGAGAACACGCCGGGCCGCCCTCGCCGCCCTGTGCGCCGGGCTCTCCCTCACCGTGGCCGCCTGCGGCGGCGGCACGGGCACGGCAGGCGCCGAGAGCACCGGCAGGGCGGTGCCCGGTGACACCCTGACCGTCGCCGAGCAGCAGGCGCCGCCCACCCTGAACCCGGGCAGCCTCGACCTCGGGTTCGTCGACTTCACGATGCTGTCGTACGAGTCGCTCTTCTACCTCTCCCCCGAGGGCAAGGTGGAGCCGGCGCTGGCGAAATCCTGGAAGTACGTCGGCACGGGCAACACCGAGCTGTCCGTGACCCTGCGCTCCGGCGTGAAGTTCGCCGACGGGACGGCGGTGACCGCCGACGCGGTGAAGGCCTCGCTGGAGTACGCGAAGAAGGCGCAGGGCAACCAGGCCCACTACCTGACGGACGCGACGATCACCGTCACCGGCCCGCTCGCGCTGACCATCGAGCTCGCCGAGCCCAACCCGATCCTGCCCACGCTGCTGACCCAGTCCTACGGCATCGGCCAGATCATCAGCCCCAAGGGCCTGGCCGACGCGGCGAGCCTGACGCCGACCACGGCCAGCCAGGGCGCGGGACCGTACATCTACCAGCCCTCCGACAGCGTCGCCGGCGACCACTACACCTACACGGCCAACCCGGACTACTACGACAAGTCCAAGCAGCACTACAAGAAGATCGTGATCCGGATCGTGCAGAACGGCCAGACCGGGGTCAACGCCATGAAGACGGGCCAGGTCGACGTCTACAAGGGCGACTACACCTCCGCGGCCTCCGCCAAGTCGGCGGGCATGTCGACCGTCGGACTCCCGGTGATCCTGCAGGGGTTGAGCCTCATCGACCGGGAAGGTGAGGTGTCCGAGCCGCTCGGCGACGTCCGGGTCCGGCAGGCGATCAACTACGCCATCGACCGGGAGGCCGTGACGAAGGCGCTGCTCGGCTCCAGCGGTACGCCGACGACACAGACCGTCATCAAGGGCGGTGACGGCTACTCGGAGGAGATGGCGGACTACTACACCTACGACCCCGCCAAGGCCAAGCAGCTGCTGAAGGAGGCCGGTTACCCGGACGGCTTCGAACTCCCGGTGCTGGCGGCCACGTTCGTCGGCTTCGATACCATGGCACAGGCCATCGCGGGGCAGTTGGAGAAGGTCGGCATCAAGGTGAAGGTCACCGCCGTCACGAGTATCACCTCCTTCGTGGAGAACCAGACCAACCACAAGTACCCGGCGGTCTCGGGCGGGTTCACCGAGGAGCCGATGTACCTCGAGGGCCTGGACCTGTTCATGCCCGGTTCGAAGGTGTTCAACGGCTTCGGCTCCACCTCCCCCGAGCTCACCAGCCTGTTCGACAAGGCAGCCGCCGCCGAGCCGGCCGAGCGCGCCGGCCTCGACCGGCAGATGCAGGAATACCTGGTCAAGAACGCCTGGTTCGCCCCGGTCGCCTTCACCCCGGTCAACTACTACGTCCGTCCCGGCATCGGCGGCGTGAAGGTCAGCGCCGGAGCGCCGTTCGCCAGCCCGCTGGCCTTCTACGCCACCAAGTAGAACCACGCCACCAAGTAGGAAAAGGAGGGGAGATGCACAGGATCCTCTTCCGCTGGCTGCTCGGCGCCGTCCCCGTGGTGTTCGGCGTCTCGGCCCTGACCTTCGTACTGACCAGCCTGGTTCCCGGCGACCCCGGTCGCACCATCCTGGGAGCGAACGCCAGCCCGGCCCAAGTAGCCGCGATGGACAAGCAGCTGGGGCTCGACCAGTCCCTTCCCGTGCGCTACTGGGACTGGCTGACCTCCGCGCTGCACGGGAACCTCGGCGACTCGATCACCTCCGGCGTGCCGGTGAGCGACCAGCTCACCTCACGCCTGGGGGTGACCCTCTCCCTGATCGGCGGCGCCATCCTGGTCGCCGCCGTGGCGGGCGTCTGCCTCGGCGTCGTCAGCGCGCTGAAGGGCGGCCGGCTGGGGCGCGCCGTGGACGGCGTCTCCCTCGTCGGACTGGCCGTGCCCAACTTCTGGTTCGGGCTCGTGCTCGTCTCGGCGCTGGCCGTGCGGCTGCCGGTCTTCCCCGTCTCGGGCTATGTGCCCTTGACGGAGTCTCCGGTGCAGTGGTTCGAGTCACTGGCGCTGCCGGTGCTGACCCTCGGGGTACCGGCCACCGCACCGGTCGCCAAGCAGACCCGGGACGGTGTGCTGAACCAGCTGAACCGCGAGTACGTCCGGGTCCTGCGGGCCCGGGGCATCCCGGAGCGGTCGGTGCTCTTCCGGCATGTGCTGCGCAACGCGGCCGCGCCGATCGTCACGGTGCTCGGCGTGGTCGTGGTGACGCTGTTCGGCGGCACCGTGCTCGCCGAAACGCTGTTCGTGATGCCGGGGTTGGGCGGGCTGGCCGTGACCGCCGCCTCCACCCAGGACATCCCCATGGTCCAGGGTGTCGCCCTCGTCTTCACCGTCACCGTCATGCTGATCAACCTGCTGATCGAAGTGGTGTACACGATGCTCAACCCGAAGGTGCGGACATGAAGGGCTTCGTCCGCAAACAGGCGGCCTTCGTCTCCGCCTGCTACCTCGCCCTCGTCATCCTCGTCACTCTGCTGGCCGGCTGGCTCGCTCCGTACGACCCCGACGAGCAGGACCTGACCGCCGCACTCCAAGGCCCGAGCGGCTCCCACTGGCTGGGCACCGGCGAGCTGGGCCGGGACGTCCTCAGCCGGCTGATGCACGGCGGGCAGATCACCCTGCTCGGCGTGGTCATCACCCTCGCCGTGTATCTGACGCTCGGTGTCCCGGCCGGCATGGTCGCCGGATACCGGGGCGGCTGGTTCGACCGGCTGGTCCTCAAGAGCGCCGACCTGATCTCCGCCGTCCCCGTCATCATCGTGCTGCTGGTGGTCCTCTCGGTCTTCATGAACGACGAGAGTGCCGCCATGGTGGCCAACGGCCTGCTGGGCGCACCTCTGCTGGCCCGGGTCGTCCGGTCGGCCACCCTCGGCGTGAAGGAGGAGCTCTACGTCCGTGCCGCCGTCGCCAGTGGCATCCGTGACCGGGTGATCATCCGTCGGCACGTCCTGCCGCGCGTCACCGGTGTCGTCCTCGTCCAGGCGTCCGTGTACGGCGCGTACGCCGTGCTGCTCGAGACGGGGCTCGGTTTCCTCGGTGTGGGGACCACCGAGGCGAGCTGGGGCAGCATGGTCGCCGAGGCCTCGAAGAACCTCGGCACCGATCCGTGGCTCCTGGTGCCCTCCGGCTTCATGATCATCAGCTTCATCCTGGCGCTGGGCCTGATCGCCGACGGCCTGCGCGACACGCTGGCCGAACGGTACGCGCCGCCGGCCGACAGGCCTCCGTCCCGCCGCCGCGCCAAGGCGGCCGCGCCGGCGAAGGTCCCCGCCGTCCGCAGGGCCCGGGAGGTCGAAGAGCCCGTCGCCGACGCGCTGTTGTCGGTGCGCGGCCTGACCGTGACGCTGCCCGTCGAGGGCGTTCCGACCGACGTCATCCGCGAGGTCTCCTTCGACCTGCGCTCCGGTGAGGTGCTGGGCATCGTCGGCGAGACCGGCTGCGGCAAGACGATCACCGCGACCTCCGTGCTCGGGATGCTCCCGGCGGGCGGCGAGATCTCGGCGGGCCGTATCGCCTTCGAGGGCACGGACCTCGCCCGCGCCGACGCGGCGACCCTGCGCCGGGTGCGGGGCCGTCGTATCGGATGGATCTCCCAGGACCCCATCGCCGGCCTCGACCCGTCCTTCACCGCCGGAGCCCAGGTCGCGGAAGCCGTCCGCGTCCACACCGGCTGCTCCCGCAAGGAGGCGCGGCAGCGGGTGCTGGAGCTGTTCGAGAGGGTACGGCTGCCGGATCCGGCCCGGGTCGCGGGCAGCTACCCCCACCAGCTGTCCGGTGGCATGGCCCAACGGGTGGGCATCGCGGCCGCGTTGGCCGGTGACCCGGCCCTGGTGATCGCCGACGAGCCGACGACCGCTCTCGACGTCACCGTGCAGGCGGAGATCCTCGATCTGCTGCGGGAGCTCCAGGCCGGCGGCACCGCCGTCATCCTCATCACCCACGACTGGGGCGTCCTGGCCGACCTGTGCGACCGGGCCGTCGTGATGTACGCCGGCGAGGTCGTCGAGGAGGCCGAGGTGACCGACCTGGTCACCGCGCCGGCCCACCCCTACACGGCCGGGCTGCTGAAGTCCGACCCGCACCACGCCGTGCCGGGCGAGCCGCTGCCCGCCGTCGAGGGCGCCGTACCCACGCCGTCGAAGTGGCCGGTCGGCTGTCACTTCCAGAACCGCTGTCCGCGCGTGACCGAGGAGTGCAGGACGAAACCCGTGGTCATCTCCCATCTGACCGAGCTGGAGCGGTCCACGCGGTGCCTACGGCCGCTCGAACCGATCGGAGGAGCAGCCCATGAGTGACTCCCTGTTGGAGGTGCGCGGCCTGACCGTCTCCTACCACCGCTCGCGCCGCCGCGGCGGCGACGTCCACGCCGCCCGGGGCGTCGACCTGACGGTGGGCCGCGGCGAGACCGTCGGCCTGGTGGGCGAGTCCGGATCCGGCAAGTCGACCATCGGCTCGGCGGTGCTCGGGCTCGTGCCCGCGACCGGCGGCACGGTGAAGTTCGACGGAACCGACATCACGCACAGCTCCCGCGCGGACCGCCGTATGCTCGCCCGCCGGATGCAGGTGGTCTTCCAGGACCCGTACGGGTCCATGAACCCGGCCCACACCGTGGGCGACACCCTCGCCGAGGCCCTGCGGTACAACCTCGCCCTGCCCGCGGACGAGATCAAGCAGCGGATCCTGCGCGCCCTCGACGACGTCGGGCTGCCGCCCGGCGCGGCCCGCCGCCATCCGGGGGCCTTCTCCGGCGGGCAGCGCCAACGCATCGCCATCGCGAGGGCGTTGGTGATGGAGCCCGACTTCGTCGTGTGCGACGAGGCCGTCAGCGCGCTGGATCTGTCGGTGCAGGCCCAGGTCCTCAACCTGCTCGCCCGCCTCAAGCAGACCCGTGGCCTGAGTTACCTGTTCATCTCGCACGACCTGGCCGTGGTGCGCTACCTCAGCGACTCCATCGTCGTGCTGTATGCCGGGCGTGTGGTCGAGAGCGGTCCTGCGGCCCTGGTGGCCGGCTCTCCGGTCCACCCGTACACCAGGGCGCTGCTCGCCGCGGCACCGGTCCCGGATCCGGTGGTCCAGCGCCGGCGCAGGGCCGAGCGGCGGCACGCCCCGGCCTCCGCCCCGGCGTCGGGCCGTACCGGTCAGGGCTGCGCCTTCGCTCCCCGCTGCCCGTTCGCGCAGGAGGACTGCTGGACCTCCCGGCCCGAACTCGTCGACCGTGACGGCGTCGCCGTGGCCTGTCACCGACGCGACGAACTCCTGGCGGGCACGGCCCTGACCGGCGGACGGCCGACGGCCGCCTGACCGCACGACGCCCCCTCTCCCCGTCTCCTCCCGCATCACTACGCTCACAAGGAGCACGATGACCACCACCGCCCCCGCCCCGCTCGACGTCGCCGAGCTGCTTCCCGACGCCACGCACCTCGTCGGCGGCGAGTGGGTCCCCGCCCGTTCCCAGGCCACCATCGACGTCGTGAACCCGGCCACCGGCGCGTTGATCGCCCGCGTCCCGCGCGGCACCGCCGAGGACATCGACGACGCCGTACGCGCCGCCGAGGCCGCTCTGCCCGCCTGGCGCGACACCAGCCCCGCCACTCGCGGCGAACTCCTTTACCGCTGGGCCGAGTTGGTGCGCGAACACGACGACGACATCAACCGGCTGGAAGCGATCGAGGTCGGCCACCCCGTCGGCCCCTCCCCCATCGCCGCCCGGCTGACCTACCTCGCCGGCAAGGCCGACAAGGTCTTCGGCGACACCCTGCCCACCCGCTCGCCGGACGTCCTGGGACTGACGCTGCGCGAGCCGTACGGCGTGATCGGCGCGATCATCCCGTGGAACGCGCCGGGCCCGATGACCGTGTTCAACACCGCCGCCCCGATCGCCGCCGGCAACACCGTCGTCCTCAAGCCCGCCGAGGACGCCCCGCTCACCGCCCTCTACCTGTGCCGGCTGGCGCAGGAGGCGGGCATCCCGCCCGGCGTCCTCAACGTCGTCACCGGATACGGCTCCGAGGCGGGCGCCGCCCTGCCCGAGCACCCCGGCATCCGCAAGATGAGCTTCACCGGCTCCCCCGCCACCGGCACCGCCGTGATGGAGGCCTGCGCCCGCAACCTCATACCGCTGCAACTGGAGTTGGGCGGGAAGTCGCCGCAGATCGTGCTGCCCGACGCCGATCTCACCAAGGCCGTCCCGGCGATCGTCCGCAGCATCGTCATGAACAGCGGCCAGGTCTGCGCGGCCGGCTCGCGCGTCCTCGTGCACTCCTCGCTCCACGACCGGCTGGTGGCGGAGGTCGCGGAGTCCTTCCGTGCCGTGCGCGTCGGACTGTGGGACCAGGCCGTCGACATGGGACCGCTGATCAACGCCCGGCAGGAGAAGCGGGTGCTGGACTACCTGGCCGTCGGGCGGGAGGAGGGCGCCGAAGTGGTCGTGGGCGGTGGGAAGTTGACCGGTGAGCCGTACGACGGCGGGTACTTCGTCGAGCCGACCCTCTTCGACCGGGTCAGCCCCGGGATGCGCATCGCCCAGGAGGAGATCTTCGGTCCGGTGCTGTCCGTGCTGACCTACGAGGACGAGGAGGAGGCCGTCGCCATCGCCAACGGCACCCGATACGGCCTGACCGCCACTGTGTGGACCCAGGACATCGGCCGCGCCGTCCGCCTGGCCCGGCGGGTCCAGGCCGGTCAGGTCGCCGTCAACACGGTCGGCGACGGCGGACCGAACGGGTCGATCGGCACACCCTTCGGCGGCTACAAGCACAGCGGCTTCGGCCGCTCCATGGGCCCCGACTACCTGGAGGACTGGACGCAGGTGAAGGCGGTGGTGATCAACGCCGGATGAGACCGGTCAACGTCCGACAAGGCTTACCCCATGTGCCGAGCACCGGCTCCGGCACATGGGGGGGGTGGGCGGCTGGAGGCCGGGCGCGAGACTCTTCACGCCGGCCTGCTGGAAGGCCCAGGACTGAAAAGTCTGACACCATGCCTGGTTCTGTGACCAGTCCAGCCCGGGGACGGCGATCCTGTTTCCATCTCCCTTCCCGCAGTCTGCGGGCCCAAGGAGCGGAGGAAAGGAGCGGAGGAACACGAAAGAGCACGAAGGCACACGAGAGAACGTCAGGAACGCCACGGGAATCCGGCCACCGGTCTCTGGGCTCGCGCGGCCGCTATGAGGTCAGGCCGGTTTCGATGAGCTTGGCCGCGCGGCGGACGTCTGCGGTCACCGCCTCGTGAATCTGTGTCGGGGTGCGGTCTCCGTCCAGATGTTTCCCAAGGCTTCGGAACTGGATGGACCACAGTCCGAGCAGGGCAGTTGCCGCGATCTGCGGTTCAAGGTCTGGCACGCCGTCACCGACCCCCGGCTCATACCGTTATGGACCGCCACCGGGGCCGGGGCACGCCCGGAAGGGTTCACCACCACCGTCGGTGCCCGGTTCCGGTTCATCGCCAGGCCCAAGCCCGGGTGGAGCGGCATCGTCGACTGCGTCGTACTGGAGGTGGACGAGCCCCGGCTGCTGCGCTACTCGTGGACCGACCACGGCGGCGGTGAGACCACCGAGGTGGCCTACCGCGTCGAAGCTCATGGCACGGGAACGCGCTTCACCTACGACCACACGGGCTTCACCGGTGCGGGTCGGCTCCTGATGACCCAGATCCTGGGGCACGTCCGGCGGAAGATGCTGCGCGTCGGCCTCTCCGCCGTGCTGAACGATCTGGACGAGGATGGCAGACTCCTGCCCGGCAGCACGCTCAAGCCCAGGACCTGACCCTCAGGACGATGAGGAACCGGCCGGATTCAAGGTCGTACGCTCAAGGCGGGTGAGGCTGCCGTCGTGTACACGGCTGAGGAGCAGCAGCGAGCACGTGGCGCCGATCAGTGCGCAGAACATGTCCCACTGGGTGTCCCACACGTCGCCCTGAGTGGCGAGGAACGCGTCGGCCGCCTGTCCTCCCGTCACGGCCGCCGCCCACTCCAGCATCTCGAAGACCGCGCTGAAGGCGAGGCAGGCGCAGACAGTCAGCGGGGCGAGCCAACGGCTGCCGCGCAAGGGTGAGGTGCGGATGAGGAGTTCCCGCACCAGGATCGCCGGGACGAATCCCTGCATGAGGTGACCGAAGCGGTCGTAGGGGTTGCGCTCCAGTCCCAACCAGTCGCGCACCCACTCACCTGCGGGCACCTCCGCATACGTGTAGTGCCCGCCCACGACGAGGACCAAGGCGTGCACGGCCAGCAGGCAGCACAGCAGTTCGCTGAGCGGGAACCGCTTGCGCAGCAGGAGCGTCAGCGGCAGACCCACCATCACCCACACCGTCTCCAGCACCCAGGTGGTGGGGTCCTTGGCGCCCCACGCCGACGCCATCAGCGCGACACCGACGACGGCCACGAGGACGGCGGGCAGCCGACTGCCTGCGCGGCGAGCGCCCGTCCAGCCGGTGACCGGTGGTGCGTCCGACGACGGGCCGGCGAACGAGTGGAGTGGGGACATTGTCGGCTCCTGGTGTCTGGGGTGTCACCATCCTCGGACGGGTCGCGGATCGGCGGCATGAGTACGCCTACTCATCGCGCCGTGAGGCGTTGGGAGAGCTACCTACGCGGCTGCGCCCCGGCCCTGGCCGGGGTCCCTCGCTCAGCCCTCGTGGAAGGCCAGGTCCTCGGGCGGGTGGGGCATCTTCACCGTGGTTGAGGGTCGTCTGCACCAGTGGTGCGGCGACGACGATCACGCTGCCGCTCGTGCCGGGGTGTGCCCTCGCCGGCCAAGGCGATGCAGCGCTTGTCCTGGGCCGCGCCGGTGAACCCGATCCACCGCACCAGTTCGTCGCGGGCCTGGCGCGCGAACTTCAGTGGCCGGCTCACCTCGGGGCCGCCGCGCTGGAAGTGCGTCTCCTGACCGTGTGCGGCCCGGGAACCACCAGCTCCCACTCGGCGGGCCCGTCGAGGGTGAAGTGCACCGGTATCCCCTTCCGACCGGCCCCCGATGACCTGGTACCTGCCCGTGATCAGCAGCATCGGACACCCTGATAGGACGCCCGACTCGCACCCCAAGCGGCGCGAATCCCGCCCTGTACCGCACGCCACCGCCACCCCGGCTCACCCGTCCGGGGCCCGGATCTCCGCGGTGAGGACAGAGCGTGGCGCTTTCGCTGTACTGCCGACGCGCCGGATTCCGAGGGTCGCGCGCATGGACTCGTAGCGAAATCCGGTGAACACGTGACGGTCCGTCATGACGGCGACCCAGCCGCCTTCTTGGTGCGGCCCCCGGCTCCGCGTACGACGGCGTGTCCATCCGGCACGTCGTGCAGATGTCGTCCGGGTGCGCGGTGGAACGAGGACCACAGCGACCCGGGGTCCGACATCCGGCGGCTCGGCGCCGTCATGGCCGGCGTCGGTACGCTCGACGACTTCGTCGCGACCGCCGTCGCAGAAAGTGCGCTGGTGGCCCGGGCGACGGGCCGTTCGCACGGCGAGAACGTGCCAGTTGTGTGACCTCGACGCGACCGTGCCCGCGCCCGCGCCCAGCGTCGTCGTCCTCACGGCTTGGCGTCCGGTCGCAGCCGGAGTCCCTGCATGCCGCCGTCCACGGCGAGCGCGGTGCCGGTGACGGATGCCGCGGCGGGGCTCGCGAGGTAGACGATGGCGGCCGCCACCTCGTCGGCGGTGACCAGCCGGCCCAGCGGCTGGCGGGCGTTCAGGGCGGCGCGCTCGGCCTCGGGATCTTCCGCGGCGTCCAGCAGCCGGGCCACCCAGGGCGTGTCGGCGGTGCCGGGGTTGACGCAGTTGACGCGGATGCCCTCACGGACGTGGTCGGCGGCCATGGCCAGGGTCAGCGACAGGACGGCGCCTTTGCTGGCGGAGTACAGCGCGCGCTGCGGGAGTCCTGCGGTGGCCGCGATGGAGCAGGTGTTGACGACGGACGCGTGCGCGGACCGGCGCAGGTGGGGCAGGGCCGCCCGGGTGGTGCGGACCATGCCGACGACGTTGACGTCCAGAACGCGCTGCCACTGCTCGTCGGAGTTGTCCTCGACGGTACCGATGGCGCCGATGCCGGCGTTGTTGACGAGAATGTCGATGCCGCCGAGCTGCTGGGCGGCGGCTTCCACGGCGGCACGCACCGAGGCGTCGTCGCCGACGTCGGCCTTGACGGTGAGTAGCGGCTCGGGCACGCCGTCCGGGTCGAGGTCGAGCACGGCGACGGCCGCGCCCTGCGTGGCCAGCGCGCGGGCGGCGGCCAGTCCGATACCGGACGCGCCACCGGTGACCAGGGCCTTGAGACCGGACGCACCCATCACGTCACGGCCTCCTGTGCGGCGCGGTCGGCGACCCAGAACGCTCCGTCCGGGAAGCGGAACTCGGCGATGGACTCCGCCCGCATGGTCGAGGAGAAGCCCGGCGCGAGCGGTGTGACGTAGTGCCCGTCGCGGATCACCACCGGGTCCACGAAATGGTCGTGCAGATGGTCGACGTACTCGATGACCCGGTCCTCGGTGGTGCCGGAGAGCGCCAGGTAGTCGAACATCGACAGGTGCTGCACCAGTTCGCACAGCCCGACTCCGCCGGCGTGCGGGCACACCGGCACCCCGAACTTGGCGGCGAGGAGCAGGATCGCGAGGTTCTCGTTGACCCCGCCGACCCGGGCGGCGTCGATCTGGAGGACGTCGAGGGCGTCGGCCTGCAGGAGCTGCTTGAAGACGATGCGGTTCTGCACGTGTTCGCCGGTGGCGACCTTCACCGGCGCCACCGCCCGGCGTACGGTCGCGTGGCCGAGAACGTCGTCGGGGCTGGTGGGTTCCTCGATCCAGTACGGGGCGAACTCCGCGAGGGCGTTGGTCCACTCGATCGCCTCGTCGACGTTCCAGCGCTGGTTGGCGTCGATGGCGATCCGGATGCCCTCGCCCACGGCCGTACGGGCGGTGCGCAGCCGTCGGATGTCGTCGTCGAGGTCGGCACCGACCTTGAGCTTGATCTGGGTGAAGCCGTCGGCGACGGCCTGCTTGGCCAGCCGGGTGAGCTTGTCGTCGGAGTAGCCGAGCCAGCCCGGGGACGTGGTGTAGCCGGGGTAGCCGCGCTCCCGCAGGACCGTCTCCCGCTGCGCGAGGCCCGTACGGCCCTCGCGCAGAAGGGCGAGGGCGTCGGCGGGGGTGAGGGCGTCGGCGATGTAGCGGAAGTCGACCTGGGAGACCAGCCACTCCGGTGAGGCGTGGGCGAGCAGCTGCCACAGCGGCTTGCCCTCCCGCTTGGCCGCGAGGTCCCACACGGCGTTCACGACGGCGCCGATCGCCATGTGCATCACGCCCTTCTCCGGGCCCAGCCAGCGCAGCTGGCTGTCCCCGGTCAGGTCCCGGCTGAGCGAGCCCGGGTCGGCGCACAGCTCCGCCACGGAACGTCCCACCACGTGGTGGCGCAGTGCGTCGATCGCGGCGACCTGGACATCGTTGCCGCGTCCGATGGTGAAGGTGAAGCCGTGGCCTTCCAGCCCGTCACCCGCGTCGGTGCGCAGCACCACGTAGGCGGCGGAGTAGTCGGGGTCCGGGTTCATCGCGTCCGAGCCGTCCAGCTCCCGTGAGGTCGGGAAACGGACGTCACAGGTGTCCACCGCGACGATCCGGGCGGAGGTTGCAGTCACGGGGTGCCTTTCACGCTTGGCCGAAGATCTGGCGCTGGTCGCCCAGCCCGTCCACGGACAGCTCGACGGTGTCACCGGCACGCAGGAAGGGGGTGCCGGGCAGGCCCAGGGCGACGCCCGCGGGCGTACCGGTGTTGATCACGTCCCCGGGCTCCAGGACCATGTACTGGCTCAGGTACGACACGAGGTGATCGACCGGGAAGATCATGTCGCCGGTGTGGCTGTCCTGCCGCTTCACACCGTTGACACTCAGGTGCAGTCCGAGGTTCTGGGGGTCGCCGGCCTCGTCGGCGGTGACCAGCCAGGGACCGAGGGGGTTGAAGGTCTCGCAGGACTTGCCCAGGTCCCACTGCGGCGAGTACTCCAGCTGGAACTCGCGCTCCGAGACGTCGTGGCTGACCGCGTAGCCCGTGATCACCGCCCGCGCGGCGGCCGGCCCGTCGAGGTAACGCGCCCGGCGGCCGATGACGACGGCCAGTTCGACCTCCCAGTCCGTCTTCACCGAGCCTCGGGGAATCAGCACCTCGTCGTACGGACCCACCACCGTGCCCGGATCCTTCATGAACACCACCGGACGGGCGGGGATCGGCGCACCCGTCTCAGCCGCGTGGTCGCGATAGTTCAGGCCGACGCAGACGATTTTGCCGGGGCGGGCGACCGGTGCGCCGATCCGCAGACCTTCCGCGTCCAGTTCGGGCAGCGTGCCCTGCGCGACCGCGGCCCGGGCCCGCTCGACACCGTCCGAGGCGAGGAAGGCACCGTCGATGTCGGAGGCCACCGAGGACAGGTCAAGCAGCCGGCCGTCGTCGGTACGGACAGCGGGCCGCTCCTGACCGGGTGCACCGACTCGTAGCAGTTTCACTGGGCAACTCCCTTGCCGAGGTGGGGCGTTCGTTCTGGAATCGGCCGCAGGGCGGCGTCGATGGGCTGTGCCTCAGCTGTCACCGAGAAGGAAGAGTCATCGGATGAATGTCGGCATCGCGACTGTAGGCCCAAGAAGCGCGGCTGACAACACATAGATCGGATGTATCTGCGGGCTCCGAGTTGCCCAACAGCCGCCGCGCGCTTCGTGACCGGTATTTCCCCAGACGGGAGGGGATGACACCCCTGCCACCCTCCGATGAATACGGAGAACGGTCAAACCCCGGCGCGCCACGACGAGAGGCGACGAGCACGGCCCGTCTTCCCGCGCCACGGGGCATCACCGGGCATCACCGGGCGAGGGACACGGCCGCCCCGTTGCCGAATCGTGAGCCGGCAAGCATCCCCGTCCCTCCACCCATGGAGCGGAAAAAGTGCAGGTCAACTCTTGTCACGCAGAAGGGTGCGGCCTCTGACCGCGGCTCCGGGGTCGCCCCGGGCGCGGCGTACCGAAATTCCGGAGGACCGGAGTCTTGTCAAGCTCGGCAACGCCGTCGTAACGTCCTCGACGTCCGAGATACATCGGAGGAATACTTCGGATATTTCCGGCGCCTGCTTTCGGCCTACAAGATGCGGCCGCCCGCCTCCGTCACCTCGGCCACCGGCTGACCCTCACTTTCCGTACTCGTCGGGCGCGGTCCGCAATGCTCTGTGCCGGACCAGCGCCTGCCCGGCCGACGTGCTCACCCCTTCCCGGCAGACGAGCACGCCACCACCACCGTCGCCCTGGGGCTCCCCATCCCGGCTAAGGAGAGAACACGGCCATGAAGCCCGCTCGCATCCGCTCCACCGCCGCGGCAGCCACCGCTGTCCTCGCGGTGCTGTCCCTCGCCACCGCGTGCAACCGCGACAGCTCGGCATCGACCGCGGCCGGTGGCAGCAAGTCCGCCATCGGCATCGACCTGCCACGTTCCGACTCCGACTTCTGGAACTCCTACGCCCAGTACCTCAAGAAGGACATCAAGTCCGACGGCGTCAACACCCTGCCGCTGAGCAACTCCCAGAACGACGTCACCAAACTGGTCGCCAACGTACAGGTGTTCCAGAACACCGGGGCCAAGGCCGTCGTCATGGCGCCCCAGGACACCGGTGCCATCGCCTCCACCCTGGACACCCTGTCGGCGGCGAAGATCCCCGTGGTCAGCGTCGACACCCGGCCGGACAAGGGCGACGTCTACATGGTGGTCCGCGCCGACAACCGGGCGTACGGCACCAAGGCCTGCGAGTTCCTCGGCAAGCAGTTGAACGGCGAGGGCAAGGTCGCCGAGCTCCAGGGCGCCCTGGACTCCATCAACGGACGCGACCGCTCCGAGGCGTTCGCCGAGTGCATGAAGACCAAGTTCCCGAAGATCAAGGTCTTCGAGCTGCCGACCGACTGGAAGGGCGACGTGGCCTCCGCCAAGCTCCAGTCGCTGCTGGCCCAGAACCCGGACCTCAACGGCATCTACATGCAGGCCGGCGGCGTCTTCCTCCAGCCCACCCTGGCCCTGCTCCAGCAGAAGGGCCTGCTCAAGCCGGCCGGCCAGAAGGGCCACATCGCGATCATCTCCAACGACGGCATCCCGCAGGAGTTCGACGCCATCCGCAAGGGCCAGATCGACGCCACCGTCTCCCAGCCCGCCGACCTCTACGCCAAGTACGCGCTGTACTACGCCCAGGCCGCGGTGGACGGCAAGACCTTCAAGGCCGGGCCGACGGACCACGACTCCACCATCATCAAGATCCCCAACGGCCTGGAGGACCAGCTGCCCGCCCCGCTGGTGACCAAGGACAACGTGGAGGACAAGAACCTCTGGGGCAACAACATCGGCTGACCGTCGGCCGCCCACGCCCGCGGTGGGCAGGGACCGGCGCACGCCTCCCTCCCCGCCGCGCCCTCCCCGCTCCCCCGCATCCGACGTCAAAGGACGGTATTGACCATGGCGGACACCGCGACCGCCCCGGTGGCCGGCCCCGGGCACCCGGCCCCGGTGGCCGAGGCGACCGGCATCAGCAAACGGTTCGGCGCCACCGTCGCCCTGCGCGACGCACGGATCAGCATCGCCTCGGGTGAGTCGCACGCCCTGGTGGGACGCAACGGCGCCGGCAAATCGACGCTCGTGTCCATCCTCACCGGCCTCCAGCAGCCCGACACCGGATCCCTGCACTTCTCCGGCGAGCCGGCGCCCGCCCCCGGCGACATCGACGCCTGGCGCTCCCGCGTCGCCTGCGTCTACCAGCGCTCCACGATCATCGGTGAACTGACCGTCGCCGAGAACCTCTTCCTCAACCGGCAGAGCGCCGGCGCCGTCCAGCCCATCCGCTGGAAGCAGCTGCGGCTGCGCGCCGAGGAGCTGCTCGGCGAGTACGGCGTGGCCGTCGACCCCGCCGCGCGGGCGAAGGCCCTCACCGTCGAGCAACGGCAGTTCGTGGAGATCGCCCGGGCGCTGTCCTTCGGCGCCCGCTTCATCATCCTCGACGAGCCGACCGCCAAGCTCGACGCCCGCGGCATCGGCCGCCTCTTCGACAAGCTCCGCGACCTACAGGACCAGGGCGTCGCCTTCCTCTTCATCTCCCACCACCTGCAAGAGGTGTACGACCTCTGCAGCACGGTCACGGTCTACCGCGACGCGGCCCACATCCTCACCGCGCCCGTGGCCGACCTCGGTCACCAGGCACTGGTGGAAGCCATGACCGGTGAGTCCGCCTCGGTGGCAACCACCGTGGCCGGTGGGAACCCCATCCTGCGCAAGGACGCCGGTGAGCTGCTGACGGTCGACGGTCTGACCCTGCCCGGGGCCTGCGAGGACCTGTCCCTCTCGGTCCGCGAGGGCGAGGTGGTCGGGCTCGCCGGTGCCGCGGCCAGCGGCAATGTCCAGGTGGGCGAGGCCGTCGCCGGTCTGCACCGCGCCGGTGCCGGCCGGATCTCGGTGCGCGGCAGGAACATACGCACCGGAAGCGTGCCGTCCGCCCTCACCGCAGGAGTCGGCCTGGTCCCCGAGGACCGCCACCTCCAGGGCCTGGTCAACAACCGCAGCGTGGCCGAGAACGCGACGCTCACCGTCACCGACCAACTCGGCCCGTACGGCACGGTGCTGCCCTCCCGGACCAGGGTCTTCGCCCGACGCATGATCCAGGACCTCGACATCAAGACTCCGGGAGCGGCCACCCCGGTCTCCGCCCTCTCCGGCGGCAACCAGCAGAAGGTCGTCATCGCCCGCGCCCTCGCCACCGACCCCGACGTCCTGGTGGCCATCCGGCCCACCAACGGCGTGGACGTCAAGTCCAAGGAGTTCCTGCTCGGCAGGATCCGGCAGGTCGCCGACGGCGGCAAGGCGGCGCTGATCGTCTCCGACGAACTGGACGACCTCAAGGTGTGCGACCGGGTCGTCGTCATGTTCCACGGCCGGGTGGTCGCCGAGTTCGAGCGCGGCTGGAGGGACGAGGCCGTCGTGGCGGCCATCGAAGGGGTCGCCGGCTCCCGCACCGTATCCCCCGCGTCCGGCACCGACGAGCACGGAAGGTAGTCATGTCCGCCACCACAGATCTCCCCGAACCCGCAGCGAGCGCGGCGGAGCCGGCCGCCGCGGACACCGCCCGACGCGGCGGCCGGATCGACCTCGGCCGCTTCCGTGAACTGTCCCTGGTCCCCGCCATCCTCGTGCTGATGGTGATCGGGTTCATCGTCTCGCCGGCCTTCCTCACCGCCGACAACCTCATCGGCGTCGCCCAGCAGTCCACCGAGCTGAGCCTGCTCGTCCTCGCCACGACGTTCATCCTGATCTGCGGGCGGATGGACCTCTCCCTGGAATCCACCATCGGCGTGGCCCCCGTCATCGCCGTCTGGCTGGTCCTGCCCACCAGCGGCGGCCGGTTCAACGGCCTCGGACTGCTCCCCGAGTGGACGGCCGTCCCGCTGTGCCTGCTGGTCGGCGCGGTGATCGGCGCCGTCAACGGCTTCCTCATCCTCAAGCTGCGCCTGAACGGCTTCATCGTCACCCTCGGCGCCCTGACCATGCTGCGCGGCCTTCAGGTCGCCCTCTCCGAGGGCCAGTCCATCGTCGAACTGCCCTCCTCCTTCACCTACCTCGGCAAGGCGTCCTGGCTGGGCGTGCCCGCCGCCATCTGGGTGTGCGCGGTACTCTTCGCGATCGGTGGCAGCGCGCTGGCCTGGCTGCGGCACGGGCGGGCCCTGTACGCGATCGGCGGCAACGCGGAGGCGGCCCGCACCGCCGGCATCCGCGTCGACCGGATCGTGTGGATCGTCCTCATCATCGGCAGCACCCTCGCCGCGTTCGCCGGCATCCTCTACAGCGGCCACTACGGCTCCATCTCCGCGACCCAGGGCAGCGGCTGGATCTTCCAGGTCTTCGCCGCGACCGTCATCGGAGGGGTGAGCCTCAACGGCGGCAAGGGCTCGGTGTTCGGCGCCCTCACCGGTGTCCTCACCCTCCAGCTCGTCGTCAACGTCATGACGCTGGCGGGCGTACCGCCGCTGTGGAACCAGTTCCTCAACGGCGCGATCATCATCGTCGCCCTGATCATCTCCCGCTTCGCCTCCGGCGAGAAGCAGGAGTAACCGCGCCCCACGAACGGCTCCGCCCGCCCATGACTCGGAGCGGGCGGAGCTCGGTTTCCGCACACACCCGGCACGGAAGAGGCACGCTCGTGGCACTGACCGACGAGGCCATCGACAAGATCAAGGCGATGATCGTCTCCGGCGAGCTCGCACCCGGCTCCCGCCTCCCCAAGGAGGAGATCCTCGCCGGACAACTCGGCCTGTCCCGCAGCTCTCTGCGCGAGGCCGTCCGGGCCCTGACCGCCATGCGGATCCTCATCACCCGGCAGGGCGACGGCACCTACGTCTCCAGCCTGGAACCCCACCTGCTGCTCGAATCGCTCTCCTTCGCCGCCGACGTCTCCCAGGGCCGGACCGCCCTGCAACTCCTCCAGGTACGCAGACTCCTCGAACCGCAGGCCACCGGTCTGGCCGCCGCCCTGCTGACCCCGGACGACCTGCGGGAACTGCGCCACCTCCTCGACGAGTGCCGCTCCGCCGCCACCGTCGAGGAGTTCGTCGCCCACGACATCGCCTTCCACCTCCGGATCGCCGACGTCGTCGGCAACCCCGTGCTGTCCATGCTGCTGTGCGTGCTCTCCACCCGCACCCAGCGCGTGCGCATCATCCGCGGCAGCCGGACCCGGCATGCCCTGGACAACGCCCACGACGACCACGAGGAGATCCTCCGCGCCCTGCGGACACGTGACGCTCTGCTGGCCGTCTCCGCGGCAACCGTGCACATCACCGCCGTGGAACAGTGGCTGGCGGCCAGCCTGGACGACGAGGCGCTGCGGGGGATCGACGACTGACCTCCGTGTACGCCGCCCGCCCAGCCGTTCGGCGCCGCACCACGCGGAGACACTTGATTCTTTGAGCCCTCTCGTCCAGCACCGGCTCAGGCTCTCCGCGCCGGCGACCCGCGACCGACCGCCACCCGGTAGCCATCGGCGTATTCCACCAGCAGGAGCCCGCCCGACCTGTCGAAGCTCAGCTCGGTCGGGCGGTCGGTGAGCACCACGGCCTCCTCCATCGGCCACCACCAGCCGACCGCGCGCATGGCAGCGGCGAGCGTGTCCAGCCGTGGTGACGGATCCAGACCGGCGATCGGGAGGGCACAGCTGAAGGCCGCGAGGAAGTAGGCGCCGCCCCAGGGATCGAGCCAGCCACCGAACCTGTTCCGGAACATGACCGCGTCGGGGTCGGGCGGCACACCCCAGGAGTCCCGCACCTCGGCTCGTAGTTGTCGGCGCACGCTGTCCGGCAGGCGGCGCTGGAGATGGCCGCGCAGATGTCCGGCCACCCTCGCACCGAGGGCGTCTGAGAGCTGTTTCTCCAGCGGCCCAAGCCGCTGGAGCAGTTCGCTCCACAGCTCCACGCCGAGGTATTCGTCCGCTTCCACGACCCCGAAGGGATCGTGGAGGGGGCCGCCGAGCCGGGCCTCCAGCCGACTCTGCAACTGTTCCGACAGCGGGCCCCACAGGGGTTCTTTCGGCCTGTCCAGCCCGTAGAACGCGCGGAACATCTGCGATTTCAGTTCGGCCAGGTCGATCGTGCTGTCAGGGTCCGTCGCATCGTGGGGCTCGTCCGGCCGGTCCGGGATCTGCTGGACCAGCCGGCTTTCCACCCGGTCCAGCACGGCGTCCGGCAGCGCACCGACGACGAGCTGTCGTAGCTCGCCGACCGGCACCGCGTGGCGGATCGCATGAGCGGCGAGCGTGCCGCCCAACGGCGAGTCCATCCATACGACGGTCCGCGGTGGGACAAGGCCCGCCTCGGAGTAGGAGGCAGCCACCGCGGCCTCCGCCGCGGGGCGGTCGCAGCGCTCGGTGGACCTGCCCGCGGTCATCCACTCCTCGCTCGTCCTCGTGATCAGAGCGGCATCGGCGTCGGTAAGGGTACCGGTGTAGGCCATGTGTCGGGTCACCCGCGTATGTCGAGGTCGGAACAGACATGTTCATCGTCCCCTGGGCCCGGCGAACGCATACTCGTCGAGGTCGAAGGTGGTGAGGATGAGCACTCTGCTCTGAGGTGGGACACGGATGATCCGTCGGGTCGCCTCGATACCGTCCACTCCCGGCATACGGACGTCCATGCGGCGCATCGGGCTTCCTGCTGAAGAACACACGGCCCAAGGGCCTTCTCACCCGGAGATCGCGGCCACGCTGTACCCCGCGGAGGCAACCGTGAAGTCCCACCTGGGTCGGATCCTTCAAAAGCTCGAACTGCGCGACCGCGCACGGGCCGTGGTCTTCGCCTACGAAAGCCGCCTCATTCACCCCGACTGAAACAGGGATTCGAAGCAGCGGCCCAGCCGCAGGATCGGCTGGTGCCCGCATTCACCAAAGAAACCCGGTCACGAGGACCCGGTGCTCGTACGAGCGTGCGACGGCGTTCCGCGGTCCCCGTCCGGCTCCGGATCGGCCGGTCCGGGCAGCCCGCTGGGACCGGCCAGTGGGGCCGGGCGTCCCGGGGCCGACTCGGTGCTCTCGCCGAGGAAGCCGCCCGACTGGTGCTGCCACAGCTTGGCGTAGGCACCGTTCGCCGCGAGCAGTGCCTCGTGGCTGCCCTGCTCGACGACGCTGCCGCGGTCGAGGACGACGAGACGGTCCATGTCGGCGACGGTGCTCAGGCGGTGGGCGACCACCAGGGCCGTACGTCCCTCCATCAACCGCCACAGGGCGTCCTGGACGAGGATCTCGCTCTCCGAGTCCAGTGCGCTGGTCGCCTCGTCGAGCAGCAGGATCGGGGCGTCGCGCAGGATGGCCCTGGCGAGGGCCACGCGCTGGCGTTGGCCGCCCGAGAGTTTGACTCCCCGCTCCCCCACCAGAGTGGCGAAGCCGTCGGGGAGTTGGTCGGCGAACTCCGTGACATGCGCGGCCACGGCCGCCGCGCGGATCTCCTCGTCGGTGGCGCCGGGCCGGGCGAAGGCGATGTTGTCCCGTAGGCTGCGGTGGAACATGGCGGGTTCCTGCGGGACGTAGGCGATCAGTGAGCGCAGGTCGGTCTGACGGAGCCGGCTGATGTCCTGACCACCGATCAGGATGCGTCCGTCGTCGATGTCCGACATCCGCAGCAGCAGCCGGGTGAGTGTGGTCTTGCCGCCGCCGGACCTGCCGACCAGACCGATCCGTGCGCCTGCGGGCACGTCCAGGTCGAGCCCCTGGAAAATCGGCTTCGCACCCGCGTGGGCGAAGGTCACCGCCTCGAAGCGGATGCCGGTGTCCCGTGGTGCGAGCGGTTCCGGCTCCATCGGGTCGAGCACGATGGGCGGATCCAGCAGCAGCTCCGTGAACTGCGCGGCCTCGGTCATCGAGCTTTCCAGACGCCGGTAGATCTGGTTGAACTCGAACATGATCTGGGTCGCGTTGGAGTAGTAGGTGAAGGCGACGACGACCTCCTCCACTCCCTGGCCCGAGCCACCGAAGGCGATGGCGACCGACAGACCCAGCACGTTGGTCAGCACGGAGAGGGGGGCGATCAGGGTGTCGACGCGCAGATTGCCGTAGTCCCACGACCTCAGCGTCAGGCGCCGGGAGTCCGCGACACGGGTGCGGTGTTCGTCGGCCTCCCGCCGCTCGGCCGCGAACGCTCGGATGGTCTCCATGTTCATGAGGCTGTCGGCGACGTGCCCGGAGACCCGGGCCAGCGCCGCCTCACGGTCGCTGACGAGTCTCTGGCGCCTGCGGACCAGAGGTGTCGCGGCCACCACGGTCAGCGCGATCATCGCGAGAAGGCCGACGACGAGCATCGGTTCGTAGCTCCACAGCACCACGGCACCGAACACCAGAGGGACGAGACTGCCCACGATCCGGTAGGTCACCGTGTCGACGAAGTCCTCGAAGCGCTTGCCGAAGCTCAGCACCCGTTTGGTCAGGGAGCCGGCGAAGTTGTCGTGGAAGAATCCCGCGTCCTTCGCGAGGAGTTCGTCCATGCCGCTCACGTACAGGTGTTCCATGCCGAGGGCGTCCACGCGGTTCAGGCAGTGCTGCCCGACCCGCCACACGGCCTCGGCGAGCAGCAGGGTCACTCCGAAGCCCAGCACGTACGGCAGTGCCGAGGTGAGAGTGAAACCGCTGTCGTCGGCTGCCTGCCCCGCCAGCTTGGCGATCAACAGGGGGGCGACGTAGCGGGTGCCGATGTTGCCCACGGCCGGCAGCAGCAGCGCGGGCAGGGCCAGCCGTCGTAGTCGGATCAGTTCCCGTCCGTAGTGGCGCAGTGCCAGAACGACCGCGCTCCTGCCCGGCCTCGGCGTTTGCATATCTGTGGTCCCCATCACACTCCCAGAGGTTCAGAAGTCGGAATTGTCCCGTCAGGGGAGATCCTCAGTCCAGGCATTTATCGCAGACCGGCGAGAACCGGACACTGCCGTCTTCGGCGTACGGAGCGGACGTATCCGGGGACGGGCTTGCGGCAGCGGGGAGCCCGACGGGCCAGGTCGGGCAGAACGCCGACGCCGACATCTTCACGGGCGACCCGGCCAAGCTCGCCGCCGCCCTCTACGACACCACCCGCCACCCGAACCCGCCCCTGCGCCTCGCACTCGGCGCCGACGGCTACGACGGCTACGACGTCATCCACAGCGCACTCACCGAACGGCTCTCGGCGCTGGAAGCCCAGAAGGACCGTGCGGCATCCGTCGCCTTCACCCACGGACCCGTGCCACCGATCGTGCCGGATGTGCTGCGGAACGCGTGAAGCCGCCGCTGCCGCGGCGCGAGCGCAATCCGGTACGTGCGCACACCGTCAACCCGTGGGAGCATCCGGGCCGGACGGCTCCAGGCACCACGCCATCACAGATGGGCACGGCCCCCGCTCGCCATCGTGCTGACCTGCGGCAAGCGCAACGACGTCACCCCAGATCCGCTCGGGTCACTTGCAGTAGAAGTCGTGGTCCGGCCGCTCGCCCTTCGCGAAGAAGCGCGAGACCGTGGCGTCGCCGCACGCGTTGCCGTTTTCGAGGTAGGCGTCGTGGCCGGTGGAGTTGACGGTCACCATGACGGCACGGTCGCCGAGGGCCGCGCGTAGTTTACGGGCACCGGTGAGCGGGGTCGCCACGTCACGCTCGTTCTGCACGAGGACGATGTTCGACCGCCCCCGGTCGGTGATCCGCACCGGCGCCTGCTCGGGGCGGGGCCAGGCGGCGCAGAGCATCGCGTTCCTCGGCATTCCCGCGGTCAGCGGATACTTCGCCCTGCTGTCGGCAACGCTCTTCTCGTACACGGCGGCCGAGGTAGGCCAGGCGCTGTCGTTGCAGATGGTCGCGGCACCGACCGCGACCGCGTTCTGCATCAGCGACTCGGGCGGGGCGGGCGGCGCGGGCGGTACGGTGCCCTGCCGTGCGGCCCGGATCAGTTGGGCCAATTTCGGGAAGTCGTCGGGGTCGTAGAAGGAGTCCAGCATGCTCTGGCGCAGGGTGGTGCCGTTCAGCACCTCGGGGTTGGCGCCCGGCCAGGGCAGGGGTTGACGGTCGAGCCGCGCGGCGAGGCCGAGGAAGACCGACCGCAGCTTGGCGGGTGTGGGTGCCACCCGGTCGGGGTTGCCCGGCCGGGATGCCCACCTCGCGAACTCGGGGAACACGTCCTCGACGCCCTGTTCGAACCCGGCGAGCCAGGCCCGGGAGATCTGGGTGCGGCCGAGGTCGCCGGTGGGATCCAGGTTGCTGTCCAGGACGATGCGGTCGGTGCGGTCCGCGAACAGCTCGCTGTAGACGGCGCCGATGTACGAGCCGTACGAGACGCCCCATGCGGAGATCCTCCGTTCGCCGAGCGCGGCCCGGATACGGTCGATGTCGCGGGCGTTGTCGGCCGTGCTGATGTGGCGCAGCGGTTCGCCGCCGTTGTGGGTACAGGCGTCCGCCATACGGCGCCCGGCGGTCATGTTCTCGGTGATGGATCCGTCGGCGGCGGGCCAGGGGCGCAGCCTGGAGGTGGCGAGGTCGGCGTGGTCGAGGCCGCAGTCGACCGGTGCGGAGGGGGTGTTGCCGCGCGGCGCGAACCCGATGATGTCGTAGGCCTCCCGCACCTCCTTGGGTAACCGCTGCCCCTTCTCCGACGGTTCGTCGAGGCTGGAGCCGCCCGGCCCGCCGGGGATCAGCAACAGCGCCCCTCGGCGGGCGCCGGGCTTCTCGCTCGGGATCCGGGAGACGGCGATTCCGATCTTCCGGCCGCCGGGGTCGGAGTAGTCCATGGGCACGAACACGGTCGTGCACTCCTGCCGGGCGTCGCGCTGCCCGCTCCCGTCACACTTGCTCCACTGGAGAGGTTCGAGGGATTCGGCGGATGCGCTGACCGGCGCGACCGAGCCGAGGATGACAACGGAAGCGGCCGCCATGGCAGCGCTCCTGGTGATGTGTTTCCTGATCTCCTTCATGCAGACGAGCCTGGCCGATCACGCCCACCCCGCCCATCCGGGGAACAACCTGATTCACATGGGGGGTTGCCCCAGGTCCGCCCTCGGGGTCACCCCTCATTTCCCGTCTCGCGCTACGGAAGGCCCCGGTAGCCGGACCTGGCGGGAGTAGACCGGCCGTGTGTGGGCGGCGGGGGCGGGCTCCTCGTAGCACTCGAGAAGCAACTCGCCGCGGAGGTCGTCGAGCTCGTGGGGCGCCTCCGCCAGCAAGGCGTGGGCCCACGCTTCGAGCGATGCGTTCTTCAGTGCACCGTTCGGGACCTGGCTGAGCGGCTCGCGACCCATCGGACTCCACTCCGACGCACCATCCGCTCGGTACAACAGCCGCCACCAATACGGCTGCCAGTAGGGCTTCTTCAACGAGGACCTGCTCCCGATTCCCGCACCGCTGCGACCAGAGCGTCGAACTGCCCGCGGACTCGGGCGGCGGTGACATGGTCGAAGTAGTCGCGGGAGCTGATGATCTCACCGTCGCGCACCCGAAGGACGAAGATGCCGGGCAGCGCGAAAGGCTCTCCGGTCTCTACGACCGTTCCCTGGTACTCGAACTCGGCGATGATGACCTCGGGGTCGGCCGTCTCATGGATCGTGATGTTGGTCGCCCGACGGTGCAGCCGAGGGCCGGCGCCGGTCGGTCTGAAATGTTCCCGCAGTTCGTCGCGGGTCCGGAGCGCGGCAGCACGAAGAGGGTCGAAGGGGTGCACGACATGGGTCTGCTCCGCGTACAGATCGGGCAGTTCCTTCCAGCGGCCCTCTGCGACGCCGTTCACGAGCGCGAGGAAAACCTCTCGTGGGCTGAGGACTTGGGCCATGGCACTCTCCTGTCGTCTGCGCCGATTTGCTGTGGCGTCGAAGTACTATCCGAAGTGCGGACTCCGATTATACGGAGTCGTGACTTCGGACGACGGCATACGAGCGAAGGCGCCATGAGTACCCCGAGCAACGGAGAGACGGGCGGCAGACGGCCGCAACGCGCTGACGCGCGAAGCAACCGCGAGCGGATCCTGAAGGTCGCCGAAGAGGTCTTCGGCAAGGGCGGCCGGTCGGCGTCCACCGAGGAGGTGGCCCGCTTGGCCGACGTCGGCATCGCCACGGTCTTCCGTCACTTCCCCACCAAAGGGGCGCTGCTGGAAGCCGTTCTCGTGCAGCGGTTCGATCGCCTGCGCGCGCAGGCCGAAGCGCTGCTGCACGACACGGACCCGGGCGAAGCGTTCTTCGGCTTCTTCAGCCATCTCGTCGCCGACGCGACGGGCAAGATCGCCATCACGGAGGCCCTGCTCGAGGCCGGTGGTGACAGCGGCGGCGACGCCGCCCAGGCATCGGACGGGCTGCGTCGAGCCGTCGGTGGCCTGCTGCAGCGTGCCCAACGCGCCGGCGCCGTTCGAGATGACGTCCAACTGCCCGAGGTGTACGCCTTGCTCGTTGCGACATCACGGGCCTCTGCGCACGCCCAGTTCGAGGAGGGTGTACGAGACCGGATGCTCACCATCGTCTTCGACGGCCTCGCACCACTCGGATACTAGGGGCCGCCGTCCGCGACGGCTTCCTTCCTACAGGTCGAGGACGGCACGGAGCGCGTTGTCGACGAGTTCCTGCTGTTCGGGGCCGATGCTGCCGTGCAGCGTGCCGGTCTCGAAGCGCAGGGCGGAGAGCTGGAGGAGGTTGACGGCGACGAGGGAGGCGTCGACCGGAGTGGTCAGATGCACGCTCATCGCCGTGTCGGGGTGCTGCGCCGGCGCGTGGAGCACCAGGACGACAACAGCGCCGTAGGCCTCGGCGAGCCCGTCGAGGCTGACCACGAGAACGGTGCGCGTGCCCTTCCCCGTGTCGACATCCCAGACCTCGCCCTTGCGGATCGTCACAGGGCGTCGCCCTCGCCGGCGAGGTCGAGGGGCGCGATCGAGGCGAGCTTGCGTGCGGCGTCGAGCGTCATCTGGCGACGCACCGCGCGCAGGATGTAGTCGTTCAGCGACGGCGCGCCTGCTGCGGCATCGCGCAGCGGCTTGTCCATGGCGTCGGGGATCCGCAAGGTGATGGCAGTCATGCCACCAAATCTAGTGGCACAGGTGCCGTCATGGAAGCCAATTCCCGATAGACGAGTGCCCGCACGCCAGGGGGCGAGCTGCTCACACGCATGTCGGCGGCGTGCTGCCGCTGGGGTGCCCCCGGCGGTCGGCGAGGATGGCGCACCCCGGAATCCCTCCCTCGAGGGCGGCGAGCCGCAGCACCGTCCCGCGCTTCACGTCAGTGCGCCCCACCCCGCGGCACCCCTGGCCGCAGTCGAGGCCTGCCCGCCAGGGTGGTCCACAGGTACGGGGCCACGTCGTCCTCCGACAGCTGGGCGATCATGTAGCGGACGCAGCGTTCGATCTTCACCCGCCACAGTCGGGCCGCCTCGTTGCCGTCCGCCTTGCGCAGCGCGTCGTGCACGGCGGCGTCCTCGGTGGCGATGGTGTCGCAGGCCTGGCTGTAGTTCATGTCGAGGACCGTGACGAACATCCGCAGCCGGGCCGTGAGGCGCTCGAAGGTATGGGCGGCCTGAGGGAGATCGGCGATGCGGGCGAGGGCGTCCTGGTAGCGCAGGTCGACTTCTCGAATGCGGAGATGGTCGTTGTCGCGGGCGGCGGCGTGGACCTCCGCCAGGGCGGCCGAGGCCGGGGCGAGGTTGTCGCGGCCGAGCATGGCGATGCGGCGCATCAGAAGAGCGCCGAGGCTGGCGCGCAGGGCGTAGAGGTCGAGGACGTCCTTGGCGGTGACATCGGGGATCGCGGTCGCACCGCCGGGGAGCTGATCGAGCATGCCCTCCTCCGCCAGCGCCCGCAGACCCGCGCGGACGATCCGCCGGGACAGGCCGAGGTCGTGGGCGAGGGGGGCCTCCCGTACACGGTCGCCCGGCCGGTAGCCGTCGGTGAGGAGGGCTTCGCGCAGCAGGCCGACGACCGGGTCGGAGGTGATGGGGGCGCCGGGCGCGGTGTCGAGGGTGGTGATCTGCGCCGCTTCCGGCAGGTCGGGGTGGTCGAGTGTGCGCGCGTCCGGGGTGTTCGAGTCGTTGCCGGGGCCGCAGATGGCGGGGATGACGTACGCCGGGCGTGGCGGGGCGACGCGGGTGAAGGGGGCCGCGGACGGCGTCCAGGTGGTCGACCAGGTCAGCAGGGCGTCACGGAGGCGGGGCGTACGGGACGCCGGTTCGCGCAGGAGCCGGTCCTCGGCGGCGAGGAAGCGGTGGGCCTCCTCGGTCCACGCCTCGGGGTCGGGCGCATGGTGCCAGCGCCCGGAGGTGTCCGGCCGGTCGGGGGCGCCCGACGCGCCGTATGCCAGCAGGTGCACACTCATCCCCGACCCCGCGGCCGAACTCACCTGTTCCACGAACGCGTGCAGCCCGGGTACGTCCTCCCTGCGCCGCTCGCCCCGCAGAGCTGCGAAGGCCGAGACCACTGCCAGCACGTGCGCCGCGTCGCCGTCCTGCCCGAACAGCCGACCGGCGACGGTCGCCCCGGAGCCGCGCAGGGACCCGGGCCGCCCTGCCCGGGCCGTCACGGCCAGCACGCACACCGGTGGGGCGATGAACAGCCCGACCGCCTCCTCTGCGCGGTCCGGCAGGGACCATGCCCGGCGCGGGCCGACCTGGACGCGCGCCCCCGGCTGGGCGCGGTAGGTCCGCCAGATCCGGCTCACCGTGCTCTGGCTCAGACCGGTCTCGGCCGCCATGGAACGCGTCGACCAGCCCCGCGTGGCACCGGGCGGTGGCGGGGTGAGGGTGCGGACGAGGACGTGTGCCACCGTGTCGTCGTCGGCTGCCGGCGGCCGTCCGGGACGGGGCTGCTCGTCCAGGCCGGCCAGCCGTTCGGCGAGGAAGCGGGTGCGCCACTTGCCGACCATGTCGCGGGAGATGCCGAGGCGTTCGGCCACGGCGGTGTTGGTGGGCTCGTCCTCACAGGCCAGCACGATCCGCGCGCGCAGCGCCCGGGCCTGTGAGCAGGTGCGGCTGCGGGTCCACAGCAGGAGTGCGGCCCGTTCGTCCTCGGTGAGGACCACGACGTTGCGGGGACGGCCGACCATGCGGGAACCGTAGCCGAATTTCTGACTCACGGACACCCCTGTGGCCCCCGCCGCACCGGAGGCATTGTTGGGCCGCCGCGGCCTTCACATACTTCGAGGCAACCCGGTGGTCATGCCGCCGGCGTCCCCCAGAAACCGAGCATTCGCCTCGCCCCTCACAAACCCGACCTGGACCGGGCCTGCCCTGACGTGGGTGGGTCCGGGAGCCGCTCCCGGAGGCTGTGATGACCGAAATCGCAGGAAACCGAGTGGATGACGCGCCCCTGTCGCGCTTCCACAAGAAACTGGCGCTGTACTCCTCCGGGGGCCCGTTCCTCGACGGTTACGTCCTGAGCATCATCGGCGTGGCCATGGTGCAGATCACCCCGCGACTGGACCTGTCCGACTCCGCCCAGGGTCTCATCGGCGCGTCCGCGCTCATCGGCATCTTCCTCGGCGCGTTCGCGGGCGGCTGGCTCACCGACCGCTTCGGCAGGCAGGTCCTCTACACCATCGACCTGGTCGCCATCATCGTCTGCTCCCTCGCGCAGTTCTGGGCCACCGACCCGGTGTGGCTGTTCGTGTTGCGGCTGCTGATCGGCACGGCGGTCGGCGCGGACTACCCCATCGCCACCTCGCTGCTGGCCGAGTTCACCCCGCGCCGCTACCGGGGACCGCTGCTGGGCGGCCTGGTCGTCATGTGGTTCGTGGGCGCCGCGGTGGCGTACATCGTCGGTGAGGCGCTTCTCCACGCCGGTGACGACGGCTGGCGGTGGATGCTCGCGAGCGCCGCGCTGCCCGCCACGGTCATCGTGCTGCTGCGCCTCGGCACGCCCGAGTCCCCGCGCTGGCTGGCGAACAAGGGCCGGGTCGAGGAGGCGGAGGCCGTTCTCAAGCAGGTCTACGGTCCCGACGCGACGATCGACGACCTGTCGGAGGAGGAAGAGCGCGAGAACGTCGACCTCAAGGCGATCCTGCGGTCCGGCTACGGCGGTCGGATGCTCTACATCTCCGTCTTCTGGACGTGTTCCATCGTGCCGCTGTTCGCCGTCTACGCCTTCGGCCCGGCCATCCTCGGCGCGCTCCACCTCGAAGGTTCCCTGGCCAATGTGGGATCCGCGCTGATCACCGTCATGTTCCTGGTCGGCTGTGTCATCGCGTTGTTCTGCGTCAACCGCATGGGCCGCCGTCCGCTGGTCATCCACAGCTTCGTCTGGTCGGGCCTGGCCCTGCTGCTGCTCGGCATCTTCCCCGACGCCCCCGCCGCCGTGATCATGGTTCTCTTCGCTGCCTACGCGGTCATCATCGGCGGCACTCAGATCCTGCAGTGGGTCTACCCGAACGAGCTGTTCCCGACCGAGGTGCGCGGTTCCGCGGTCGGCCTGGCCTCGTCCGCCAGCCGGATCGGCGCCGCCGTCGGCACCTACCTCGTGCCCATGGCCCTGACCGGCTGGGGCATCGGCGGCACCATGATCGCGGCGGCCGTCATCAACGTCGTCGGCGCCGTGGTCTCCGTCGTCTGGGCGCCCGAGACCCGCGGTATGGCCCTGCACGAGGCCGCCGCGCTGTCCTCCCCGTCAGAGCCCGTCGGCCGTCCCGCCGTCGTCTGACCCTCACCGGCAGGACGGGCCCCACCTTTCCGGGGCCCGGCCCGCCCTCGGCTGCCGTACCGAACGCGCGCACAAGGCGTCGTGACGGCTCTACGGGCAGCCGGGATCTTCCCCATTGAAATGTGCAGGAGGTTCTCCATGAAGGACGTCGTCATCGTCGGTGGTGGCATAGCGGGTCTCGCCGCCGGCTGGCGGTTGCGGCACTGGGACACGCTCCTGCTGGAGTCGGAGGGCCGGGTCGGCGGACGCATCCGCTCGGAACGCCGCGGACCGTACTGGCTGAACTGGGGCGGACACGTCTACGCCGGCGGCAACTCCGCGACCGCGTGGCTGCTCGACAACACCGGCGTCGACTCGGTGCCGGTGCCCGGTTCGCTGGCCGGGTTGTCGATGAACGGCAAGCTGCTGCTCAAGGGCCGGGTGGAGACGTACCCCTTCCGGATCCCGATGCCGATGGCGGCGAGGGTCGGCATGGTCAGG
>NZ_JBEXXE010000021.1:0-184324 GCF_040630255.1 Streptomyces sp. NPDC005820
CCCTCGTACTGGATGTACTTGGGCTTTCGGCCGGTGCGGCGAGAGGGCGTGCCGGGCGTCGCGACGGGGCAAACGTTGCCTGCCGCGGCACTAGCCCTCCGGTGTCGGCTCCGTAGGACCCGTGCCCGTCCGCTCGCCGTTCCCGCCCGCCTCGAGGGAGGCGTGGCGGCGGCGCAGCGCGTCGCGTTCGACGTCCGGGATCGTCATCGACTCGGCGAGCACGGCGGCGAGCGCGTCCACTTCGGCGGTGTCGACGCCGGTGGGGAAGACCCACCGGATGTTCTCGTCGCGCGTGATGAGGTCGACGGCCGGGCGCCCGCCCTTGTCCTGTGCGGTCGCCGCCCGGATGTATCGCACCCGGTCGACCGGGATGTCCGGACGGGTCTCGCCCTGCTCGAGGAATGCGTTCGCCCTGGCCGTGATGATGCGGCGGTCCGTGACGGCGACCAGCGTCTTCGCCGTCGCCCTGTCCCTGGCTGCCGCCAGCTTGTCCTTGGCCCCGTTGAAGATCGCGGACAGGGGACCGAGGGCGTCGAGCTGATCGGGGAAGCCGAGGACACGCAGGGTCTCTCCGTCCTCCAGGAACCATTGCAGGATGCGGAGGTACGGCTTCAGGTCCGGTGATCCGGGTGCGCAGACGACGCCCGGAGCCTCGAGCGGAGGGGCCGGCGGACGGAGGGCGTCGGCAAGCGGCGCGATCGCCTCCAGCAGGCGGGCGGAGGTCTGGCGGGCCGCCATCGCGTCCTTCCGCTTCCCCGGCAGTGGCAGGGTGTCGCGTCCCGGAAGCTCGGCGATGATGCGCAGCTCCCGCGTCAGCGAGTCGACGAGGCTGCTCGTCTCGGCGAGGGCGGAGTCGAGCTCCGCGCGGGCGTCGCGCGCGATGGCGTCGACGAGCCGGGCCTCGCCGGGGTCGTCGGGTGCGGCGGCTCTCGCCCGGGCGGCGTGCAGCGCCTGGTATCCGATCCATGCCTTGACGGAGGACAGGAGGGCGTTCGCGTCGAAGACGACCGCCTCGGCGTTCGTCTCGAGATACTCACGGCGGCGTGGTGTGTCCAGCTGGTGGATCTGCCGGATGTGACTGCCGACGTTCAGCCGGTAGAGGTCGAGCTGCTTGCGCAGGTCCGCCTTCCGGCCCGCGACGGTGTCCCACAGGGACGTCGGGACCGATCCGATCTCCCGGGCCTGGTCGACCATGTGGTCGACGGTGGTGACGAGCGCCGTCAGCTCGGCCCACTGCCCGTGCCGGACCGCCGTGAGCACCTGGCCCGTCAGCGCGATGTTCGTCCGGACCAGTCCGGTGATCTCGCTCAGCTGCATCTGAAGGGCGACCATGGCGAGCGCCGGGCCGACCGCGGCCGCGGTCTGCGCCGCGCTCACCGCGGTCACGGGGATGAAGCGGGCCTGGGCGATGAAGCGGCCCGGAACCATCACCGTGCCGAGGTTCGCGCCGTCCTTGACGGCGAGCGTCGCGCCGGACTGCAGCAGGGCCTGTGTCGCGGCGCTGATCCTGTAGAGCCCCTGCGCACTGGCGAAGGCGTTGCCGAGGTTGCCGGCCACGGTCGCCGCGTTGCCGATCGAGGCGAGGACGGTGGAGATCCGCTGCCGGTCGGCGGTCGGCACGAGCCCGAAGTCGAGCAGATCGGGCTGGAGTTCCGCCGGGACCTCCCCGAAGACGACGGCGACCCCGGGGAGCACCTCCGCCAGAACCGTCGACGGCGTCGACGAGTCGAGGTCCGGGTCCTCGGGCTCGGCGGTCTCCCTGGAGTCCGAAAGGTCCTGCATGCGTTGTCCTCCCCCGCGAGGCGCGCGACAGCCGACGTCGGCGGCGCCACCGCCGAAGTCTACGGCTCGACGCCCGGCGGTTCGGCCCGAATCCGCCGGGAATCCACCGGGTCGGTTCCGGACCGGTCGGCCGGTGCGGGGGCGGTCAGCGGCGTGGAGGCTCGCCGAACAGGTCCACCGCCTCGTGGACCTGGGCGAGGCCGCGGGTCAGGGCGCTGACCGAGCCGATGGCTCCGGCGATCAGGAGCAGGGAGCGGCGCAGGTGCGGTATCTCGGGGGCGCCGCCGGCGGCCATGGCGTCCAGGGCGGCGAGTTCCTCCTCCGCGATGTCCCGGTCCGGGAACTCCGCGGGGTGCGCGGCGAGTTCCCGGCGCAGCCGGGACACGGCGGAGCGCAGCTCCACCACCCGCGGATCCTTGTCGGTGCCGGTCACAGGCCTCTGCTCCACGCTCCGCAACACAGTCCTCCCCCTCGCACCCGGTTGTGCGCGCGCATGTTCCCGCGCCGGGTGCCGATCGGGCCCCGGACGGTGCGGGCGCCCAGTTAACGCCACCTCGGGCCATGGGCGCCAGTCCGCTGCGTCACCGACTTGCTGCGCAGCGTGATCCGTCGGCCGTCGCTCGGATGGGGTATGCAGGATCCATGACGTACGACAGGGACGAGATCGCCGGTCTGGTGCTCGCGGCCGGGGGCGGGCGGCGGCTGGGCGGGCGCCCGAAGGCGCTGCTGACGCACCGGGGACGGCCGCTGGTGGAGCACGCGGTGGGGGTCCTGCGCGCGGCCGGCTGCACACGCGTGCACGTGGTCCTGGGGGCCGCCGCCGGGGCCGTACGGGAGCGGGCGCGGCTCGACGGGTGCGTGGTGGTGGAGAACCCTGGGTGGGAGGAGGGCATGGGGTCCTCGCTGCGGGCCGGGCTGGACTCGCTCGCGGGGACGGGGGCACGGGCGGCGCTGGTGTCGCTCGTCGACCAGCCGGGCATCGGACCGGAGGCGGCGGCCCGGGTGCGCGCCGCGTACGAGGGCGAGACGTCGCTGGTCGCGGCGGCCTACGACGGGGTGCGCGGCCATCCCGTCCTGTTCGGTTCGGCGCACTGGGCGGGCGTGGCGGAGGGCGCGCGAGGCGATCAGGGGGCGCGCGCGTATCTGAAGGCGCATGCGGCGGAGGTCGTCCTCGTCGAGTGCGGTGACGCGGGCCTGCCGTACGACATCGACACCCCCGGGGATCTGGCCCGGCTCAGCCCCGGCCCGGAGGAGGCGCCCTGAGATCAACAAACGATTGAACTTCCACGATGAGGAAACTAGTATCCACTTTTACCAGGGCACCCGGTGCCACGCTCGCTGAAGGAAGTGACGTTCATGTCCGCACCAGCGCCGTCCCCGCTGGCCATCGTCGACGCCGAGCCCCTGCCCCGGCAGGAGGAGATCCTCACCGAGGCCGCGCTCGCCTTCGTGGCCGAGCTGCACCGGCGGTTCACCCCGCGCCGCGACGAACTCCTCGCCCGCCGCGCGCGGCGCCGCGCCGAGATCGCCCGCACCTCCACGCTCGACTTCCTGCCGGAGACCGCGGCGATCCGCGCCGACGACTCCTGGCGGGTGGCCCCCTGTCCGGCCGCCCTGGAGGACCGCCGGGTCGAGATCACCGGCCCCACCGACCGCAAGATGACCATCAACGCCCTCAACTCGGGGGCGCGGATCTGGCTCGCGGACTTCGAGGACGCCTCGGCGCCCACCTGGGAGAACGTGGTCCTGGGTCAGGTCAGCATGGCCGACGCCTACACCCGGAACATCGACTTCACGGACGCGGCGAGCGGCAAGTCGTACGCCCTGCGGCCGAACGAGGAGCTCGCGACGGTCGTCATGCGCCCGCGCGGCTGGCACCTCGACGAGCGGCACCTGGTCGACGCGGACGGCACTCCGGTGCCCGGCGCCCTGGTCGACTTCGGCCTGTACTTCTTCCACAACGCGCAGCGGCTGCTCGACCTCGGCAAGGGCCCGTACTTCTACCTCCCGAAGACGGAGTCGCACCTGGAAGCCCGCCTGTGGAACGAGGTGTTCGTCTTCGCGCAGGAGCACGTCGGCATCCCGCAGGGCACCGTCCGCGCCACCGTCCTGATCGAGACGATCACGGCCGCGTACGAGATGGAGGAGATCCTCTACGAGCTCCGCGACCACGCCTCGGGGCTGAACGCCGGCCGCTGGGACTATCTGTTCTCCATCGTGAAGAACTTCCGTGACGGCGGTTCGAAGTTCGTCCTCCCGGACCGCAACGCGGTCACGATGACGGCCCCGTTCATGCGCGCGTACACCGAACTCCTCGTGCGCACCTGCCACAAGCGCGGCGCGCACGCGATCGGCGGCATGGCGGCCTTCATCCCGTCCCGCCGGGATCCGGAGGTCAACAAGGTGGCCTTCGAGAAGGTCCGCGCCGACAAGGACCGGGAGGCGGGCGACGGCTTCGACGGCTCCTGGGTCGCCCACCCCGACCTGGTGCCGATCGCCATGGAGTCCTTCGACAAGGTCCTCGGCGACCGGCCGAACCAGAAGGACCGCCTCCGCGAGGACGTCCACGTCGAGGCCGCCGAGCTGATCGCGGTCGACTCGCTGGACGCGCGGCCCACGTACCCGGGTCTGGTCAACGCCGTGCAGGTGGGCATCCGGTACATCGAGGCCTGGCTGCGCGGTCTGGGCGCGGTCGCCATCTTCAACCTCATGGAGGACGCGGCCACCGCCGAGATCTCCCGCTCGCAGGTCTGGCAGTGGATCAACGCGGGCGTGGAGTTCGAGAACGGCGAGAAGGCGACCCCGGAGCTGGCCCGGAAGGTCGCCGCCGAGGACCTGGGCGCCCTCCGCGCCGAGCTGGGCGAGGAGGCCTTCGCCGCCGGTCACTGGCAGCAGGCCCACGACCTGTTCCTGGAGGTCGCCCTCGACGAGGACTACGTCGACTTCCTCACCCTGCCCGCGTACCGGCAGCTCAGGGGCTGACGCTCACTCCGGCCCGTCCGAGTGGCCCAGGGACCGTCCCGGGGCCACTCGGTCGCGTACGAGCCGCTTGACCGCCGTCGGCTCCGGGAAGCCCTGCTCACGGCGGTCCCACACCACCTCGTCGTTCACCCGGACCACGAACACCCCGCCCGTGCCCGGCTTCAGCGTCAGCTCCGTCAGCTCGGACTCGAACGTCGTCAGCAGCTCCTGCGCCAGCCAGGCGGCGCGCGGCAGCCATCGGCACCGGGTGCAGTACTCGATCTCGACGCGCCGACTGTCGACCTGCTGCCTGTCGCTCAGCTGCCTGTCACTCATCCGAGGTGCACCGACCAATCCTGTTCCGCCGCCGGCTTGCCGTGCAGGTCCGGGACCCGCTTGAGCCAGCCCGGCCGGCCCTGCTGGGTACGTGCCGCCCGGAGGGCCTCCTCGGCGGCGAGTTCCTCCCGGGAGGGGAAGTCGGTGGGGAGCCAGGCCGCGGAGGCCTCCACGCGCGCGTGGAGGTAGTCCACGTACGCCGTCCTGATGTCGTCCGGCGTCGCGAAGCCCTCCTCGTCGAGCAGCCAGGCGTCCGGGACCTCGGCCACGATGTCCCGCAGCAGCTCCCGGGTCACCTTCGGCGCGAGCTCCGCGTCGGCGGCGCGCACGTCCGGGCCGTAGTGGCCGAGGGCGTGGTGGCGGAAGTCGTAGGCCTTGGCGGGGTCGGAGGCGTCCCAGCGGTGGTGGAAGACGAGGGCGGCGCCGTGGTCGATCAGCCACAGGCGCGGCGGCACGGTGCCGAAGGTGGGCCAGACCATCAGGTTGGAGCTGTGGACCGTGCGGTCGACGTTCACCGTGAGGGCGTCCAGCCAGACGACCTTCCCGGCCTCCGACGGATCCACCGGGAAGGTCTTCGCCACCTCGGGTGTGAAGTCCTGCGCGCCCGGCAGGAAATCCATGCCCAGGTTGAGGCCCGCGCTCGCGCCGTGCAGGTCGCGCACCTCCTGGTGGGGCTCGTCGTCGGCGATCGCGGGGTCGAAGTGCACCAGGACCAGCTCGGGGAAGCGCAGCCCCAGCGCCCGGGCCAGCTCCCCCACGATCACCTCGGCGACCAGCGCCTTGCGGCCCTGCGCGGAACCGGTGAACTTCACGACGTAGGTCCCCAGGTCGTCGGCCTCCACGACTCCGGGGACGGAGCCGCCGGACCGCAGCGGGGTCACGTATCGAACGGCAGTCACTTCGCGCAGCACGGACGCCAGCCTAATTCAGATCATGTGCGGGCCAGCGGGTTCGGCAGGGGCAGGTAGCGGGCGTCGGCGCCGTCCGCGCCCGTCCAGCGCAGCAGCAGGTTGGTCTTGCCGGGCAGGGTGGGCGCGGTGAGCAGGGCGTGCGCCTCGGGCAGGGCGTGGCGGGCCAGCTCGCGGCGGACGGCGGGCCAGGGGTCGAGGCCCGGGTGGTGCTCGGCGAGGGCGGCGGCGATCTCGGTGAGGTGGTTGACGACCAGGCAGTACACCAGCCGCTCCCAGCCGGCCGCCCGCTCCACGTCCGTCAGCAGCTTGACGCCCTCCGCGTCCCGGAACAGCGCCTGCACCGGCATGCCGTCCGCGTCGACGGCGACCAGTGTGTTCTGCAGGTGCGCCTCGAGGACGACGCCGTGCTCGGCGAAGACCGTGAGCGCGGGCGGCACGACGGCCCGCAGATACGCCTCCCACCAGGCCGCCGGGTCCGTCGCGGCGTCGAGCGGGCTGCCCGCGAACCCCTCCGTGAGGCCCGCCGCGAGCAGCGGGGTGGCGCCGGGCAGGACCGGGCCGTGCAGGCCGTCGCGGACCAGGACGGCGAGTTCCTCGAAGGCGAAGGACGCGGTGCGGTAGCCGCGGTCGCTCAGCCAGGCCGCCGGTCCGTCGAGGGCGGCGAAGGCGCGGGTGACGGCCGTGTCGGTGCGGCGCAGCTTCAGCAGGTCGTGCCGCCACAGCCGGCGGACGTCGTTGGTGATGCGCACATCGAGGCTGAACTTCAGGAACAGGTCGCGCTCGGGCGCGTACAGGGTGCGCACGGCCGCCGTCGGCCAGGCCTCGAAGGCGGTCGCGCCGAGCCGCAGGAGGCGGCCGTCGGCGAACGCCGGGGCCAGTTCCCGGGCCGTCAGGTCGAGCTGCCAGGGGTGGGCGGGCAGCAGCCGGTAGCCCGCCGGGGCCTCGCCGAGGGCGTCGAGCGCGGAGGTGTCGCCCTCCTCGACGACCAGGTCCTCGCGGACCGCGAGCAGGGTCAGGGGGAAGCGGGCGTACGCCTCCGGGGCGTACGGCAGCCAGCCGGCCACCGGGCCGCCGCCGCGGGCCTTGGGGGCGGGGTGGTGGGGGTGGCCGGTGAGGAGGGACTGCTCGGAGCGCAGATAGCCGTCGGCGGGCGGGGTGGCACGCGCGCGTGCGGAGAGCAGCGCGGCGACCGCGTCCCGGCTGTCGATCATCTCGGTGGGCAGCTCGTGGTTGGGGAGGCCGGTGTGGCGGCGCAGCTCCTCGGCGACCAGTTTGACGAGTTCCGGGTGGTCGAGCGGCTGCCAGTGGTCCGCCGTGCGCAGCTCGGGCCCGGCGGGGCGGCGGGTGCCGCGCACGCGCAGCAGCCGGCCGGTGCCGGGCAGCCGGTACACGCGCCTGCCGTCCCGCCCGGCGGGCTCGGGCAGCTGCTCGGCCACCTCCCGCAGGAGGCAGTTGAGCAGCGGCGCGAGGGCGCGGGCGTCGGCCCGGCCGTCGTCCACGGCGGGGTCGGCGGGCCCGGCGGCCTCGGCGGGCGGGGGGATGAGGTCCACGCGTTGTACTCGTTCCCTACGGTTCTTCTGGGCGGAGACGATCAGTATCGCTGTCGTCGCGGCCCCTCCGTGACTCACGTACCCGCACCCCGAGGAGCCCACCCGTGGACCGACCTCCCACCGCCGAGGCCGAGGTGGCCGCCGAACTCTCGTCGCTGCGCCCGGACCTCGTCCCCCGGTACGCCGCCGCGCTGCCCGGCGCCCGGGCGGCCGTGCTGACCCGGCTGTGGCGGGCCCTCGCCCATGAGCCGCTGCCGTGGATCACCGGCCGGGAGTCCGGCCGGGAGGATCTGGCGTTGCGGCTGGCGGACGGCCGTCTGCTGCACGGGCCGCGGGCCGACCCGTACGCGACCGCCGCGTATGTGACCGAGGTACGGCTGGACGGGGTGGCGTACGACGATCCCGCGCGTCTGATGACGGCGCTTGCGGTCCCCCACGGCGGGGGCTTCGCCGCCGAACTCGGGCACAGCGCGGCGTCGTTGGCGCTGTCGCGGGCGGCGCGGGAGCCCGTGACGGAGGCGTGGCCGGCGCACGACTGGGAGTGGGAGCAGCGGGTCGTGGACGGGCATCCGTATCACCCCAACTGCCGTTCCCGGCCCGGTTTCTCGGTCGCCGAGCAGCTGGCGTACGGCCCGGAGCACCGGCCGGTGGTGCGGCTGGGGCTGGTGCCGGTGCCGGCCCGGGAGTGCCTGGTGTCGGGCGGATGGCCGCAGGACCTGCGGGACGGGGAGCGGCTGCTGATCCCGGTGCATCCGTGGCAGGCGGCGCATGTCCTCAAGCGGTCCGGCGGGCAGGAGGTGGCGACGCATCGGCCGATGCCGGCGCATCCGCTGATGTCGCTGCGGACGCTCGCGCTGCCCGGCGGGCCGCATGTGAAGACCTCGCTGAGCGCCCGGCTGACGTCCTCGGTGCGGGACATCTCGGTGGGGTCCGTCGCGGCCTCGGCGGCCCTGTCGGCGTTCGCGGAGACCCTCGCCGCGCGCACGGACGGCCTGCTGCACATCACCCGCACGCTGGGCGCGGCCACCCCCGACTCCCCCGAACTGGCCGCCGTGCTGCGGGAGTCGCCGGCGGTGTACGCGGGGCCGGGCGAGCGGGTCGTGCCGGTGGCCGCGCTGGCCACCACCCGGCTGCCCGAATCCCCGGCCTGGACGGCGGAGTTCGCGCGCCTCGCGCTCACCGTCGGGCTGCGGCTGCTGGAGTGGGGGGTGGCGCTGGAGGCGCACGGCCAGAATCTGCTGGTCGTGCTGTCGGCGTCGGGCGCCCCGCTGCGGCTGGTCTACCGCGATCTCGCCGACATCCGCGTCGGCCCCGCCCGACTGGCCCGGCACGGCCTCGCGCTGCCGGACGACCTGCCCGCGCGGATCCTCACCGACGAGGAACCGGCCCTGCGGCGCAAGCTGTTCGGCTCGCTGGTGGCGGGGTCGCTGGCGGCGACGGCGGGCAGCGGTACGGCGCTGCGGGCGGCGCTCGACACGGCCGTACGGGAGCTGCCGCGCACCCCCGATCTGGTGGCGCTGTGCGAGCGGCCGCTGCCGGCGAAGGCGCTGACGCTGATGCGGCTGTCGCCCGGCACGGCCGGGGACCAGTGGGCCGCGCTGCCCAACCCGCTCGCGCCGAGGGAGAACTGACCACTTCGCACCGACCGCTCCCGCGGTGTGCGTTCACGCGTTGTTGTCGGCCCCGTTGTCGGCCCCGTTGTCGGCCCCGTTTTGTGGCGGGACACCCCTGATCAATAAGATCCGCCGATGATCAGAACACAACGGCTGGCGGCGGGCGTCTGCGCCCTGCTCGCCGCGCTCACGGCCGGGCTCGCGTTCCCGGCCGGGGCGGTCGCCGACGAGACCACCGCCCTCGCGCCCAAGGTCGACCTGGTCCTCGACGTCAGCGGCTCGATGCGGACGAAGGACATCGACGGTGGGACCCGCATGGCCGCGGCCAAGCAGGCGTTCAACGAGGTGCTGGACGCGACCCCGGAGACCGTCCTCCTCGGCATCCGCACCCTCGGCGCCAACTATCCGGGCGACGACCAGAAGACGGGCTGCAAGGACACCGCGCAGCTCTACCCGGTCGGCCAGGTGGACCGTACCGAGGCCAAGGCGGCGGTGGCGACCCTGTCCCCCACCGGCTGGACGCCGATCGGCCCCGCGCTGCTGAAGGCGGCCGACGACCTCGAAGGCGGCACCGGCTCCAAGCGGATCGTGCTGATCAGCGACGGCGAGGACACCTGCGCCCCGCTCGACCCCTGCGAGGTGGCCCGGGAGATCGCGGCCAAGGGCATCGGGCTGACCATCGACACCCTGGGCCTGGTGCCCAACACGAAGATGCGCCAGCAGCTCAGCTGCATCGCCGAGGCCACCGGCGGCACCTACACCTCAGTCGAGCACACCGAGGAACTCACCGACAAGGTCAACCAGTTGGTGGACCGGGCGGCCGACCCGGTGGTCACGCCGGTCGCCACCGAGGGCACCGGCTCCTGCTCGGCGGCGCCCACCCTGAAGTCGGGTCTGTACACCGACCGCGAGGAGTTCGGCCAGGAGCGCTGGTACCGGGTGGACGTGGAGCCGGGCCAGGAGCTGCGGGCCTCGGTGAGCGTGGCCTCGGACCGGGCGATGAACCCGGGCTACGGGGTGCTGCTGCGGGCGGTCACGGCGCACGGCCGGGAGATCGTGCGCGGTGAGGCGGCGGGCAACGGCCGTACCGACGTCGTCTCGACCGGTCTGCGCTACCCGAAGGCGGAGAGCGACGACGAGGACGCTCCGGCCGAGACGGTCTGCCTCCAGGTGACGAACTCCTTCTCGGCGGGCGCCGGGGTGAAGACCACCCCCGGTATGCCGGTGGAGCTGACCGTGGACGTGGTCGACGCGCCGTCGCAGGCGAGCGATGTGGCGTCCTTCGGTCTCGGGCGCGGCTGGTGGCTGCTCGGCCTGCTGGTGCTGGTCGGCTTCCTCGCGGGTCTGATCTGGGGCTGGCTGTCTCGCTGGCGTGTCGCGGTCTGGAGGACCAACTGATGCGGATCCAACTGATGCGGGCCCGACCGATGCGGCTCACACGAGTGCTGGGCGGCGCGCTGCTGGCGCTGGGCCTGGCGGCCGGACCGGCCGCCGCCGACTCCTCGCCCTCCGCGAGCCCCTCCGGGGACAGTGCCGCGCCGACCTCGGCGGGCACCTCCTTCCGTACGGCGACGGAGGTCGAGCAGGGGCAGACGGCCACCGCGAGCGCCTCCACGGGTGACTACCTGTACTGGTCGTTCCCGGCGGACTCGGGGCAGCGGCCCACCGTGAAGGCCGAGGTGAAGCTGCCCGAGACGCATCTCGCCCAGACGTGGCAGATCGATGTGTACGACGGTCTGCGGCGCCGTCAGGCCTGCCAGTACGGCGCCCAGACCCGCACCGCCGCCCAGGACGCCGACCGGGTGGAGCTGGCGTGTGTGCTGCGCACGGTCCGCGCCTGGTCGGAGCCGTGGGCGAACGACCCGCTGCCGGGCACGTACTACGTCCGGCTGACGGCCGTCGGTCTGAAGGCGGCCGACCTGGGGCAGCCGGTGAGCGCCGGACTGCAGGTCACCTCCAAGGACATCGGCGGTGCGGCGGCCGTGGACGGTTCGCTGGCGAAGCCGCTCGTCCCGGGCATCGCGGTCACGTCGAAGGCGGAGGACGACGATTCCTCGGCGACGGCCGTGCTGTCGAGCATCGAGCCGGACGACGGCTGGGCCTCCGGCTGGTGGTCCGACCGCTGGGTGTGGACGGGGATCGGCGCGATCCTGGCCGCGCTGGCCGGCATCGGCGGTTACACGCTGACCCGCGGCTCGGGACGACCGCGCCAGGTACCGCCGTCCGCCTGATCGCTCACGCCCACTCAGAAGGCCCATCACCACCCGGTGGTGGGCCTTCGGCGTGCCTCAGCCCTCCCGCAGCGCCTTCGCGAGCGTCCCCTCGCCGGTGACCTCGATCCGGCCGGTGCGCACCGCGTCCCGCACGCCCAGCTCCCCCCGGGCCACGGCCGCGCAGGTGCCGGCGTCCAGGGTGAGGCGGGCGTCGGGTTCGTGGGGAGCGGGGCCGGCGCCGTGGACGGGACCGTCCTGCGCGCCGACGTACACGTGGAAGTCCCCTTCGTCCAGGCGGACTTCGAGCAGTCCCCCCTCGGAACGGAGTTCGGGGAGGTCCTCGCCCGCCAGGCCCCGCAGCAGCGGCAGCGCGAACCAGTGGGCGCGGACCGCGTCGGTGGGGCGGCGTTCGCCGAGTTCCCCCTCGCCCCAGCGGCCCAGCGCCTGGAGGACCGGCAGCAACTCCCGGCCGCGCGCGGTGAGTTCGTACACGTAGGCCGCGCCCGGCGGGGGCAGCCGGCGGCGGGTGGCCAGGCCGTCGCGTTCCATGTCCCTCAGCCGTCCGGCGAGCACATCCGTGCTGACGCCCGGCAGGTCGGCGTGCAGGTCCGTGTACCGGCGCGGGCCCGCGAGCAGCTCCCGGACGATCAGCAGGGTCCAGCGGTCCCCGACGGCGTCGAGCGCGCGGGCGGCGGAACAGTACTGGTCGTAGCTTCGACGAGGTGACATGCGACGCAGTCTAGACATGTCGTTGGACTTTCCAAGCTGGAACTTGGTAAAACCAAGCAACACACGAAACCGGAGGGGCGAGCGCGCATGGAGTTCCGGCAGTCGAACAAGCTCAGCGAGGTCTGCTACGAGATCCGCGGCCCGGTGGTCGAGCACGCCAACGCACTGGAGGAGGCGGGCCACAGCGTGCTCCGCCTCAACACCGGCAACCCCGCGCTCTTCGGTTTCGAGGCGCCGGAGGAGATCCTCCAGGACATGATCCGGATGCTGCCCAAGGCGCACGGCTACACCGACTCGCGCGGCATCCTCTCCGCCCGCCGGGCCGTGGCCCAGCGCTACCAGACCCTCGGCCTGGAGGTCGGCGTCGACGACGTCTTCCTCGGCAACGGCATCTCCGAGCTGATCTCCATGGCCGTACAGGCGCTGATCGAGGACGGGGACGAGATCCTGATCCCCGCCCCCGACTTCCCCCTGTGGACGGCGGTGACCACCCTCGCGGGCGGCAAGGCGGTCCACTACCTCTGCGACGAACAGGCCGACTGGTACCCCGACCTGGACGACATGGCGTCGAAGATCACGGACCGCACCAAGGCCGTGGTCATCATCAACCCCAACAACCCCACCGGCGCGGTCTACCCGAAGGAGATCGTCGAGGGCATCCTCGACCTCGCCCGCCGGCACGGCCTGATGGTCTTCGCCGACGAGATCTACGACCAGATCCTGTACGACGACGCCGTGCACCACTCGGCCGCCGCGCTCGCCCCCGACCTGGTGGTGCTGACCTTCTGCGGGCTGTCGAAGACGTACCGGGTGGCGGGCTTCCGCTCGGGCTGGCTGGTGGTGACCGGCCCCAGGCAGCACGCGCGCGACTACCTGGAGGGCCTGACCATGCTGGCCTCCATGCGGCTGTGCGCCAACGCACCGGCCCAGTACGCCATCCAGGCCGCGCTCGGCGGCCGGCAGTCCATCCGCGACCTCACCGCGCCCGGCGGCAGACTGCACGAGCAGCGTGACGTGGCCTGGGAGAGGCTCAACGAGATCCCGGGGGTGTCCTGTGTGAAGCCGAAGGGCGCGCTGTACGCGTTCCCGCGCATCGACCCCAAGGTCCACCCGATCCACGACGACGAGAAGTTCGTCCTGGACCTGCTGCTCCAGGAGAAGATCCAGGTGGTCCAGGGCACGGGCTTCAACTGGCCCACGCCCGACCACTTCCGCATCCTGACGCTCCCGCACGCGGAGGACCTGGAGACGGCGATCGGGCGGATCGGGCGGTTCCTGAGCGGCTATCGGCAGTAGCGGGCCCCGTCAGGAGGCCGGGCAGCCGTCGGCGTCGGCTTTGTCCGCCTCGGCGTCGGCGGGCTCGGGGGGCTCGGCGGAGAAGACCTTGTCGGTCCTCTGTTCGCCCCCGGCCTCCTTGTACACCTTGAAGAGGGCCACGGTGTGCCCGCACGGCTTCTTGCGTCGCTCGGGGCTCAGATCGATCGGCCCTCCGGCGCCCGTTCCCTTCCTCTTCAGCAGCTCCCCGTTGACGAACTCCGGCCGGAAGGACGCCTTCTGGGCCGCGTCGTACAGGACCGTCATCGCGTCGTACGCGAGCGCCATCGTGCCGTCCTCGAACAGCGGGTCGCCGTTCCCGGGCGCCTCCATGTCCAGGACGGCCGCGACGTGCGTGGCCAGCGGCGAGGAGGGGAGGGTGTGCTTGGGATCCGCCAGCGAGGCGTAGTAGAGCGTCACATCGCCGGTGAGCCGCTCCTGGCCCGCCGTGGCCAGGGTCTTGGTCGAGTCGTCCCCGGTCATGATCGTCAGCTTTTCGGGCGCGCATCGCGAACTCGACACCGCGCCGGCCAGTTCGGTCAGCTTCTCGGCCCGGCCCGTGAAGTAGAGAGCGGTCAGTTTCGGGCGGCACAACGCCTCGCCCACCTCGGCCAGCGTGCCGTACGTCATCCTGCGGGCGGTGAGCTTCCCGGTCCTGTCCAGGGCCTCCTCCGCGTCGTGCGCCTGCTGTGTGCTGTAGGCGTCCCGGGTGCCGCGCGGCGTCAGGATCAGGACCTCGCCGGGCTCCACGGCCACCTTCCCCGTGTCGACGGCGTCCTGGAAGGCGCGGGCCTCCTCCTGGTTGGTGGCCGCGAGACCGAAGTAGTTCGGGTTCCCGGCCGCGAGCCGGTCGTCGGAGTTCTGGGGGGCCAGGACGTTCAGCCCCGCGTCCCGCAGGCGCCGCACCGAGCCCTCCATGTGCTCGTCGTCCCGGCTGAACCCCACCACCCCCAGCACCTCGTCCGGGTGGGCCCGCGTGTAGTCGATGATGCGGGTGACCGCCTTGTGCTGCTGCTTCATCAGATGGCCGCCGTTGGCCACCTCGACGACGACCTTGGGCAGCCCGGGCCCGCCCGCGCCGTCCGTGGCGTTGAGGGCCTTCTGCTTGGCGTGGACACCGGTGAGTTCCCGCAGTCCGTTGAGCGCCGTCGCCGACCGCTTCTCGCTGCCGGTGGTCAGCTCGCCGGCGTAGAACACGACCACGTGCGGCCCGGACCGGGCGTCGTCGTTCTCGACGGCGATGGAAGCCATCAGCTGCGACAGGCCGGTCCCGGCGGCTCCCTTGCCGTCGCCGGGGTGTTCGTCGGTCCTGCCGTCCAGCCGCACGCCGCCGTCCGGGGTGAACAGCACGGTGCCGTCCGAGATGCCCACGCACTCGACGCCGACGACCTCGGTGTCGCGGTCGAAGGTGTGGAACCGGCGGTCGTCGCAGTTCTCCGGCCGGGTGCCCGCGTACACCCCGGCGCCGGTCAGCAGGCCCGTCACGACCAGCACGGCGAGCGCACGCGGGGCGCCGCGCACCCAGGCGGGCGGGCCGATCGGCGACGCGTCGTGCGGCTGCGTCCCGGTCGGCCGGAGCAGGGTGGCCGGCAGGCGGATCGGCAGCACCCAGGGCAGACTGGCGGCGACGCTCGGCGACTGGCCGACCCTCAGATGGTCGCGGACCCAGGCCCAGTACAGGGCGGAGGGGTCCGGGTCGGCGTCCGGGTCGGCGAACGCCGGCGGCACCGCCGTACGGGCGTGCAGTGCGGCCTCGTCCTCCCGGGTCAGACCGGCCACGACGAGCAGGGGGTCGAGTTCGCTGCGGCGGCTGCGCACGTCGCTGATGACGCGGAGCAGGGTGATCCCGCCGTTCGCGCCCGAGGCCCGCGGGACGAACACCACCGGCGGGGTCACATGCCGACGGCCCCGCAGCACCGACCGGGGCCGGAAGTTGTGGCGCAGGTCGTCCAGGAAGGCCAGTGTGCGCAGTTCGAGGTAGAACTGGCGGGCCCGCTCCCGCTCGGGCCCCGCGGCCCCGCCGCGCGCCAGCCGCAGGGTGCGGGCCACCTCCTGCGCCCGGGCCACCCGGGTGAGACGGGACCGCCGGGGCCGCCAGAGCGACCAGACCGGCGCGGCGTCGCTCGCGGCGGCCACGAACGTGGTGGTGGACAGCCAGCGGCCGGCCGGACCGTGCCAGGGCAGCAGCCCCTCGTGCCGGCGCGACCAGGCCCCGCCGAGCAGGACCAGCAGCACTCCGGCGAGCAGGCCGAACACGAGTTCGCCGTTCGCCGCCGCGACCCCGCCGAGCGTCGCGACGAAGGCCGCGCCGACGAGGTTGGCCGGACTCATGGCCGTCCGCAATGCCTGCTGCGCCCAGCCCTCACCGGCGCCGCCCGCCGGGGCGGGCCGCCACCGCATCCGCTCCAGCCGGGCCAGGACAGCGTGCTCGTCCTCGGCGGCCACGGCCTGCTCGACGGCCTCCAGCAGCGCGGAGCGCGGGAAGACATACGGCTCCGAGTGCGGCCGGTGCCGGCTCTCCCACGGCTTGCCCGCGAGGTCGCCGAGGACCGCCAGACCCCGCTCGAAGTCGTCCCCCTCCTGCTCCGTCTCGACCACCCGGCACCGCAGCCCGCGCCGCAGGTGCAGTTCCCGCAGGAACTCCACCCCCCTGCGGACCCGGTCGTCCGCCTCCGTCTCCTCGCCCGGCTCCGCCACCGCGTGCAGGGCGAGCAGCGGCATCGGGGTGCGCAGCGGATGGAATGCGGTCACCAGCTGCGTGCAGAGTCTCACCACCCGGTCCGTCGCGCTGTTGGGCGCGTAGTCCGTCCCGCCCGTGCGCTGTCCCCACGTCGCCACATGGCCTCCCGCGTCCGCTCGTGCTCCCCGCGCAGGCCTCCGAAGGTAGGGCGACGGGAGGCCCGCCCGGACCGGACGGCCGAGGACTTCACCCGCACGAGTGCAGCCGGCGCCGGGCCGTCCTCGTGTCGTACGCCGCTGATCACTGTCGTACGCTGACGGACATGGCCGATCTCCTCCTGGTCCGGCACGGTGAGACCGAGTGGTCGCGGTCCGGACGGCACACGGGCTGGACGGACGTTCCGCTGACCGAGCACGGGCGGGACGAGGCACGGCGGCTGACGACGCTCGTCGGGTCGCTGCGGATCGGCGCCGCGTACGTCAGCCCGCTGGGGCGGGCCCGCGAGACGGCGGAACTGGCCGGGCTGTACGGCGCCCTGGTCGACCCCGAGCTGCGGGAGTGGGACTACGGCGGGTACGAGGGCGTCACGACCGCCGAGATCCAGCGGGCCCGGCCCGACTGGTTCCTGTTCGACGACGGGGTGGCGCCGGGGCCGCCCGAGCACCCCGGGGAGACGCCCGAGGAGGTCGGCGAGCGCGCCGACCGGGTGCTCGCGAGGGTGCGGGAGGCCGGTGCCGACGGGGACGTGGCGCTGGTGGCGCACGGGCACTTCCTGCGGGTGCTGACCGCCCGCTACCTCGGGCTCGCGCCGTCGGCCGGGGCGCTGTTCCGGCTCGCCACGGGCACGCTGGGCCGGCTGGGCACGGAGCACGGGCGGCCGGTGATCGCCGCCTGGAATGTCACACCCGGGTCGTAGCCTTCGAGTGGGCCCGCCGCAGGGCCGGACTCGACAGGGGGAGCATGCCGTGACCCGACCGCCGACCGCCGCGCAACGGCGGGTGATCGACGCCGCCGAGCCCGTCACGGGACGCCTCAGGGGGACGGAGGCGCAGCTCGCGGCGCTGGTGCGGCGGGGGCTCGCCTTCCGGCATCCGCGGCCGCCGCACGACCATTTCCTCACCCCGGCGGGCCATCGCCTACGGGACGCCGAGGCCGCTCCTGCTCCCGAGCCCCCGAAGGAGGAGCCCGGCACCGGGGTGTTCGCCGCGCGGGTCGGCGGCGAGGAGGACACCGGCGCGGACGGCCCGGCCCGCGCACGGGAGGTGCACAGCGCCTGGCAGGGTCTGCTGGAGCTGCGCCGGATGACGAATCCGGACGGATCGGTGGCCCGCCCCTGCGGCTGGGAGCGCACCCACCTGGTCCGGGCCGCGGCCCTCGCCCTGGAGGCCGCGGGACACCGCCCCGCCGGGCCGGACACCGACGGCTACCGGGTCCGGGCGACGCCCCAGCCGGAGGCCGTCGCCGTGCGCGGGCCGGACGACGCGACGCTGAGAGCGTGTGCGGCGACACTGGAGAAGGCGGGCTGGCAGGTCGGCGAGCACACCGATCCCCGGACCAGAGCGCGCTATCTGCTGGCTTCCCCACGCCGCGTGTGAGGGACATGCCAGGATCGATGCCCGGCGCACCGATCTCTCGTCGACGAGAAGGGGAAGCACGCAGTGAGCGAGCCGTTTTCCGTCCGGATCACCGTCCGCGGGTACGAGACGGACGTACAGGGACACGTCAATCAGAGCGTGTACATCAACTACGCGGAACACGCCCGCTGGTCCCTGTTGCGGGCCGCGGGCATCAGCCAGACCGAGCTGACCGGCCAGGGGGTGGGGCCCGTCGCGCTGGAGACGACCATCCGCTACCGGCGCGAACTCCTCGCGGGCGACGAGATCGACGTCTCCTGCGTGTTCGAGTGGGGCGACGGCAAGACGTTCCGGATCCGGCAGACGATCAGCAGGGCCGACGGCACGGTGGCCGCCGAACTCACCGCGGTCGGCGGGCTGCTGGATCTGAAGGAGCGGCGGATGGTGGCGAATCCGCAGGGCTACTTCAAGGAGCTGGCGAGTGATCCGGGCCTGTTCGGGCTGTAGCGCGCGCCGGCTCTTTGTCGTGTCCAACTCACAGCACCTTCCCCACCGCGACCCAGGGCTTTCCCAAGATCCTGCGGCAGGCTCAGCTGCCTTTGACCGTGCCCTACTTGGGAGATGACGTTGCCCTTCCCGCACGCACGAGCCGCCCGCCGCACCCTGCTCGCCGCCCTCGGCGCCGCGGCGCTCGCCACGCAGTGGCCGTCGGCCGAGGCCGCCACCGCGACCGGACTCGCCGATCCGGAGAAGAAGGACATCGCGATGCGGCTGGTGTCCAGCGCGGAGAACTCGTCACTGAACTGGAAGGCGCAGTACAAGTACCTCGAGGACATCGGCGACGGCCGCGGCTACACCGGCGGGATCATCGGCTTCTGCTCCGGCACGAGCGACATGCCGGCCCTCGTCGAGCTGTACACCGGGCGGCACCCGGACAACGCCCTGGCCGCGTATCTGCCGGCCCTGCGCGCGGTGAACGGCACCGACTCCCACGACGGTCTCGACCCGGGCTTCCCGGCCGCCTGGCGCACGGCGGCGAAGACGGCCGGGTTCCGCAAGGCCCAGCGCGACGAGCGGGACCGGGTGTACTTCGACCCGGCGGTCGCGCGGGGCAAGAAGGACGGCGTGGGCACGCTCGGCCAGTTCGCCTACTACGACGCCCTCGTCATGCACGGCCCGGGCACCGACGCCCTGAGCTTCGGCGGCATCCGCAAGCGGGCCCGCGCCCACGCGGACACCCCGGCGGACGGCGGCGGCGAGACGACGTATCTGCACGCCTTCCTCGACGCGCGGGTGTGGGCGATGAAGCAGGAGGCGGCGCACCGTGACGTGAGCCGGGTGGAGACGGCCCAGCGGGTGTTCCTGAAGAAGGGGAACCTCGATCTGGAACCGCCGCTCAAGTGGAAGGTGTACGGCGACAGTTACGAGATCGACTGAGGTGACCGGCCCGGGGCGCGCGTGCGCGGCGCGCCCGGGCCGGCCGCTCCGGACACCGCACAGTCGTCCGGAGCCACCGGCCGAGGGCCGTCCCCCTCGGCCGGAGTTCGGGGCGGGCGGGTCAGTCCCGCCCGGCGATCCGGGCCAGCCGCCGCGCCTCCTCGCGGGTCGCGCGGGCGATCGCGTCCTCGTCGGCGGTGAGCAGCCGCCCGTCCTCCACGATCTGGCGGCCGTTCACGAAGGAGGCGGTGACCGGGGCCGCCGCGCCGAGGACCAGCGCGGCGACCGGGTCGGCGATGGAGGCGTGGGCGAGGGTGTCCAGCCGCCACAGCACCAGGTCGGCGAGCTTGCCCGGCTCCAGGGAGCCGATCTGGCTCGCCCGGCCCAGGACCTGGGCGCCGCCGTAGGTGCCGAGGCGCAGCGCCTGGCGGGCGTTCAGTGCCGCTTCCCGGTGTGCGCCGAGGCGGTTGACGAGGAGCGCGTTGCGCAGTTCGGTGTGGAGTTCGCCGGACTCGTTGGACGCCGTGCCGTCGACGCCGAGGCCGACCGGGACGCCGGCGGCGAGCATGTCGGGGACGCGGGCGATGCCGGCGGCCAGCCGGGCGTTGGACGACGGACAGTGGGCGACACCCGTCCGTGTGCGGGCGAAGGCGTCGATGTCGGAGTCGTTCATGTGGACGCAGTGCGCCATCCACACGTCCTCGCCGAGCCAGCCGGTGGACTCGAAGTAGTCGGTCGGGCCCATGCCGAACAGCTCGTGGCAGAACTTCTCCTCCTCGACCGTCTCCGAGCCGTGGGTGTGCAGCCGCACCCCGAGCCGACGGGCCAGCCCGGCGCCCTCGCGCATGAGTTCGGTGGAGACGGAGAAGGGCGAGCAGGGGGCGACGGCGATCTGGGTCATGGCGTCGAAGGAGGCGTCGTGGTGTTCCGCGACGGTCTCCTCGGTGGCGGCGAGTGCCCCGTCGAGGGTCTCGACGGCGAAGTCCGGGGGCAGGCCGCCGTCCTGCTCGCCGCGGTCCATCGAGCCACGGGCCAGGGTGAAGCGGACGCCCATGTCCCGGGCGGCGCCGATGATCGCGCCGGAGAGGTCGCCGGAGCCCCGGGGGTAGACGTAGTGGTGGTCCATGGCGGTGGTGACGCCGCCCCGGGCCATCATCGCCAGCGACCCCTGGGCCGCCGCGCGGACCATCGGCTCGTCGATGCGCGCCCAGGTCGGGTAGAGGGCGACCAGCCAGTCGAAGAGGTTGTGGTCGGTGGCCAGGCCCCGGGTGATCCACTGGTAGAAGTGGTGGTGGGTGTTGACCAGGCCGGGGGTGGCCAGATGGCCGGCGGCTTCGATCCGGCGTACGACGTTCTGCAGGCCCTCGGGGGCGGGGCCCGCGCCGACCGCCTCGATGCGGTTGCCGGCCAGGACGAGGTGTCCGGCCGCGTACTCGGTGTCGTCGGCGTCGACGGTGGCGATCGAGCAGTTCTCGATGACGACGCGCTGGACTGCTGCTGCCATGGTCCGTCCTTCAGAGGTTGGTGAGGTCCGCCGGGATCTTCGCCTCGCAGCCGTCCCTGAGGACGGTGGCCTCGATCAGGCCGTAGGGGCGGTCGGCGGCGAAGTACACCTCGTTGTCGTTCTCGAGGCCGAACGGCTCGAGGTCCACCAGGAAGTGGTGCTTGTTCGGGAGGGAGAAGCGGATCTCGTCGATCTCGTCGCGGTGGTCGATGATCCGCGCGCCCATCGCGTAGAGGGTCTGCTGGAGCGAGCGGGAGTACGTCTCGGCGAAGGCCCGCAGCAGATGCCCCTTCACCCGGGCGTACGACTCCTCCCAGTCCGGCGCGTCCTCGGCGTCGTCGCTCCAGCCGAAGCGCCAGCGGGCCGAGACGTCGGTGGCGAGGATACGGTCGTAGGCCTCGGGGAGGGTCGTGTACCTGTCCTTGACGTAGCCCCAGAACTCGGAGTCGGTCGAGTTCATGACGGTGAGGTCCTTGAGGCCGGAGACGACCTCCCAGGACGAGCCGTCGTAGGTGATCTGGGCGAGCCGGGTCTCCTGGCCCCTGCGGACGAAGGAGTGGGCGCCCTCACCGGAGTGCTCGATGCGCTCCCAGCTGTACTCCTCGACACGGACGCGGGCCCGGTGGATGGCGTCCTGGCTCGTGACGAAGTGCCGGGCGAGATGGATGCCGAACTGCTCGGCGGAGTCGATGCCGTGTTCCTTGGCGAAGGCGAACACCGTGTTCTTGGTGGTGTCGGTCGGCAGGACGCTGGCGTTGGAGCCCGAGTAGTGGACCTCGTCCATGTCGCCGGAGAGCGACACCGACACGTTCAGGTCCTTGATGTGGTGGGTGGCTCCGTCCCGCGTGATCCTGACGACGCGGTTCTCGGCCTTGCCGTACTGGTTCTGTCCCAGAAACGTGGGCATGGGCAGCTAGCTCCCTCGGTATACGGAGTAGCCGAACGGGTTGAGCAGCAGCGGTACGTGGTAGTGCTCGCCCGGTACGACGGCGAACGTGATCGCCACCTCCGGGAAGAACACCGGGGCACCGCCGTCCCGATTCGCGGGGGCGTCCTGCTGCGCCTCGGCTCGCTGGTTCTCGACGTCTCGCTGGTTCTCGAAGTACGGCGCGACCGCGAAGTCGAGCCGTACCAGGGTGGTTCCCTCCGGCAGGGCCGGGAGGTCCTTGCACCGGCCGTCCGCGTCGGTCGCGGAGCCGCCGAGGGCCCGCCAGTCCGCGTCCCGGCCCGCACGGGCGGAGAGCCGGACGGCGACGCCCTCGGCGGGGCGGCCGACGCTGGTGTCGAGGATGTGCGTCGACACCGAGGCGGTGGTGCTGGTGCTCATGGCGGGTTCAGTCCTCTGCGACGAGTCGGGCCAGGCGGATACGGTTGATCTTTCCCAGTTCGGTGCGGACGATCTCGCGTTCCCGCTCCGGCGTGTTGCCGATGCGCTCCCGCACGGCGTCGCGCATCTGCTCGCCGGTGCGGCCGGTGGCGCAGATCAGGAAGACATGGCCGAACTTCTCCTGGTAGGCCAGGTTGAGTTCGAGCATCTCCGCCCTGAGCTCCTCGGAGGCGCCGGCCATGCCGCGCTGTTCGCGGGACGAGGTCGGGTCGCCGGGACGGGGGCGGCCGATCGGCGGATGCCCGGCCATCGCCTCCTCCAGGTCGGCCGCGGTCAGTGCGGCCATGGCGGTGTCGTTGGCGGCGTACAGCTCGTCGGGGGTGGCGTAGGGGCGGGCCCTGAGCAGCCGCGCCGCCCACACCGTGGAGGCGCACACCTCGCGGAGGGCGGCGAGCCCCGCGGACTCCCCGAGTTCGTTGAACCGGGTCAGGCCCGGGGGCGTGGAGTTCGACGTCACAGGGTCAGCTAACGCCTCCCCACGACCCGACGTCAACACTTTGTTGAAAACTTCGGGCCGCTCAGCCCTTCTCCCGGTTCAGGTAGTTGTAGACCGTGAAGCGGCTCACCCCGAGCGCGCCCGCCACGGTCTCCACGCCGTGCCGTACGGAGAAGGCGCCGCGCGCCTCGAGTATCCGGACGACCTCCTGCTTGGCCTTGCGGTCGAGGTCGGCGAGGGGCTTGCCCTTCTTGCGCTCCATGGCGGCCAGGATGTGGTCGAGGGAGTCGGCGAGCTGGGGCAGCCGCACGGCGACGACATCGGCGCCCTCCCAGGCGAGGACCACATCGTCCGGGCCGGCCTCGTCGGGCGGGAGCATCTCCCCGCCCATCGCGTCGACCAGCGGTTTCACGGCCGCGATGAAGGGCTCGTCGCCGGTGCCGGTCACACGCCCTCCCCTGCGCCGGCCGCCTCGACGACGTTGACCTGGAGGGTGATCCGGGTGGCGCCCGCGCCGAGCGAGCGGCGCAGCAGGGCGTCCACTGCGGCGATCACGGCCTCGGCGCCGCCCTCCGCGGTGTTGCCGAACGGCCCGACGTCGACCGCGTCCAGATCGGCGGCCTCGATCACCTCGCGGGCGACCAGCGCGTGCGCGGGTGCCTCGTCCAGGTCGAAGGGCTCGGTGGTGAACTCCACTTTCAGTCGCATCGCGCCCCCACACCTTCTCCGACCGGCCTCACCAGGACCCCGACCTTAACGGACCGGGAAGGCGCACGCCCTTGACAAGCCACAACCATCCCGACACTCTTCCAGTAGGCAGAAAACAAGTTCCATGATACGGAAATCCAGTAGTCCAGAGAGCGAAAGGGGCGCGGCATCCCATGGGAAGCGAAGACCGGCGCTTCGACGTCAACCTGTCGATCCTCTTCACGGAACTCCCGCTCCTGGAGCGCCCCGCGGCCGCCGCCGCGGCCGGCTTCTCCGCGGTCGAGCTGTGGTGGCCCTGGGTCGACTCCCCCGCCCCCGCCCGGTCGCGGCTCGACGCCCTCAAGGGCGCGATCGACGCCGCGGGCGTGCGGCTGACCGGCCTGAACCTCTACGCCGGCCGGCTCCCGGGCCCGGACCGCGGCGCCCTCTCCCTGCCCGGCGAGGAGTCGGAGCGCTTCCGGGCCAACATCGAGGTGGCCGCCGACTTCGCCGCTTCCCTGGGCTGTACGGCGCTCAACGCCCTCTACGGCAACCGGGTCGACGGCGTGGACCCGGCCGAGCAGGACGCGCTCGCCCTGGAGAACCTCGCGCTCGCCGCCCGGGCCGCCGACCGGGTCGGCGCGATCCTGCTGATCGAGGCCCTGAACCGGCCCGAGTCGCCGCTCTATCCGCTGGTGAGCGCGGAGGCCGCGGTCGAGGTCGCCGACCGGGTGAACGAGGCGACCGGCCTCGGCAACGCGATGTTCCTGATGGACCTGTACCACCTGGCGATGAACGGCGAGGACCTGCCGCGGGTGATCGAGACCCATGCGGCGCGGACCGGCCATGTCCAGATCGCCGACAACCCCGGCCGCGGCGCGCCCGGCACCGGCTCGCTGCCGCTGACCGACCTCCTCGACCGGCTGACGAAGGCCGGCTACGACGGCTGGATCGGCCTGGAGTACAAGCCGGGCGACCGCCCGAGCGCCGAGGCCTTCGACTGGCTCCCCCGCGAGGCCCGCGCCGCCCGCTGACCCCCGTACGAGAGGCATCCCTCCATGAGCAACGCACCCCTGCCCAAGGTCGCCTGGATCGGTCTCGGCATCATGGGCTCCCCCATGTCCGAGAACCTGGTCAAAGCGGGTTACGACGTCACCGGATTCACGCTGGAGCAGGACAAGCTGGACCGGCTGGCCGCCGCCGGAGGCACTGCCGCCGGCTCGATCGCCGAGGCCGTGCGAGGTGCCGACGTGATCGTCACCATGGTGCCCGCGTCCCCCCAGGTCGAGGCGGTCGCGTACGGCCCGGACGGCATCCTGGGGAACGCCCGCCCCGGCGCCCTCCTCATCGACATGTCCTCGATCACCCCGCAGACCTCCGTCGAGCTGGCGCGGGCGGCGCGGGAGAAGGGGATCCGGGTCCTGGACGCCCCCGTGTCCGGCGGCGAGGCCGGGGCGATCGAGGCCGTGCTGTCCATCATGGTCGGCGGCGAGCAGGCCGACTTCGACGCCGCGCGGCCGCTCTTGGAGGCGCTCGGCAGGACCGTCGTGCTGTGCGGACCGCACGGCAGCGGGCAGACCGTGAAGGCCGCCAACCAGCTGATCGTCGCCGTGAACCTCCAGGCGTGCGCCGAGGCCGTGGTCTTCCTGGAGAAGTCGGGCGTGGACCTGACGGCCGCGCTGGACGTGCTGAACGGCGGTCTCGCCGGCTCGACGGTCCTGACCCGGAAGAAGGAGAACTTCCTCCGGCGCGACTTCCGGCCGGGTTTCCGCATCGACCTGCACCACAAGGACATGGGCATCGTCACCGACGCGGCCCGTGCCGTCGGCGCGGCCCTGCCGGCCGGGGCCGTGGTGGCCCAGCTCGTGGCCTCGCTGCGGGCCCAGGGCGACGGCGGCCTGGACCACTCGGCGCTGCTGCGGGCCGTGGAGCGCCTCTCCGGCGCCCGGGTCTGACACCCGCCCCCGAGAACTCCGGGCGGCGCCGCCGCCGACATCTGTCGTGTCGCGCCCAGGCGGCGGCACCGCCCGGACACCACCGGAAACCGACGGGGGAACATCGAGAAGAGCGGCCCGCAGCGGACGGCCGGCCCGGATTGAGGGGTGGCCGGCCGGGATCCGGTGCGGGCGGGGCGGGGACCGCGGCGGCGTGCGCGCCAGTGCGGTGGCGCAAGGATCCGGATCCTGTTCCCGACCCGAGGGAAGAGCACCCCCGGTCCGTCGCCGCCACCGCGGTCCCCGCCCACCCCCGAGCCCGTCCGGCGGCGCGACGGCCCCACGCGCGCGGCCTCGCGCCGTCGGACGGCACCGGCGTCTCCCGAGCTCCCCCGCAGGCCGCCTCCCGGCCGGCGCGGGAGCCTTTCCGCGTGCGGATCCGTCCGGCCCGCAGGACGCTGAAGGCATGGCACATCCAACGGAGCATCCGCATGTCGTGGTGCATCCGCCGGCGCTCGACGGCTCCCGGCGGGTGACCGAGGGCGAGGAGACGCTGGGGATCGCCACACACGCGGACGACGTCAGCGAGATCCTGCGCCTGGCCGATCTGTATGTGACCGATCTCGAGGAGAGCGACTTCATCGAGTGGCAGGGCGGCGGACCCGACGACTGGCCGGGGCTGTCGGAGCACCACCCGCAGCAGCCGGCCTAGCCGAGGCGGGCAAACCTCAAATCAACCTCTGAACATGGTTCAGCAGGCTTCAACCGGGCCCGGGTGCGGGCACATTGTGGTCACACGGGGGCCCGCCGGCACGGGGGTGGCGGGCTTTCCGTGACGGGGGACGACGTGAGGGGACGGCCGCGGCGCGGCCGTCCCCTCACGCGCTGCCGGCTCAGCCCGTCAGCGGTCTGATCGAGGTCGGGGCGTGGCCCGGTTCGGTGGCGAGTTCCTCGAACTCCACGACCGCGCCGATGTCGTTGGTGACGCTCATCGCGATGTTCGTGACCCGCTCCAGGATCGCCTCGACGACGACCGGCACCCGGAACTCGGCGGCGAGCTTGCGGGCCCGTTCGAAGGCCGCCCCCAGCTCGCCGGGGTCCGTCACCCGGATCGCCTTGCAGCCGAGGCCCTCGGCGACCTTCACATGGTCGACGCCGTAGACGCCGAGCTCCGGCGTGTTGAGGTTCTCGAACTCCAGACTGACCTGGAAGTCGATGTCGAAGGCCCGCTGGGCCTGGCGGATCAGGCCCAGGTAGGCGTTGTTCACGAGGACATGGACGTACGGGATCCGGTGCTGTGCGCCGACCGCCAGCTCCTCGATCATGAACTGGAAGTCGTAGTCGCCGGAGAGGGCGACGACCTGCGCGTCCGGGTCGGCCTTGGCGACGCCGAGCGCCGCCGGGATCGTCCAGCCGAGCGGGCCCGCCTGGCCGCAGTTGATCCAGTGCCGCGGCCGGTGGACGTGCAGCAGCTGCGCGCCGGCGATCTGGGAGAGGCCGATGGTGGTGACGTACCGGGTCTCGGGGCCGAAGGCCTTGTTCATCTCCTCGTAGACGCGCTGCGGTTTGATCGGGACGTCGTCGAAGTGCGTACGGCGCTGGAGGGTGGCCCGTTTCTCCTGCGCGGCCGCCGCCCAGGCCGAACGGTCGGGCAGCCGGCCCGCCGCCTTCAGCTCCTTCGCCGCCTCGACGAACAGGGCGAGGGCCGCCCCGGCGTCGGAGGGGATGCCGTAGTCGGGGGCGAAGATCCGGCCGATCTGGGTGGGGTCGATGTCGACGTGGACGAAGGTGCGGCCCTCGGTGTAGACGTCGAGCCGGCCGGTGTGGCGGTTGGCCCAGCGGTTGCCGATGCCGAGGACGAAGTCGGACTCCAGGAAGGTCGCGTTGCCGTAGCGGTGCGAGGTCTGCAGGCCGACCATTCCGGCGTTCAGCTCGTGGCCGTCGGGGATCGCGCCCCAGCCCATCAGGGTCGGCACGACCGGGGTGCCGGTCAGTTCGGCGAACTCCACGAGGAGGGCGCAGGCGTCGGCGCCGATGACCCCGCCGCCCGCGACGATCAGCGGGCGCTCGGCGGCGTTCAGCATGCCGAGCGCCTTGTCGATCTGGGCGCGGGTCGCGGCCGGCCGGTGGACGGGCAGCGGTGCGTAGGTGTCGGGGTCGAACTCGATCTCGGTCAGCTGGACGTCCACCGGCAGGTCGATCAGGACCGGACCGGGCCGGCCGGAACGCATCAGATGGAAGGCCTGCTGGAAGACGCCGGGGACCTGGGCCGCCTCCATGACGGTGACCGCCATCTTGGTCACCGGCCGGGCGATCGAGGCGATGTCGACGGCCTGGAAGTCCTCCTTGTGGATCACGGCGGTCGGGGCCTGGCCCGTGATGCACAGGATCGGGATCGAGTCGCCGATCGCGGAGTAGAGCCCGGTGATCATGTCGGTGCCGGCCGGTCCGGAGGTGCCGACGCAGACGCCGATGTTGCCGGGGTGGGTGCGGGTGTAGCCCTCGGCCATGTGCGAGGCGCCCTCGACATGGCGGGCGAGGGTGTGGTCGATGCCGCCGCAGGCCTTGAGGGCCGCGTAGAACGGGTTGATCGCCGCGCCGGGGACGCCGAACGCGGCGGTGACGCCCTCGCGCCTGAGGATTTCGACTGCCGCGCGGGCAGCGGTCATGCGAGCCATCGAGTACTCCTGCTTCGACTGTCGCCAACTTCCACGATACGGAAATAAACTTCTACTATCTGGAAGCAATGTAGGTCGGTGCACGAAGGTCGTCAAGAGACGGACAACGGCGGTCCGAAGGAGGACGATGGGGGCCATGTCCGAGAGCGTGCCGGTGCGCTGCCCGGCCTGCCGGCGCGAGCGCCTCTACACCGTGCCGTCCTATCTGTGCGCGTGTGGTGCCCCCGTCGCCCTGGCGCTCGATCCCGGGGCCGAGCCCACGGCCGTCGTGCACCGCGCCTGGGACGAGGACTGGGTCACCCTGCGCTGCGGCTCCTGCGGCCGCGAGGGCCAGTGGCCGCACCCGGAACTGGGCTGCCCGTGCGGTACGGCGCTGCGGCTGCCGGTGACGGGCGGGACATGCCCCCGGCGCGCGGAACCCGACGCACCCGAACCCGACGCACCGGAACCGGAGCCGGAAGCCGAGGCGGAACCGGTGCCAGAGCCGCAGCCGCTGCCGGTGCCGGCCGCGCCGCACCGCCCCGCCTTCCGGTCCGTCGCCATCCGGACCGCCCTCGACGCGGTCACCGCGGCCGCCCTCTATCTGCGCTGGCTGGGCCACGGCGAGGTCCGGCGGGCCGATCAGCGGCCCACCTCGGGGATCGGTCTCGCCGCCCCCGGGCTGCTGGCCCAGGTCGACCCGAGTGTGCGCCCGGCCGCGCTGCGGGACGTGGAGTGTCTGTGGCTGACGGCGATGACCGAGTCCGCGGACTGTGTGTACTTCTCCCTCGCCGGGTACGCCGACGAGGCCCGGGCCGGCGCCGACCGGCTGCGGGTCCCGCTGTTCCTGCTGGACCTGACGGGCACCCCGCAGCCCGTGAACGCGGCGGCCGCCGCCCTCGACGCCCGGGGCGCCTGAGGCGACGGCCGCGGCCGGGACTCACCGGCCGTACGTCTCCCGCAGTTCGATCTTGCGCACCTTCCCGGACACCGTCATCGGGAACGCCTCCAGCACCTGGAGCCTGCTGGGCACCTTGTAGTGCGCGAGCCGCCCCTCGCAGTGGGCGCGCAGCTCCTCCAGGGTCGGCGGGTCGGCCGGGTCGCGCGGGATGACACAGGCGAGGACCTCCTCGCCGTACCGCTCGTGCGGGACGCCGACGACCTGGACGTCCTGGATCTTCGGGTGGCCGTAGAGGAACTCCTCGATCTCGCGCGGGTAGATGTTCTCGCCGCCCCGGATGATCATGTCCTTGATCCGGCCGACGATCTCCACATAACCGTCCTCGCGCATCACGGCGAGGTCCCCGGTGTGCATCCAGCGGCCCGCGTCGACGGCCTCGGCGGTCTTCTCCGGCTCGTTCCAGTAGCCGAGCATCACGCTGTAGCCGCGGGTGCACAACTCGCCCGCCGTGCCGCGCGGCCGCGTCACCCCGGTCGCGGGGTCGACGACCTTCACCTCGATGTGCGGGAGCACCCGGCCGACCGTGCCGGTGCGGTGTCCCAGGTCGTCGTCGCGGCGGGTCTGGGTGGAGACGGGCGAGGTCTCGGTCATGCCGTAACAGATCGACACCTCGGCCATGTTCATCTCCGAGACGACCCTCTTCATCACCTCCACCGGGCAGGGCGAGCCCGCCATGATGCCGGTGCGCAGGGTGGAGAGGTCGTACGAGGCGAAGTCGGGGAGGTTGAGCTCCGCGATGAACATGGTCGGCACGCCGTACAGGGAGGTGCAGCGCTCCTGCTGGACCGCCTCGAGGGTGGCCTTCGGTTCGAAGGAGGGGGCCGGGATCACCATGCAGGCGCCGTGGGAGGTGGCGGCCAGATTCCCCATCACCATCCCGAAACAATGGTAAAAGGGCACCGGGATGCAGATCCGGTCCTGCTCGGTGTAGGCGATCATCTCGCCCACGAAGTAGCCGTTGTTGAGGATGTTGTGGTGGGAGAGGGTGGCCCCCTTGGGGAAGCCCGTCGTCCCCGAGGTGTACTGGATGTTGATCGGGTCGTCGCAGGACAGGTCCTCGAACGGCGCCGGCGTGCCCCGCGCGATCAGCGCCTCCCAGCTCGGATCGCCGATGAAGACGGTCTCCCGCAGCTCCGGGCACCTGCCGCGCACCTGCTCGACCATGGCCCGGTAGTCGCTGGTCTTGTGGCTGAGGGAGGCGAAGAGCAGCCGGACGCCGGCCTGGTTGAGGACGTACTCCACCTCGTGGGTGCGGTAGGCCGGGTTGATGTTCACCATGATCGCGCCGATGCGGGCGGTGGCGTACTGGACGAGGACCCACTCCGGGCAGTTGACCGCCCAGATGCCCACCCGGTCGCCCTTGGTGATCCCGCTCGCGAGCAGCGCGTACGCCAGTTCGTCGACGTCGGCGGCGAACCGGGCGTAGGTCCAGCGCCGTCCCGAGGGCACGTCGACGAGCGCCTCACGGTCCGGCCAGGCGGCGACGGCCCGGTCCAGGCTGGCGCCGATGGTGTCCCCGAGCAGGGCCGTCCCACCGGTCCCGTGCGTGTAGGAGGTCGCCGTCACCGGAAGTCCTCCTCGCGGAACTCGTCGGCCGAGCCCGCCGCCGTCGCCTCGCGCAGCTCGATCCGGCGGATCTTGCCGGAGACGGTCTTGGGCAGCGGGGCGAACTCCAGGCGGCGGATGCGCTTGTAGGGGGCGAGGACCTCACGGGAGTGCTCGAACAGCACCTTCGCCGTGTCCGGACCCGGCTGCCAGCCCTCCGCGAGGACCACGTACGCCTTCGGCACGGCGAGGCGCAGCTCGTCCGGCGCGGGCACCACGGCCGCCTCGGCCACCGCCTCGTGCTCCAGCAGCGCGCTCTCCAGCTCGAACGGACTGATCTTGTAGTCGGATGCCTTGAACACGTCGTCGGCGCGGCCCACATAGGTGATGTAGCCGTCGGCGTCGCGGGCGCCGATGTCGCCGGTGCGGTAGTAGCCGCCGGCCATCGCCTCCGCCGTACGGTCGGGGTCGCCGTGGTAGCCGGTCATCAGGCCCACCGGGCGGGCCGACAGGTCGAGCGCGATCTCACCCTCCGTCGCGCCGGGCGCGCCCGAGAGGGGATCGAGCAGCTCCACCCGGTAGCCGGGGCTCGGCCGGCCCATCGAGCCGGTCTTCAGCTCCTGCCCGGGGCTGTTGGCGACCTGTACGGCCGTCTCCGTCTGGCCGAAGCCGTCCCGGATCGTCACCCGCCACGCCCGCCGGACCTGCTCGATCACCTCGGGGTTGAGCGGCTCGCCGGCCGCCACCACCTCCCTCGGCGGGGTGCCGAGCTGGGTCAGGTCGGCCTGGATGAGCATCCGCCACACGGTGGGCGGGGCGCAGAAGGTGGTGACGCCGGCCCGGTCCATCTCCGCCATCAGGCGGGCCGGGTCGAAGCGCGTGTAGTTGTGGATGAAGACGGTCGCCTCCGCGTTCCAGGGCGCGAAGAGGTTCGACCAGGCGTGCTTGGCCCAGCCCGGCGAGGAGATGTTCAGATGCACGTCCCCGGGCTTCAGCCCGATCCAGTACATCGTCGCCAGGTGCCCGACCGGGTACGAGGTGTGGGTGTGCTCGACCAGCTTGGGGCGGGCGGTCGTGCCGGAGGTGAAGTAGAGCATCAGCGGGTCGTCGGCGAGGGTGGGGCCGTCGGGGGTGAAGCCGGCGGGCGCGGCGTACGCGTCCTCGTACGCCTGCCAGCCCCCGAGCGCGCCGCCGACCGCGATCCGGGTGTAGTCGCCGGGCACCTCGTCGAACTTGCCGGTGTCCTCGGAGCGCACCAGGACGTGCCGGACCCGGCCGCGCTCCACGCGGTCGCGCAGGTCGGCGGGGCCGAGCAGCGGGGTGGCGGGGATGACGACGGCGCGCAGCTTCATCGCGGCCAGCGCGGTCTCCCACAGCTCGGCCTGGTTGCCGAGCATGACGAGGATCCGGTCCTCGGCGGTGACCCCGCGCCCGCGCAGCCAGTTCGCGACCCGGTCGGAGCGCTCGGACAGCTCGGCGAAGGTCAGCCGGGTCTCGGTGCCGTCCTCCTCGACGATGTGCAGGGCGGTGCGGTCGTTGTCGCGCGCGATGACGTCGAACCAGTCGAGGGCCCAGTTGAAGTGCTCGGGGCGGGGCCAGGTGAAGCCCTCGCAGGCGGCGGTGTAGTCCTCACGGTGTTCCAGCAGGAAATCCCGGGCCCTGCGGAACTGCTCGGTGGCCGTCGTCATCGGTGTCCTCCTAGGTGCCGGGCCATTGCCGGGCGGCTCTCTGCCATCGTGTAATCCGTGATGCAGGTCTCACTACCCCCGAACGGGGGGAGTGCGGTGCACGGGGGTGACATGTGGGATCATCCCCAGCCACGCGGAAAGGGCGAGGACGTGGCAGCAGACCCAGCCGGTACGGCGGAGATTCGCGGGGCGCTGGCGCGCCTGCGGCGCATGACGGGGCTGCCGGTCGCCTTCGGCGGCCTGGTGGAGCCGGGGCGTGCCCGGATGCGGATCAGCGAGTTCAGCGGTGCTACCACGTTCGCGCTCCAGAGTGTGGTGGTGACGTCCGGCAACGGGCTGGGCGGCAAGGCGGTCGCGCGGGCCCGGCCGTGCGCGGTGACCGACTACTCGCTCTCCCGGCAGATCAGCCACGAGTACGACGCGGCGGTCGCCGAGGAGGGACTGCGCTCGGTGCTGGCGATCCCGGTGGTGGTACGGCGCCGGGTGCGCGGAGTGCTCTACGGCGCCCTGCGCACCGCCCAGCCGCTGGGTGACCGCACGCTGAGCGCGGCCGTCGACGTGGCGCGGGACGTGGAGCAGGCGCTGGTCGTCGAGGACGAGGCGCGCGGGCTGCTGGCCGAGGCCCTGCCGGGGTCCGCGCCCGCCTCCGCTGCCGGGCGGGGGCCGGGCTGGGAGCAGGTGCGCGAGGCGCATGCCGCGCTGCGGGCGCTGGCCCCGAGGATCGGCGACCCTGAGTTGCGCGCGGAGCTTCTCGAGGCCTGCGGTCTGCTGACGCCGGGCGCGGCCGGTGGGCAGGCCGCGCTCGCCCCGCGTGAGCTGGACGTCCTCGCGTGTGTGGCGGCCGGCGCGACGAACGCGGTCGCGGCCGACCGCCTCGGTCTGCGCCCGGAGACCGTCAAGGCCTATCTCCGCTCGGCGATGCGCCGACTGGGCGCCCACACCCGCGGCGAGGCGGTGGCCACGGCCCGCCGGTCGGGGCTCTTGCCCTAGTCGGTCTTGCCCGACACGGGAGGTTCCCGTCGGTAACAAGGCCATGGAAGAGTGCTCCCACACCTGTCGCGGCGCCCGGCGCGCGGGGGGTGCGAACCGATCGGATCAAGCCAGGGAGGGGCTGCCACGACAACTACTCATTCACCTGCCGCCACAGTGAATTTCCCTATGCGTCACGTTGTTATCTCCCTCACCACGCCGTCCCTCCGAATTTCAAAGAGACGTTGCCTAGAATTTGGCCCGAACACGACACTCGGAGGGGAGCGGTGACCGTGCGACGGGACTTCAAGGAGCCTGCCCGATGCCGCCCCGACCTGGTCATCGGCAGGGAGGAACTGTTCACCTCCGCCCGTGACCAGCTGGCGCGCGGCGGCAGTGTGCTGCTCCACGGCCCCGCCGGAATAGGAAAGTCGACCGTGCTGCGGGCATTGGCCGCGGATTACGGCGACGCGGCGCACACCGTGTTGCGCTGCTCGGCGACCGAGTCCGAATCCCATCTCCCCTTCCTGGCCCTGGCCGATCTGTTCGGCCTGGTCCTCGACGAGATCTCGGACAGGCTGCCGACGGCCCAGCGCACCGCACTGGAATCGGCCCTGACCGGCCGCGGCGAGTCCACCCTGCAACGCGACGGACTCGCCCTGCGCCTCGCCGTGCTCTCCGCCCTGCGCGCCCTCGCGGCCTCCGGCCCCGTCCTGCTCGTCGCCGACGACCTCCAGTGGCTGGACTCGGCCAGCGCCGAACTCCTCGGCTTCGCCGCCCGCCGCCTCGGCGACACCCCCGTCCAGCTGCTCTGCGCGGTCCGCACCGAGGGCCAGGAGTACGACCGCCATCTACGCGCGTCCCCGCCCGACACCCTCGCCGTCCGCCTCAACCCGCTCTCCCGCAACCAGGTCTCCGCCCTGCTCGACCACCGCGGCTACACCGACCTGCCCCGCTCCACGGTCCGCGAGATCCACCGCACCAGCGGCGGCAACCCCCTGTTCGCCCTGGAACTCGGCCGCGCCCTCGGCGAGAACCCGACCCCGCCGCGCCCCGGCGAGCCGCTGCCGGTGCCGACCTCGCTGCGCGCCCTGGTCCTCAGCCGCCTCGACATGCTCTCCGACGACGCCCGCCGCACCCTGCTCGTGGCCAGCGCCGGCGCCCGCCCCACCCTGGCCCTGCTGCACGCGGCCGGCCGGGAGAACGCCGAGGCCGAGACCGCCCGGGCCGCCGAACTCGGGCTGCTGGCGACCGAGCCCGAGGGCCCCGCCGTACGGTTCGCGCATCCGCTGATCTCGGCGGCGCTGTACGCCGAGGCGCCCGTGACGGAGCGCCGGGCCGCGCACGCCGCGCTGTCCACCGCCGCCTCCGACCCGATCGAGCGGGCCCGCAACCTCGCCCTCGCCACCACCGGCACCGACCCGGAGGTGGCCGCCCGGCTCGCCGAGGCCGCGGCCCTCGCCCGCGACCGCGGCGCCCCGTCCGTCGCCGCCTCCCTCGGACTGCTCGCCGCCCGGCACACCCCGCCGGACGGCACCCCGCCCCCGGACGAGCACCGGCTGAAGGCCGCCGAGGACGCGATCACGGCCGGCGAGGTGGACCTGGCGCGGGACATCGCGCGCGAGGTGCTCACCCGGGCCACCGTGCCCGCCGACCGGATCCGCGCCTGGGAAGTGGTCATCGAGGCCGCCGGACAGGCCCTCGGCGACGTCGACGCCGTCTTCCCGCAGGCCCTCGCCGACGCCGGCGACGACCCCCGGCTGCTCGCCCTGGTCCACTACCACCTCGCCTGGCGCAAGCTGATCGTCGAGGCCGACTTCTCCGAGGCCCGCCAGGAGGCCGCGCACGCGGCGGAGCTCGCCGCGCGCGGCGGCGACCGCCGCACCGAGCTGATGTCGCTGTCCTTCCAGGCCTCCACCGAGACCCTGATGGGCCATCCGAACGCGCCCACCACCATCAAGCGGGCGCTGAAAGAGCCTCAGGACCCGTATGTGGCGTGCCATCACAACGGCGTCGGCGCCGCCCGGTTCCGCTGGCTGCTGATGAGCGACCAGCTGCCCGAGGCCCGCGCCACCATCACCGCGCTGCTGCGCGAGGTGCGCCGGCGCGGCATGGTGGAGAGCGAGGTGCACTTCCAGCGGTTCCTCGCCGAGACCGAACTGCGCTCCGGGCACTGCGGACGCGCCCTCGACCTGTCCCGCGAGAGCCTCCGGCTGGCCCGCGACTCCGGCATCGGCCTCGGCGCGTCCGCGATGCTCGCCTCCCTCGCCGAGGCCTCCGGCGGCGATCCGGACCGGGCGCTCGCCCTCGCCCGGGAGGCCGCCGACCGCGCCGAGGAGGACGGCGACCAGATGTACCTCTCGCGCGCCCTGGCCGCGCTGGGCCACGCCCAGTTCGTGGCCGGCGACGCGGCGGCCGCGGTCGCCTCGCTGCGCCGGGTGCGGGAACTGGAGACGGGTCTGCGCATCACCGACCCGGCGCGCGGCCGCTGGCACGGCGACCTCGCCGAGGCCCTGGTCCGGGTGGGCGAACCGGGCGAGGCGCAGGACGTCATCGACGTCGCCCGCGAGCAGGCACTGCGGCTCGGCCGGGAGAGCGTGCTCGCCGTCCTCGACCGGGCGGAGGCCCTGGTGCGTGCCGCGCACGGCGACCACGAGGGGGCCCTGGCCCGGCTGACGTCCGTTCAGGACCGGCTGGCCAAGCTGGGATACGGCCTGGAGGAGGCGCGGGCCGCGTTCGCCCTGGCCCGGCTGCGCACCGCACGGCCCGGTCCGACGTCGTACGACGAGGCGGCACGGCTGTTCCGGCGGTGCCGGGCGCTGCCCTGGCTGCGGCAGGTCGACGCGGCAGCGGCGGCGGGCGCCGTCGAACCGGCGCCGCTCGCCCCGCAGGCGCCGCCCGCCTCCGACGCCCTGGAAGGCCTGGCGTCGATGGAGCGTCAGGTCGCCGCGCTGGTCATGGAGGGCGCGACGAACCGGGAGATCGCGGCCCGGCTGTTCATCAGCGTCAAGACGGTCGAGGCGACCCTCACCCGGGTCTACCGCAAGCTGGGGATCCGCTCCCGGGTGGACATCGTCCGACTGGCGGCGGGGCGTCACGCGAAGTGAGCCACCCGGGGGTTAACTGCCGTACGCGGGTTGACGAGGGGCGCCCGCGGGTCGACCGAGGGTTTTCCCTGCCCCGACGCCCCTAGGGGGTTCCCTCATTGGGAGGAGGCTGTGCGGCCCCTAGCTTTGGGGATGTGCCGCTCGCCCGGGCACACGGGGGTCGGTCCCGCGACCCCCGTGCATCACCCCCCACACCCGCGCGACCCCCCACCGGCTAATCCCCCACGAGGAGACGCATGTTCGGGCTCAACCGTGCCAAGAAGGCCGCGGCCGTCGTCGCGGCCGTCGCCGCCGCGGCGGCGACGGCTCTGCTCAGCGCCCCCACCGCTGTCGCAGCGCCGCAGCCGATCGTCGGCGGCACGACCACCACCACGACCTCGTACCCGTTCATGATGCAGATCACGGACGCCTCGCAGAACCAGTTCTGCGGCGGCACCCTGGTCTCGGCGACCAAGGTGGTCACGGCGGCGCACTGTATGGTCGGCGAGACCACCAGCAGCGTGCGGGTCGTCGGCGGCCGCACCTACCTGAACGGCACCAACGGCACGGTCAGCCGGGTGAGCAAGATCTGGATCAACCCGGACTACACGGACGCCACCAACGGCGACGACGTGGCCGTCCTGACCCTGGCGACCTCGATGTCGTACACCCCGGCGTCGTACGTCTCCTCGTCCCAGACCGGCGTGTACGCGGCCGGCACCACGGCCCGCATCCTCGGCTGGGGCACCACCTCGGAGAACGGCAGCTCCTCCAACCAGCTGCGGACCGCGACCGTCCCGATCGTGTCCGACTCCAGCTGCCGCTCCTCCTACGGTTCCGACTTCGTCGCGACCGACATGGTTTGCGCCGGATACACATCCGGCGGCGTAGACACCTGCCAGGGCGACAGCGGCGGTCCCCTGCTCATCGGGGGCGTCCTGGCAGGGATCACTTCATGGGGCGAGGGCTGCGCGGAGGCCGGTTACCCGGGTGTGTACACCCGGCTGACCACCTTCTCCAGCCTCGTCACCGCGCAGGTCAACTCGTAGCGAACGGGTGACCCGCAAGAAGTCCTGAGCACCCCTCAGGTGAATGACCAGGGGGCGCTGCGAGCCTCCACGAGCGGCCCGCAGCGCCCCCTCTCCATGCCCTGCATTCGTACGGATCTACCGGGGTACGACGGTGCCGAACCGGATGTCGCGCGGCGGCCCCGGGTGCAGCACCCGCAGCATCCGCTCCGCCTCCCCCGTCACGGCCTCCCGCCGGGCCTTGTCGAGTCGCCCGAAGAGCTCGACGACGACGGCGCCGGTGTCCTCCTCCAGCTTCCACAGGCCGGCGAGGAAGCCGTCGACGAGGAGGGTGCGGTAGGCCTGGTTGCCCTGCCAGGCGCGGCCGTGCAGGGCGGGCGGGACGACCCGGGTGCGGTCGGCGTGCGAGAGCAGCAGATTGTCGAACTCGGGGAGGAAGCGGGGCGGGGCCGGGGTGTCCGGGTCGGGGCGCGGGGCGTCCGGGAGGTCGAAGAGTTCGGTGCCCTGCTCGTCCCGGAAGGTCAGCAGCTCGGGCCGCAGCCGCTCGAAGGCCTCGCGCAGCCGGGTGAGTCCCGCCCAGGTCTGCAGGTCCTTGACGGAGGCGGGGCCGAAGGCGGCGAGGTAGCGCCGGACGACGGTCTCCGGGGCGGGCGGCGCCTGCGCGGGCCGGCCGAGCCAGTGTTCGGCGGTGGTGAGGGCGACCTGTCCGCTGCGGCCCCACAGTCCGCGCGGGGTGACCTGGACCAGGGGCAGCCGGCAGCGGGCGGCGACGGCCAGGGACTGCGGGTCGGCGCCGGGCCACTCGGCGGAGAGGGCCTCCCGCAGCTGCTTCATGGTGCGCGGCTCGGCCTCGACCAGGTCACGGGTCAGGGCGGCGAGCCGGTCGAGGTCGACGCCGGCGAGCCCGGTGCGGAAGTGCGTCAGCTCGCGGTCCCGGGCGGCCTGGACGAACGGCCGCAGGGTGAGGCAGTCGTCGGCGGTGTGGGTGTGGATGGTCGAGCGCAGGGTGACGATCCGCACCACCTCCCGGTCCGCCATCGGCGCCGACAGCTGTTCGGGCGCGAAGCCTTCCAACCGGGCGGCGAGGGCGTAGTACGGCGGCTTGACGTTCTGTGCCTGGAGACCCAGCAGATGCTCCACGGCGGCCTTCACCGGCAGCGCGGCGGGCCGCAGGAGCAGCTGCCGGGCGAGGGTCGCCCGGTTGAGGGCGCGGGCGGAGAGCACGGGGCCGGGCGCGGACGTCCTGTTCGTCATGAAGGCAAGCTAGCGGGGATCTAGGACGGTTCCCGTCCTCAATACACACCGAACCCGTGCCCCGGGGCCGCCCTGGACGTCGTATGCCCGGTATATCCTGCGCTGTGATCACGCGGACGTAGGCTCGACCCACGCGACCGAGAGGCAGCCGCGATGCCGGATCGCCCCCGTACCCGCAAGTCCGTCTGGCGCCGCACCGCGCCCCCGCCCGAGCCGCCCCGGCCCGACCCGCCCGTCCCCGTGCCCCCGGAGCAGCCGGAGAACGGCGAGGTCGCCAGCGTGGTCCAGGCGGTGCTGTACCGCGACGGCGTCCGCGTGTACGCCCCCGCCGGACTGGCGGAGACCTACCGGGCACTGCGCGAGCAGCCGGCCGGCATGGCGTGGATCGGCCTGGCCCGCCCCACCGAGGGCGAACTGCACTCCCTGGCCGCCGAGTTCGGCCTCCACCCTCTGGCGGTGGAAGACGCGAAGGAGGCGCACCAGCGACCGAAGCTGGAGCGCTACGGCGACACCCTCTTCGTCGTCCTGCGCGCGGCCCGCTACCTGGACGCCCCCGAGGAGATCGACTTCGCCGAGCTGCACATCTTCATCGGCCCCGACTTCGTGATCACGGTCCGCCATGGCGCGGCGCCGGACCTCTCGGCGGTCCGCCGGCGCATGGAGGACAGCCCCGACCTGCTGAAGCTCGGGCCCGAGGCGGTCCTGTACGCCATACTCGACGCGGTCGTCGACGGGTACGCGCCGGTCGTGTCGGGCGTCCAGAACGACATCGACGAGATCGAGACGGAGGTCTTCCGGGGCGACCCGGAGGTCTCCCGCCGGATCTACGAACTCTCCCGCGAGATGGTCGAGTTCCAGCGCGCGACCCGCCCGCTGGTCGGCATGCTGCACGGCCTGATGGCCGGCTTCTCCAAGTACGGCACCGACGAGGAACTCCAGCGCTACCTCCGTGACGTCGCCGACCACGTGACCCACACCAGCGAGCGCGTCGACGGCTTCCGCCAGGCCCTCACCGAGATCCTCACCGTCAACGCGACCCTGGTCACCCAGCAGCAGAACGCGGAGATGCGGGCACTGGCGGAGGCGGGGTTCGAACAGAACGAGGAGATCAAGAAGATCTCGTCGTGGGCGGCGATCCTGTTCGCGCCGACGCTGGTGGGGACGATCTACGGGATGAACTTCTCGCACATGCCGGAGCTGCACTGGGTGTTCGGATATCCCTTTGCGATCGTCCTGATGGCCGTCGTATGCACCAGCCTGTACTTCGTCTTCAAGCGGCGGGACTGGCTCTGAACGCAGAGGCCGGCGTGGTGAAGCGCGTCATTTCTCGGCTGGGGTGGGCGCTCGGGGGAGGCGTAGTCGGAAGCAGGCTCCGAGGGTTCGGGGGGTGAGGGCGAGGGTGCCTCGGTGGCGGTGGGCCAGGTCGCGGGCGATGGCGAGGCCCAGGCCGGTGCCGCCGTGGTCGCGGGAGCGGGCGTCGTCGAGCCGGACGAAGCGTTCGAAGATGCGCTCGGCGTCCTCGGTGGGCACGCCCGGTCCGTCGTCGTGCACCGTGAGGACGATCCAGGCGTCCTGGTTCCGTACGGTGATCTGGATGCGGTGTGCGGCGTGGCGGGCGGCGTTGTCGACGAGGTTGCGCAGCAGCCGTTCGTATTCGCCGGGGTTTCCGTGCACGTGTGCGGGGGCGGTGCTGTCGCAGGTGAGGGTCAACGGCCGTCCGGTGAGAGGGTATTGCTCGGTCAGCCGGGAGGCGAGGGCTGTCAGGTCGACGGTGTCGGGGTCGGCCGTGGGGGCGCGGGTGTCGAGGCGGGCGAGGAGCAGCAGGTCCTCGGCGAGGGCCTGGAGGCGGCGGGTCTGCCGGGCGGCGGTGGTGGCCGTGGCGGGCCAGTCGGTGCGTTCCGGGTAGGCGAGCGCGACTTCCAGGCTGGCCAGCAGTGTGGTGAGGGGGCTGCGCAGTTCGTGGGCGGCGTCCGCGACGAACCGGCGTTGCTGGGCGGCGGCGTTGTCGAGGCGCTGGAGGGTGGTGTTGATGGTGGTGGCCAGGGCGGTGATCTCGTGTCCCGTGGCGGGGACGGTGACGCGTTCGCGGGGGTCGCTCGCGGTGACCGAGGCGGTGAGGACACGGATGGCCTCGACCGGCCGCAGCGCGATCCGTACGGCGAAGTAGGCGACGGCGGCGATCAGTACGAGGCTGACGAGCCCGGCCCGCAGCAGCAGGCGGTCGGTGGTCGCGGAGATCACCTCGGCCGTGTGCGGGAGCACCACTACGTAGACCCGCATCCTGGCGTCGGCGGCGACGCCCAGAGCGGCGGCTTTGTCACTGCTCAGTTCACCGGCTCTGATGTCGGCCGTGAAGACCTCGTAGACCCCGCCGGCCATATCGCCCCTGAGTCCGGGGTTGTAGTCGCGGTTCACCGGCAGGCGGAAGAAACTGGGCGTACCTTCCCCCGTCGGGGCGGGCAGCACGTGGCGGGTCCCGGGATCGAAGGCGGCCATGCCCCCGCCGTAGGCGACAGCGGTGCGCCGACCGGTGGCGACGACCTCGTACGGCACGGTGCTGTCACGGACGGGAACCACACCTTCCTTCAGCTGGTCGACGAGAGTCCAGAGCTGTTCCAGGGCCTGTTCCCGGGCGATCTGCGTACCCTCGTGGTAGACGTCGCGGTGTACCCACCAGCCGATGGAGGCCAGGACGACAGCGGTGGCCGAGGCGACGGCCAGGGCCGCGCGGGCCCGTACCGAACGCGGCCACCAGCGGCGCCGCCGCGGCTCAGTCGCGTTCACGGTCGTCCACCAGCCGGTAGCCGGTGCCCCGTACGGTCTGCAGGGACTGCCGGTGGAACGCGGCGTCCACCTTCTTGCGGAGGGCGCTGACGCGCGCCTCCACCAGGTTGGGATCCTGGGCTTCGTCGGGCCACGCGTGATAGAGCAGATCCGTTTTGGAGACCGCCTGGCCCGCCCGGCGGGCCAGCAGCTCCAGCACGGCGAACTCCCTGGGCGTGAGGTCCACCCGGGCCCCGGCCCGGCGGCAGACCCGGCCGGCGACGTCCAACGAGAGGTCGCCCACGGCGAGGACGGGCGGGGCGACCGTGGCGGCTCGTCTGACCAGGGCCCGCAGCCGTGCGACGAGCACCAGGTAGGAGAAGGGTTTGGCCAGGTAGTCGTCGGCCCCCGTGTCCAGGGCCTCTGCCTGGTCCCAGTCCCCGTCCTTGGCGGTGAGTACCAGGATGGGGGTCGCGTTGCCCTCCCGGCGCAGCTGGGCGCAGACCTTGTAACCGTTGAGTCCGGGCAGCATCAAGTCCAGGACGACCAGGGCGTATTCGCCGGTCCGGGCCATCCAGAGTCCCTGCCGGCCGTCATGGGCGAGGTCGACGCTGTAGCCCTCGGCGGTCAGACCGGTGTGCAGCGTGTGGGCAAGGTCCACCTCGTCTTCGACCACCAGGATGCGCATGCGGTGCAGCCTCGCACAGCGCCGGCCCGCCTTCCTGATCGGCCGGTCAGGTTGGGTCAGCAACCGGTCAACGAGGTCCGGGCACGCTGGCGGAACGTCTCCGCCACTCTGAAAGGCCCTGTCACCGATGTCCGTTGCTGAACGTGGCCCCGCTGTGGCCCGGGCGGTTTCCCCTCCCGTACCCGCCCGTCGACGATCAACGAGCCCGGCCACAGCCGTCGTCGTCATCGCGCCCTCGGCGCTGACCGTCGCTCTGGGGCTCTGGGGTATCCGCAGGCAGAACACCATGTGGGGGGACGAGTCCGTCACCTATCAGCTCGCACACCGCGACCTCTCGCAGATATGGCTCACCGCCCAGCACATCGATCTGGTCCATGCCCTCTACTACGCCGTGATGCACGAGATCTTCGGTCTCTTCGGCGGAGGACTGCTCACGTTGCGGCTGCCGTCCGTGCTGGCCATGTCCGTGGCGGCGAGCGGAGTCGGACTTGTGGGGCTACGCCTGGCGGGACCCCGTGCCGGGCTGCTGGCCGGGCTGGTGTTCGCGCTCCTTCCCCAGGTACAGAAGTACGCGCAGGAGGGCCGCTCGTATGCCATGGTCTGTGCCCTGGTCACCTGGGCCACCCATGCGCTCGTGGTCAGTGTCCCGCAGCGCGCCCGGTGGCGGTGGGCGGTCTACGGCTCCACCATGCTGCTGGCCTGTCTGCTCCATGAGTTCGCGGTCCTCGCCCTGGTCGCACACGGCGTCACGCTGGTCGTCTCCCGTGTTCCACGACCGGTGCTGAAGGCGTGGAGTGTGACGGCCGCGGGCGTGGTGGCCGGGCTGTTGCCGCTGGCGATCCGTAGTGCGGGGCAGTCGGAGCAGGTGGCCTGGATCGGCGGACCGGTGCGGCTTCCCGGTGTCCTGGCCGTGGCGGTCGTGGGCGTGGCGTGTGCCCGACCGTCCCTGGGGGTGAGGGGGCCCGTCCGGCTTTCCGCGCTGGCTGTGCCGATCGTTGTGCTTCCGGGCCTGCTGCTGCTGATCGCCTCACTGGCCAAACCCCTTTTCGTCGACCGGTACGTGCTCTACAGCACTGTCGGAATCGCCCTGCTGCTGGGCGCCTGGACGGATCACTTCCTCCGGCGGCAGCGGTCCTCCCGCATCGCATGGATCGCGGCGGTTGCCGTACTGGCCGCGCTCGTCCCGCCGAGCCTTTCACTGAGGACGCCCCAGAGCCGGAGCAATGACGTCACCGCCATCGGCGCCGCCATACGCAAGGAAGGCCGTCCCGGCGACGGGCTGCTCTATCTCTCCGGCCGGCACCGGATCCTGACCGGGGCCCACCCCGAGGACACCCGTTCTCTGACGGATCTCGCCCTGGCACAGGATCCCGTTTCGTCGAACACGCTCGCAGGTGTCGAGCTTCCCGCCCGGGACATCGCGGCACGCATGCTGGAGTTCGACCGGATCGTCGCGGTCCGCGCGGCGGGTGCGTACTCTCCGTCCGACCCGCAGGAGGAGGCGAAGACAAGCACCCTGCGGCGCTACTTCCGCGCGCACGGAACAACCCATGTCAACGGGGCGCGCGTCACCGTCTATGTCCGAGCAACGGCTCACCGGGCCCCGGTGCCCGTGAGGCCCGCGTCCCGCAACACGTCCAGCACCGCCCCCGCCACCGCCCCCGTCCGGGGCCTGCGGAGGTCCAGGACGCGGGACGGGTTCGAGAGGGCGTGGGACGCCAGCAGGTGCATCAGGGGCCAGAGGACCTCGGAGCGTCGTGGCAGCGGGAATTCCCGGCCGTCCGGGGCGATGACCTCGGCCGTGGTGACGCCGGCGAGGAGATTGGTGCGGGTCCAGTCGACGTCGTACGAGCGGCCGTTCGGGCTGACACGGAGGACGACCTCCCTGGTGTGGTGCAGGACCGCGAGGTAGTTCATCGGCACCGTCAGCCGCCGGGCGGCGTCGAACGGGGGTGTGCCGTCCGCGGGCCGGATGCGCAGCACCGTGTCCAGGACTGGGCCGTGGTCCTGGAAGGTGGTCCTGCCGCGCATCTCCAGGAACCTGCCCCGCACCAGATGGCCACCGCGGCGCGACCACCGTCGGCCGACGGAGCCGAAGCCTCCCTCCTCGCCCGGGAGCCGGTCGGCCGGCAGCCGTGCCTCCTCCCCCGGCTCGGTGACCGGCGCCCGGTCCTCGGGGAAGGCGCGGGCGTGGTCGGCCACGGCGCTGTAGCGCGCCGCCGTTTCCCGGTCCAGGAGTCGCAGGTCGATCGTGTCCCCCGCCATCTCGACGCCTCCGACCGACCGCGAGATCCGCATCTGCGCCAGCTGGCGGCCGGGGCGTCTGGTCACATCGGTCAGCCGGCCCTCGAGGTCGATCACCCGGCAGGTCCGCGTACCCGCCAGCAGGGCGCTGCGCGGCCACTGGACGGTGACCCCGCCGGGGCCGTCGGGACCGGCCGGGCCGACGAGGACGGCCAGGCGGCCCGCCGTGATCGCCGACAGGCACAGGGGCGGCACCCGCCACTCGCCCGTGACCTCGAACCCGGCGCGCCCGCCCGCCTCGTCGGCCTCGTCGCCGGTCTCGTCGCCGGTGCGCACCCACAGCCTCATCCCGACCACCGGCGTGAACTCCGCGGGAGCGTAGTCGCCGCCGTACGTCGTGAACGTCGCCTCCCCGTCGGGGCTGTACCGCACGAGCCGGGCCTCCCGTACGTCCGCCCGCACCAACCGCGCGTCCACCGGGCCCGGTGCGGACCGGGGCGCCCACATCACGAAGGTGTCGTCCCCGTACGCACCGCTCCCGCCCTTCACGCGGTGCCTCCGCGTGATCCGGGGGTACTCCTGCCGCGTGGCCGTGACGGCCGTGCCGGGGATCATGACCGTACCGGCCAGCCCGATGCCGAACGAGGCCACCACCCAGAGCGGGTCGGCGCCGTCGCGCCAGGCGGCGTACGCCACGAAGAGGAAGACCGGGCCGGCCGAACCGCAGAGCGCGGCGAACAGCAGGTTCCCGACGAACACACCGACTTGGCTGGGCACTGTCTCTCCTTGGGGTGGTGCGGCCGAGCCGGGGTCACGGGTTCACTCCGTCCCCGGCGTAGAGGTAGCCGCCCGGCCGGGCCGGGTCGGCGATCAGGAGTACCTGGTCGCCGGGGCGGGGGACGCGCAGTTTGGAGACGAGGGTGCGGAGCGTGACCGGGACGGTCGTTCCGGACGGCTGGAGGACCAGGTCGACGACCGGGTCGTGGTTGACCAGTCGGCCGGTGTCGGTGATCGACACGAGGACGGCCGGTAGGGTCGGCGCGCCCGCGGCCAGCAACCGCTGCACCTCGTGGCCGGACTCGTACGCTCCGATCGACTGCTGGACCGCGGCGAAGTCCTCCTGGCCGAGGAACGCGCGCGTGACACGGCCGTAGAACCCCTTGCCGCTCGCCACCTTGCCGGCGATCTCGGCCGCCCGCTCCTCGCGGTTCCCGCCACGCTTCCCGAAGATTCCCATGACCACTTCTCCTTGTGGTGAGCCGGTTCTCCTTGTGGTGAGCCGGTGCGGTGCACGGTGGGGACGCTAGGCGGGCCGGGACGTCTACCGATCCCAGGTTCGCCCGCCTGTTCGGGGACGACGTAGGCTCCCCGCATGCCGCCCCCGCGCCAGCCGACCGACGCGTCCCGGTCCCGTGCCCTGGTCATCGACCGGGCCTGGCGAGACCTGGGGCCGGGGCTGGAGCCGCTGAGCGGCCCCGGCGGGGCCCCGTTGACCCGCACCGTCAAGCTGATCGTGCTGCCGCTGGTCGTCAGGCCCGCGCTCCGCCCCGACCTCGCGGCGGACTTCCTCGCACCGGAGCAGGCCGCGCGCCTCGACGCGCTGATCCGGGAGTCCGGTGCGCGACTGGCGGCGACCGCACACTGGTTCACGCTGCTCAAGAAGGCCCGCCGAGCGCTGCGCGTCGTGGCGGGGAACCCCCAGGACCTGTACTTCCAGCGCTGCTTCGAGCTGGCCACCGAGCACGGGGCGCCCGCGGCCGGCGCGGACGCGGTGGCGCGGGCGGTGGTCGAGGAGGTGGCGGACGCGGGCGGCGGACGCACCGTCGAAGCGCTGAAGGCACACCTCGCGGACGCCGGCCGGCGCGCCCGGCTCGACGGGGAGCTGGCCGTCGTATGGGAAAGCCGTCCGACGGTCCCGGCCACCGGTGTGGCCGTGGCGGTCACGCTGGCGGCCGAGGCCCTGGACGCCTGCGGTGCGCCGGGGCGGGCCGGGGACTCACCGGCGTACGCCTCCCTGGTCGAGGCGGGACACGGCGCTCTGTTCGGCCGGGCCCTGTGGGCATCCGCGAGCGGGGTCTGGGGCGCCGAGGGGCCGCCGGCGCATCTGGGGCTGACCGCGCGCCAGGTGCCGCCACGGCCGGAGACCGGCCACGGCGCCTCGACCGCCACGCTTCCCGCACCGCTGGACCGCACCCTCTTCGAACGGCTCTTCGTCGTGCTCCAGTCGTCCGCCCGGCGCGAGGAGCTGCCGACCGTGCCGGAGCTCGTCGCGCGGGAGGTCGGCCGCAGTTGTGCCCCGCTGGGCCTGTACGACGAGGGCCTGCGCGTCGCCCTCGTCCTCGGCGGACGGCTCGCGGTCGGCCTCGACCCACTGGGCACCGGCGCGGCCGCGCCGGGCCGCACCGCGGCGCACCGGGCCGTCAACAGCCGCTGGCGAAGGGAGGCTTCGGTCCTGCGCGCCCGCAGGATGACCGTCTCCCCCCGGCCCGACCCGGACGGCGGCGCCCTGGAGGCCCTCGCCCGGGACCTCCGCACCCCCTGGGCGGCCTACATGCGGCGGCTGTGGGTGCGGCTGCACGGACGGGACGCGCACGGCGCACCGCCGGCGGACCTCGCGGAGGCCTGGACGGTGCTCGACGGCGTCGCCCGCTCGGTGATGATGGACCACCGCGCCAGGGTCCGGTCGGCGCTGCGCACCCTGACGGCGCCATCGGCGACCGCGGTGGAACCGGCCGAGCCGAGGAGCGCGTGATGGCGGGGGCCGGGACGGACGTCCAGGTCGCACGGGGCGCGGACGGCGCGGTCCGGATAGCCGCCGGTTCCGTGCCCGGGCTCCTGGGGGCCTACGACGACGGGGGCAGCGGGGGCGCGGACTTCACGCGCTCCGTTCTCGACGTCGCGGGGGCCGTTCTGCTCTGGCCCGTCCTGGAGGACCCGGTCCTGCCGGTGGCGGAGGTCCACGACGCGGGGCGGGCCCAGCAGTGGCTGTGGGCGGTCTACGGCGAGCGCACCGCCGCCGCCGTGCACGCGTGCGCCCGCGGGGCGGGGGCGCAGGAGCCGGTGACGGTACGGGAGACGGCGGACCGCCCGGCCCCGCTCGCGGGCGCCGCCGCCCGGCTCGGCCTCGCGCACTGGGCGGCCCGGTGGTGGCCGGCCTCGTACCCGGACGGCATCGCGGCGCTCGAACCGGACGTGCTCGGGCTGGAGTCGGCCGCGCTCACCCACCGGTGCCAGCAGTTGTTCGACCAGGTCGGCGACCAGCCCGACGACTGCGTGGCCGAACTGATCGAGGAGCATCGGGCCGCCCTCGCCCCACTGCTGCGGTGGTGGCGGGCGGTGCCGCAACCGGCGGACACGGCACGCCAGTTGGACGGCGTCCTGCGACTGATCGACGACGCGGCGGACGGTGCGGGGCTGGACGGGCCGGAGCTGCGGCGGCTCCGCACGGCCCTCGACCGGGGTCCGGAGCCCGCGCGCACGGCCACCGCGGCCGACCCCGGCACGCTGTTCGCCCGGCAGGACGGCTACGCCCTCGCGGCGGGCGACGCGCGCGTCGCGGGCGGCCGGGTGATCGCCCGGGGCTCGGGGACCAACGACTGGCGCCGCTACCCGCCGGGGCTCGTCGACGCCGCCGAGGACGCGGTGTCCTGGACCGCCCGCGCGCTCGGTGCGCGACGGCAGGTCGAGGTCGAGGCCGTCGCGCACCTCGCGGCTCCCGGCACCGGTGACTTCCTCGTCGCGGAGGTCCGGGTGAACGGCAACCGCGTGGGCCGGGTGCCCCTCGCCCGACGGGACGACCTGTGGACCGGCCGGGCGGACGTGGAGCTGCCGCCGGATCCGTCGGACGCGACCGCGGCGCCGCGCATCGACGTCGAGGTCCTGCTCCCCGGTTTCGACCCGGGCGCGGGCCCCGGGAACCGCGCCGACCGTGACGCGGTCCGCGCCCTGGCCCGGCGGCGGCTGGCCGACGCGGCACGGCCCGTCGCGGACGGCGCCCACGACGGCGTACCGGGACCGTTCCTCGCCGAGATCCTCGCCGCCACTGCCGCCCGTGAGGACTACTGACCGATGGCGGCCGACCGATGACGGACGGGAGGGACACACCGGTGCGGCTGTACGGGGAACCCTTCGACAGCGGCTTCGCCCGGGCCCACGCGCATCACCTGGCCGCCGAGTTCGGCGCCGCGTGCGCCGGCTACGAGGAGCTGCTCACCCTGGCCGAGTCCCTGGAGGACTCCCCCGACGTACGGTTCCTGCGCGCGCACCTGCTGGCCGACCTCACGAGCGTCCTCCTCGCCGCCTCGGACCTGCCCCGGGCGGAGGACGCCGTCGAGCGGTCCCGCGCCCTGCTCGACGGCATCGCGTCGGCGCCGATGGGGCCGCGGGGCCGTCAGCTGTGGCGGGAGACCGTACTGCGGACCCTGATCGCCAAGTCCGACCTGCTGGGGAAGACCGGGCGCCTGGACGAGGCCCTGGCCTGTCTCGACGAGGCGGCGGCCACACTGCCCGGGTTCGACGACCCCGACGGGCTGCGCGCCGCCGAACTCGGCCTGAACCGGGTGCTCCTGCTGATGGAGCGCGGTGAGTGGGGAACCGCCGAGGAACACGCCACGCTCCTGCTGTCCACCACCCCGGCGACCGCGGCGGAGGCCCTTCCGCGCCTGCTGGTCGCGCTGGGCTCGATCTGTTCCGCGACCGGGCGGTACGACCCGGCCGAGGACCACTTCGCCCGCGCGGAGGACGGCTTCCGGGCGCTGGGCGACACCGGTGAGCGGCAGACACTGATCGCGCACCGGGCGTTCCTCGCGCTGCACCGGGGTGAACCCGACCACGCGGAGCGCCTGTTCGCCGAGGCCTCCGCCCTCTTCGAACGACAGCGGCGGTACGGAGACCTGGCGGTCTGCGAGCAGGCCCGCAGCCATCTCGCCGGGCTGCGCGGGGAGACGGCGCACGCGCACGACCTCATGACGGCGAGCAGGGAACGCTTCGTACGGCTCGGCGCCTCGGTCGCCGCCGCCGACACCCTGCTGCTGGGCGCTCAACACGCCTACGAACGGGGCGACATCGAGGAGATGCGGCGGCTGGCCCAGGAGGCCCGGGACGTCTACCGGGAACGGGGGATCCACGAGCGGTGCGCGCAGGTCGACCTCATGCTCGCGAGAGCCCTCGAGGACAACCTGAACCGGACGGACCACGGCGACCACGAGACGGCGTCCGTCGACACCGCGCTCTCCCTCGCCCTCCCCGCCGCGCTGGCCCTGGCCGCCGCACGCCACGACTTCGTCACCGCCCACGCCCGCAGTCAGTGGCTGGAACTGGCCGACGACGCCATGCGGCTGGCCTTCCGTCTCGCCGTACGCCGTCAGGACCAGGGGCTCCTCTTCGAACTGGTGGAACACCGCTGCGCTGGCGCCACCCTGGCCCTGGACGGTACGCAGGGCTCCTCCCGCGTGGTCGGGGCGCCGGTCTTCCCGGACCCGGCCATGAAGGCCTACAGCGAGGGCGACGGCGGGACCACGGCGCTCGGGAGTGTGGCCGCGGAGGCCGCCGTGTCCGCCGGTCTGCGCGTCGCGCCGCCGCCGAAGGTGCGGATGTCCGCGGAATCCGGCCGGGTCGCGCTCCAGGAGTTCGTCGCGGCGGCCGAGTTCCGCTACGGCCGACGGATCGTCGCCGAGGAGGAGGTGCCGTTCTGGAACGCCGACGAGCCGACCGGCCGACCGGTGGTCCAGGTCCGGCTGGCCGACGCGGGCGACCTGTTCATGACGTGGACCTGGGTCGGCGGCGCCCGGGGGTTCGGCACCGGACACGGTCCCGCTGCCGAAGTCGACGCTTCCGTGCGGGAGTTGGCCGCGGCGCTGCCCGGGGCGGATGAGGGGGCGACCGGGATGCGCCGCGCGTTCGCGTCGGGTGCGCTGGCCGACCGAGGGGCCGAGCGACGGCTCGCGCGGACGCTGGGCGAGGCGCTGTGGCCGGACGGGCTGACGGCGCAGCTACGGCAGGTGTCGGCGCGCGCGGGCCGGCCGCTGGTCCGCATCCAGCCCTCGCCCCGGGTCGCCCAGGTCCCCTGGGAGCTGCTGGCCGTCGACGACGGCGACACCCGGCTGATCGATCTGGCGGACGTGGCGACCACCGCGCCGACCTCGCTGCGGCGACGGAACACGCCCGACCGTCCGGGCACTTCCGATCGTCCCGGCGCCTCCGGCCCCGTCGTCCTCCTGCTCGACCCCCGCGTGCCCGGTTTTCGGGCCGCCTCCCCGCTCGGTTCGGTCCTGGGGCCGCCCGGCTCGGATCCGGACCTGCTCTGCCTGGTCGAGCGCCACCTGGGCGCGGGCGCCGTGGAACCGTCCCTCGCCGCCCCGGCGGAGGCGTTCCGCCGCACCGACCTGAACCGGGACTGGCTGAGCGACGTGCTGCGCAACGGGGCACGCCGGCTGATGTACGTCGGGCACGTGAGCGGCGCACCGGTCGAAGGCGGGCAGAGCGAGGACGGCGCCCTCCACCTGTGCTGCGGTGCGCAGACCGCCGGCCTGACCGAGCCGGTCCGCACCCATCGGCCGCTCTCGGCGAAGGATCTCCTGCTGGGCACGCTGCCCTTGCGCGGCGACGGCGAGCCGGGGTCGCGGATCTGGCCCGCGCCCCCGCGTGTCGCCCTGATCGGCTGCGAGAGCGGCGGCGATCTGCGGTTCGCCGAGTCGTTCGGCCTGGCCACGGCGATGCTCCACAACGGTGCCGAGCTGGTCACCGCCACCCGCTGGGCGCTGCCGACCAGCTTCGCCTTCCACCGGCTGGCCGGCCTGCCCGAGCAGGTACGGCCGCTGTCGGAGGCGATCGTCGCCGTCGACGCCGCCCATGAGGACGACGACCCCGTGCGACGACTCGGCCGCTGGCAGCGCGAGCGCCTGGACCGCTGGCGTGCCGACGGCCGGATCGAGCACGCACCCCTCCTCTGGGCGGCCATGACCTGCATCGTCGTGTGAGGACGGCGCAGTCGCGGCTCAGCGGTCCGCCCGTCGCCACGGCGTGTCGGGGCGGGTGGGGTGGGCGTCGGCGGCGAGGCGCAGGGCGTACACGTCGCGGTCGGTGCCGGAGACGGGGCCCAGGTACCGGTGGCCGGTCAGGTGGCACCAGGCGGGCAGGTCGAGCGGGGCGGCGGGGTCGGTCGCCACGACGTGGACGACGGTGCCCGGCGCCGCCCCGTCGACGGCCTTGCGCAGGCGCAGCAGGAGGGTGACGCAGAGCAGGCCGGTGCCGTCGACGGTGAGGACGCGGCGCTCCGCCTCGGGCCGAGGGGGCATGCGGTCTCCGGGGCCGGTTACAGGCAGTCGACGACGAGATAGCCGTCGACACGGCGTACGAGTTCGCCGTCGGGGTCCGGCGGGAGCGCGTGGCCGAGGTCGCCGGCGCGGACCTCGCCGATCCACTGGTCGTGCTGGTACTCGTGGTTGACGAGCGTGGTGAGCAGGTGGGTCGCGACGACGGTGAGCTGGGCGGGCGCTTTGACCCGGCCGGCGGCGATGTCGCCCATCCGGGCGTGGACGCGTTCGGCGACGGTGTCGCGGAAGGCGGTGAGCCGCTCGACGGTGGGCAGGGCTCCCCGGAAGCGCTCGGGGTTCGCCGAGTCCATCAGCGCGTCCAGCTCCGGGTCGGGGCTGGGTTCGGCCGCGGTGAGGTTGCGGATCATGAAGTGGGCGACATGGGCCTGGTGCCCCAGGTGCCAGCCGATGGCGCTGGAGCTCTCGTGCGGGCGCCAGATCACCTCGTCCGGCGTGAGGTCCTTCCAGAGGTCGTCGGTGTAGGCGCGGGCGCGGTCGTACTCGCGCAGCAGTGCCGCTATCTCGTGCATGCGGTCGCCTCATCTGTGCTCGGGGTGCCGCCCTGGCGTCGGTCGGCGCCCCAGTGCCTGGTTCCGCTCGAACCGTAGGGTGTCCCGGGTGCCCGCGGTAGAGAATCATGGCGAATGACGGCATAGGGAGCCGTTATGGCCCGGGCCCGCGGGCAGGAGCCGCACGACGAGAAGGAGCCACACGACGATGACGAGCGGTGACACCGCCGTGCTCGACGACCCCGTGGGCCGGTCGCTGCGGGGGCACCACGCGGCGCTCGCCCGCCGGCTCGGCCGGGCCGCCACCTATCTGCCGGACGTCGCGACCTTCTCGGCCGTCCCCACCGATCCGGCCCCGGAGGACTGGGCCGACCTGGCGCGGCTGCTCGGCCCGGGCGGGTTCGCCGACCTGTTCAGCTCTGCGGCGACCCCGCCGCCGGACTGGGAACAGGTGTTCGTCCTCGAAGGCCGGCAGATGATCCTTCCCGCCGGCCGCGGTCCCGGTCGGGCACCGGCCGCGCACGACGCCGACGTGGTCGAGCTGGGGCCGGCCGATGTGCCCGAGATGCTCGACCTCGTCGGACGGACCCGCCCCGGCCCGTTCTGGCCGCGCACCCACGAGCTCGGCACCTACCTCGGCGTCCGCGCCGACGGCAGGCTGGTGGCCATGGCGGGCGAACGGCTGCGGCCCCCGGGCTGGACCGAGATCAGCGCCGTCTGCACGGCCCCCGAGGCACGCGGGCGGGGCCACGGCATCCGTCTGGTCGGCGCCCTAGTCGCCCGCGTCCTGGCCCGGAACGAACGCCCGTTCCTGCATGTGGCCGAGACGAACACCGCCGCGATCGCCCTCTACGAGCGGCTCGGTTTCGACAGCCGGAAGCAGGTGACGTTCCGCGGGTTCCGCACCCCGTGACGGCTGCGGCGCCGGGGCCCCGCGCGAGGACCCGGGCCGTCCGCGCCCTCGTGCGTGTCACGGGGTGGCGGGGGGAACCCGGCGGCCATGAACGCCGAGCGAGGAATCCGCGGACCGTACCGGATCGAGACCGCGCCGGGCAGTGCCCCCGCGCCCCCGCCCTCCAGGGACCTCTCCGTCGAGGTCGCGGTGGTCGGCGGCGGTGTCGCGGGGCTCGGCACCGCCCGGGAGCCGGCCCGGCGCGGCCATGAGGTGGCCGTGCTGGAGGCAGACCGGATCGCCGCCGTCAGCGCGCTGATCACGGCCATCACCATGAGCACCACGGTCATCCCGACCCGCACCGGCAGCACCTTCCACAGCGGCCGGCCCTCGGGGACGTCGTAGACGGCGTTGGCGCTGCGGATGAACGCGGCGACATAGCCGGAGGCCGACCACACCGCGAGCACGAGGCCGACGACCGCCATGGCCGAGCCGAGCCCGGCCCGGCCCTGCATCTGGCGCACCGCGTCGCGCAGGATGTCCTGCGCGGGGCCCGGGGCGAGGGTCTCGATGTTGTCCAGCACCTGCTGGGTGGCCGACCGTCCGACGACGCCCAGCAGCGACACCAGCGCGAGCAGCGCGGGGAACAACGCCAGGATCCCGTAGTAGGTCAGGGCCGCCGCACGATCGGTCAGCTCGTCTCTCTTGAGCACTTCACGGTGCCTCTGAGCGCCGCCCCCCAGGAGCCTTTCGACAGGTCCGTCGGACTGTCCGGGGCTCGTCGCTCCGCCTGTTCGTCCGGGCCGGTCTCCGGGCCCCGGACGGTCTCGTCCTCTTGGTCGGCCGGTCCGCGCCCGGCGGGGCGCCCCTGCCGTTTCTCTGTTCGCACCATGGCCCCCGGGTATCCGGCCCGACGGCACCTGTAACGCGCCGGAAAGGTCGTACGTCGGCTGCCCAGGGGTACCCGTCCGCCGAGAAGCTGAAGAAGCCGGAGACGCCGAAGGAGCCGGAGTAGAGCGGACGCTGGACGAGCTCCAGCGCGAACCGGTCGGCGACGACGGCGGCGACAGCGGCGGCCTGTCGTGTTTCCTGCGCGGGCGGGCCAAGGCCGCCATGGTGGCCGTGGAGCTGTTCGCCCGCCTCATGGCGGACCTGGGCCGCCTGAACACCTCGTACGGCCACTATCTGGACGCGGCGCTGGCCACCGTCAACCCGATGTCCCTGCCGGGGCTGCACCGGGCCCTGCGCGGGGCGCTGGTCGGGCACTTCGCGGCCGTCGAGGTCACCTCCTCCCCGGCCTCCCGCCGGCTGGGCGCGGGCCCGGCGGCCGTCCGGTTCCACACCGAGCACGTGGAGGCGGACGCGGTGCGCGAGCAGGTCGTACGGCACGAGGTCGTCGCCGGCCTGCCGGCCCGCGAGCCGTGGCTGGACGCCGACGTGGTGTTCGGGATCCGGACCACCGGCCGGCTGGAGGACCGGCTCGCGGACCGGGTGCTGCGCACGCGGTGAGCGGGGCGGACGGCGTGCGACGGCGTGGATGTCGTGCGCAGGGCGCCGGGTACCCGCCACCCGGCGTCGAATGCCGGGGTGCGAGGCGTGGCGGACCGGGCGCGGGCCGGGGCGCCGGTAGCGTCACCGGGCGGCGGACAGGGCATCCGCGAGGCGCTGTGCGCGCTCGGCACGCTGAGGAGGATCATTGAGCGATCTGTCGCACCGCGTCGGCGACACCTCGGCGCCCACCGCCGCTCCCGCTCCGCCACTGGGACGGAAACTCCTGGCCTGGGCCGGCACCACCGACCACAAGGTGATCGGCCGGCTGTACATGGTGACGGCGTTCTGTTTCTTCCTCCTCGGCGGGCTGCTGGCCCTGGGCATGCGGGCCGAACTGGCCCGGCCGGGGCTGCAGTTCCTCAGCGACCTCGGCTACAACCAGTTCGTCACCGTCCACGGCACGATCATGATGCTGCTGTTCGCGACCCCGATGTTCGCCGGGTTCGCCAACGCCGTGATGCCGTTGCAGATCGGCGCCCCGGACGTGGCGTTCCCCCGGCTCAACGCGCTGTCGTACTGGATGTATCTGTTCGGCGGTCTGATGGTGGTCTCCGGGTTCCTGGTGCCGGGCGGCGCGGCGGCCTTCGGCTGGTTCGCCTACGCACCGCTCAACAGTTCGTACCACTCCCCGGGCGCGGGCGGTGATCTGTGGGTCATGGGGCTGGTGGTCACCGGTGTGTCGACCACGCTGGGCGCGGTCAACTTCATCACCACGATCCTGTGTCTGCGCGCCCCGGGCATGACCATGTTCCGGATGCCGATCTTCACCTGGAACGTGCTGTTCACGTCGATCCTGGTGCTGCCCGCGTTCCCGGTGCTGACCGCCGCGCTGCTCGCCCTGGAGTCGGACCGCAAGTTCGGCTCGCACGTCTTCGACGCGGCGAACGGCGGCGCGCTGCTGTGGCAGCACCTGTTCTGGTTCTTCGGGCATCCCGAGGTGTACATCGTCGCGCTGCCGTTCTTCGGGATCGTCTCCGAGATCCTCCCGGTGTTCTCGCGCAAGCCGCTGTTCGGCTATCTGCCGATGATCGGGGCGACGATCGCGATCACCATGCTGTCGGCGGTGGTGTGGGCGCACCACATGTTCGCGACGGGCGCGGTGCTGCTGCCGTTCTTCTCGCTGATGTCGTTCCTGATCGCGGTGCCCACGGGCATCAAGTTCTTCGCGTGGACCGGGACCATGCTGCGCGGCTCGCTCTCGTTCGAGACCCCGATGCTGTGGTCGGTGGGCTTTCTGGTGACGTTCCTGCTGGGCGGGCTGAGCGGGGTGCTGGTCGCCTCGCCGCCGCTCGACTTCCATCTCACCGACTCGTACTTCGTCGTCGCCCATCTGCACTACGTGCTCTTCGGCACGGTGGTCTTCGCGATGTTCGCCGGGTTCTACTTCTGGTGGCCCAAGTTCACCGGCCGGCTGCTCGACGAGGGGCTCGGCAAGCTGCACTTCTGGCTGCTCTTCCCCGCGTTCCAGCTGACGTTCCTGGTGCAGCACTGGCTCGGTGAGCAGGGGATGCCCCGCCGGTACGCCGACTATCTGCCGGGCGACGGGTTCACCCTGCTCAACACGCTGTCGACGGCGGGCGCGTTCCTGCTCGGCGTCTCGACGCTGCCGTTCCTCTACAACGTGTGGCTGACGGCCCAACGGGGGCGGCGGGTCGAGCGGGACGACCCGTGGGGGTACGGGCGCGCCCTGGAGTGGGCGACCTCCTGCCCGCCGCCGCGGCACAACTTCGTGGCGCTGCCCCGGGTGCGGTCGGAGTCCCCGGCCTTCGACCTGCACCATCCGGAGATCGTGCGCGCCGCGAGGGAAGAGGTGGAAACGGTGGAAGGGGTGGAAGGGGAGGGTCCGCGGTGAAGGCCGAGGCAGTGCTCTTCGGGGGTGTGGCCGTCTTCTTCGGCGCCACCGCCGTGCTCTACGGGGTGTGGTCGCACGCCGATCCGACGGGTACGACGGCGCTCGTCGTCGCGTTCGGGATGGCGGCGCTGGTGTCGTTCTTCTGCGCGGTCCAGTACGTACGGCACGGACCGCGTCCTCAGGACCGTACGGACGCCGAGGTCGTGGCGGGCGCCGGGCCGCTGGAGTTCTTCCCGCCGCACAGCCTGTGGCCGATCGTGACGGCCCTGGGGTTCGCCGTCGCGGCGACCGGGGTGGTGTTCGGGCTGTGGCTGTTCCTCATCGGCTTCGGTGTTCTGGCCCGGGGGGTCGCCGGGCTGGTGTTCCAGTACGTGAACCGGGGGGCCGGTCAGGGGGACTGAGCGGGGTGCGCGGGGCGCCCGGCCGGAACGACGTCACCGGGCGGTGGTCGCTCTCGTAGCCGCCGGCGAGGTTCTGCCGCACCTCCCCGGTCTCCTCGCCCTCGGCCAGCCGCTCCTGTTCGGCGCGCAGCAGGGCGCGGCACAGCGCACGGGTGACGAAGAAGGCGAGGACGGGGCCGACGACCAGGGCGATCCGGAAGATCCAGGTGAGGACGTTCACCGAGATCCGGAAGGTCAGCGCGGTGACGTCGTTGCCGCCGGCCAGCAGCAGCACGCCGTAGAAGGTGACGCCCGCCGCGCCGAGGCCGGTGCGCACGGGCCGTTCGCGGGGCCGGTCGCACAGGTGCTGTTCCCGCCGCCCCTCGCCGGTCAGCCGCTGTTCGACGAAGGGGTGGGCGTACAGGACGGTGAAGAGCAGGCCGGGCAGGACGACGGCGGGCAGCAGGACGTTCCACATCAGGGTGTGCCCGGCGAGGTTCGTCTCCCAGGGCGGGACCAGCCGCAGCGCGCCTTCGAGGAAGCCGACGTACCAGTCCGGCTGGGAGCCGGTCGAGACCTGGTCGGGCCGGTAGGGGCCGTACACCCAGATGGGGTTGATCTGCGCGAGGCCGCCGAGCAGGACCAGCACCCCGGAGACCGTCAGGGCGAGGCCGGCGGAGGAGGCCGTGAAGCGGGGGTGCAGGGGTCTGCCGACGGCGTTCGCGTTCGTGCGGCCCGGGCCGCGCCACTGGGTGTGCTTCAGGGAGAAGACCAGGATGAGGTGCACGGTGAGCAGACCGAACAGCGCGCCCGGCAGCAGCAGGATGTGCAGGCTGTACAGACGGGGCACGAGGTCGTGGCCGGGGAACTCGGAACCGAACGCGAACAGGGCGACGTACGTCCCGACGACCGGGATCGACAGCATGATGCCCTGCGCGATGCGCAGGCCGGTGCCGGAGAGCAGGTCGTCCGGCAGCGAGTAGCCGGCGAACCCCTCCGCCAGGGCGATCACGAACAGGGTGACGCCGATGGCCCAGTTCAGCTCCCTGGGCCTGCGGAAGGCGCCGGTGAGGAAGACCCGCAGCAGATGCACGCCGATCGCGGAGACGAAGACCAGCGCGGCCCAGTGGTGGGTCTGGCGGAGCAGCATGCCGCCGCGCACGTCGAAGCTGATCCGCAGGGTCGAGTCGAAGGCGCTCGACATGAGCGTGCCGCTCAGGGGCGCGTAGGAGCCGTCGTAGACCACCTCGCGCATCTCGGGGTCGAAGAAGAACGTCAGCCAGACGCCCGTCAGCAGCAGGACGAGCAGGCTGTACAGGGCGAGCTCGCCGAGCAGGAACGACCAGTGGTCGGGGAAGGCCTTGCGCAGCAGCCGTCCGGCGCCGTCGTGGACGGGCAGCCGGCCGTCGGCGGCGTCCGCGAGCCGCTCCCCCGCCCGGCGGCGCTCGCCCTCCTCCGCATCCCCCGTCGCATCCTCCGCCGCAGGACCCACAGGACGCCCTCCTCCCGGTCGTGCCGCCACGCTCACGCCATCCCTAGCCCGCGCGGCGGGGGAGCAGTGTCCGGCCGACACGAAACACCCACGCGGCCGGACCACGACACCCGATCGGCCGACAGCCCCCCTCGTGGGTACTCGGTGGAGCTGTGGCACTCCCACCACGGGGAGCTGCTGGAGCGGGCGCTGTCTACGAGACTCCCCTGTCGTATCTGCTGTGGCGGATGGGCGTGGGGCACCTGGTGCTGTGCGGGCAGGTCACCGAGCAGTGCGTGCTGTACTCCGCCCTGGAGATGATGGAGCGCAACATGGGAGGGGGGGTCGGCGACTCGTGAGGACGGCTCGGTGGGGGTGGGACGCCGGTGGCGCCCCACCCCCCGGTCAGGCGTCGGCCGCCGCGGAACGGCGCCTTGCCAGCCACCACGCGCCGCCGCCCAGAACGGCGAGCGCCACGACCGCCCCACCGACGAGCAGCCCGGCCGAGCTGCCGCCCTCCTCCTTCTCCTTCTCCGCCTTCTCCTCCTTCCCCGCCTTCTCCTTCGTCTCCTCCTCGTCGGCGACCGGCGTCGCGTCGTCCGAGGCGTCGGCGGCGGGGGTGGACCCGGTGGCCGAGGGGGTGGCCGTGCCGGTCGTCGTGGGGCCGGGGTTCACGGGCGTGGCGCCGGGGGCGGCGGCCTTCAGCTTCAGGACCGGCGCGGGCTGTTCGGGCTCGGCTCCGCCGCCGGGCAGCTCGATCCAGCGGGAGATCTCGCCGTCGCTGTACGTCTCGACGGTCTTGAAGGCGATCTCCTCGGCGTCCGGCAGTTGCCGGACCTTGATCCTGTACTCGGCGTCGGTGCCGACGGCGAGCTTCGGGCCGCCGAGGGTGTAGCCGTCGCTCGTGGCCTTGAACTTCCAGCCCTTGGGGCCGTCGACGAGCGTGACGTCACCCGGTGCGATGCCCTCGGGGAGGACGACGCGCATCTCGGTGAAGCCGGCCTCGGCGGACTCCGCCTCGGAGACGAAGCTGAGGGTGACGTTCTCGGCCAGGGCCTGCGCGGTGTCGGCCTCGACCTCCGCGTGCGCGAAGGCGGGGCCGGCCAGGGCGAGGGCGGCGGTCAGCGTGAGAACGCCGACGACACCGGCCCGCCGCACGGTCCGGCCGGGGGCGTGCGGGAACATGGACACAATGGACACAGTGGTGCTCCTTGCTGGGTGAGGGAGGGACCGGGACGTGCACCCGTCCCGGAGGTCCCCTGCGCACCAGCGCGTGTTCCAGATCGCGTGTCCCCGACGCGGCGGGCGGGGTGAAGCGGCCGGTCGCTCCCGGGTACGACGGCTCGCGGAGCGTTCCGCGCACGAGCGGCGGCAGTACCCGCGCCAGGACGGCGATCACGGCCGACCGCACGGTACGGGCCGCCGCCAGAGCCACCGTCACGGCGGCGTCGGCGCGGTGGAGCAGCCAGGCCGTCGCGAGCGCCGCCAGCAGGTGAGCCGCCGTCATGGCCGTGCCGGCGTGGTGCGGGACATGCCCGTCCGCCATCGCGGCATGCCCCGCGTGACCGGCGTGACCGGCCGGGCCGGGCGCGGCCTCGTGCCCGGCTCCCGCCCGGGCCAGGGCGAGGTGCAGCCCCGTCTGCGCCACGAGGGTGCAGCCGACGGCCACCGGCAGGGAGAGGGCGCGGCGTACGAAGGGCCGGGCCAGCGCGCACTGGGCCACCGTGAAGACGGTCACCAGCCGCCACGGCACCGCCTGTTCGGTGACGGCATGGTGGCCGAGGGCCGCGAGCACACTGCCGACGAGCGCGAACAGCCCGGCTCGCGCCCACGCGGAGGCACGGTCGGGCTTCTTCGCGGTCACCTCGACGTATACGGAGGGGATGCCGGGGGTGTTCAGGAAAACCCGTGCTCAGGGGCCCGGGCGGCGGCGACCGGGGCCGGGCGCAGCGATGCCGTTATCATGCAGGCGGTCGCGGAGGAGGCCGGGACGAGGCGGAGGCCGGCGGCTGTGCCCCTGCCGCCCGAGGACGACGGCCGACAGGATCGCAGCTTGGTCACCCCCTTGGCGACGAGGCCAGCGGCGCGAACACCGCGATCGTGGTGACGACGAAGGCCGGATCGGCCCCGTTCACCTTTGACGCATCTCTGACGGGCGCGGAACGTCTCGTATAATTTGGCTCCGAACGATCGACGGATGATCGAAGGGAGCGTGCCAGTGCCAGGGCACCGGTCCATCACCGAAGCGGAGAAGCTGGCCGCGGCCAAGCTCGGTGGGATACCGATCCACCATGAGCAGATGGCGGTGGTCGCCAACATCTACCGGGCCGCGTCGGCCGTCCGGCAGCACCTGGAGAACTCCGTGCTGCGCGGCGCCGATCTGACCTGGACGGCGTTCGTCGTGCTCTGGGTGGTGTGGGTCTGGGGCGAGTCCGAGACCCGGCACGTCGCGGAGGAGGCGGGCATCTCCAAGGGCACGCTCACCGGGGTCTCCCGGACGCTGGAGGGGCGCGGGCTGCTCCAGCGGGCCGGTCACCCCTCGGACGGCCGGCTGGTGCTGCTCAGTCTCACCGAGGAGGGCGAGACGCTGATGCGGCGCCTGTTCCCGGAGTTCAACCAGGAGGAGGCGTTCGTCGCCTCCCGGCTCAGCGACGAGCAGTGCCGGAGCGTCGCCGAGGGGCTGCGCCAGGTCGTACGGCAGGTCGAGGAGCACGGCGAGGAGCGCCGGCTGACCCTCCTCGACGGCGCCGAGCCGGCCCCGCGCCGCAGCGGCCGGCGCGCAAAGGGCTGAGCGACGCGGAAGGGCGCCGCACCGGTGACCTCCTGGTCGCACCGGTGCGGCGCCCTTCCCGTGGGCGCGGTCAGCGGCGGGGCGGGCGGATGCCGCGGAACTCCCAGTCGCCGCCGAGGGCCGTGGAGAGGACCTCCTCGGACTCGGTGGGCTGGGCGCCGACGTCGGTGCGGATCGCGGTGGGCCCGGTGACGACGTGGTTGGTGAGCCGGCCCAGGCCCTCGACCTCGACCTCCACGACGTCGCCCGGCTGCACGGGACGGGAGTTCGCCGGGGTGCCCGACAGCAGCACGTCACCGGGGTACAGGGTGATCGTGCGGGCGATGTCGGCGACCAGGTAGTGCATGTCCCAGGTCATCTCGTCGGTCGAACCGTCCTGCACGACCTCGCCGTTGACGTACGTCCGCAGCCGCTTGCCGTGGAAGTCCCAGTCGGTGACCAGACCGGGGCCGAGCGGGCAGAGGGTGTCGGAGCCCTTGACCCGGAGCATGGAGCCGGCGTCGGTGTCGCGGAAGTCGTGCAGCCCGTAGTCGTTGGCGATCGTGTAGCCGGCGATGTACTCGCCCGCCTCGGACGGGGAGATGTTGCGTGCCGTCCTCCCGATGACGATGGCGACCTCGCCCTCGTAGTTGAGCCACTTGCAGCCCTCGGGGCGGACGATCGCGCCCTTGTGGGAGTTGAGGGCGGAGGTCGGCTTGTGGAAGTAGGTCGGCGTGTCCGGCAGACCGATCCGGAACTCGTCCACCCGGCTGCGGTGGTTGAGGTGGACGGCGATCACCTTGGACGGGACGACCGGCGACAGGTGCCGCGCGTCCTCGGTCTTGACGTGGCGGCCGTCCCCGGCGACGAGTTCGTCCCCGTCGACGGTGACCTGGACGGCGGCGCCGTCCAGGAGGATACGGCGGTATTCGGGCATGACGGCCTTCCTAGGAGCGACGGTGCGGGTGGTGGGGCGCCGCGTTCACGGACGCCTGTGTGCCGGTCCAACCGTCGGCCGGGCGGTCGAACCACAGATGGACCTGGCCGGTGCCGACGGAGTTCTCGTACTCCCCGTACTGACGGGCCCGGGCCGCACAGGCCTGTTCGCCGAGCGCGCCGGCCATCATCAGGTAGTGGAAGAACCTGGCCTCCGGCTTGACCTTCCAGAACGCGTCCATGGTGTCGAGGACCTTGTCGTGGCGGCCCTCCTTGAACCAGGCGATGCGCTCGTGGTCCGCCTCCCGGGCCTCGGGGGTGCGGATGTGCACCGGGTCGCTGGCCTCGTGGTCGCGCAGTTCGCGCAGCGGCCAGAAGGTGTGCGAGAGGGCGCCCGAGGCGATCAGCAGGACGCGGCGGCCGGGGGTGGCGGCGATTCCGTCGGCGAGGGCCCGCCCGAGGCGCAGATGGTCCTCCATGTCACCGGTCTGGCAGACCCCGATCGTCACCCACCGCTTGTCCGGGAGCCCCTCCCCGAGGAACTTCCAGAGGTTGATGGTGGCGTAGTAGATCGGCAGGTACGCGTCGTCGATCGCGGTGATCCAGGTGCCGTGCTTGTCGGCGAACTTCTCTACGTTGCGGGCGAGTTCGGGGTCGCCGGGGAAGTCGTACGGCATCCGGCACATCCCCCGCGGCAGCTCCTCGGAGGTGAACAGCCCGGCCCGGCGCTGCTGGGCCGTGACGACGAACTCGACGGTCGTCGCCCAGTGCGAGTCGAGGACGACGACGGTGTCGTAGTCGTCGCGCGCGAAGACGTCCTCACGCAGCTGCCGGAGCCCGGTGACGAGGGTGATCTCCTTGCCCTCGTTGAGTTCGAGCCGGTCCGCCTCCGGCAGCACGATGGTGGGCACATGGGCGAGCAGCCCGGCCCCGACGATCTCACCCACGGTCCGTCCACCCCTTCGGCGCGGTCACGGTGTTCTTCAGGTCGCAGTAGAAGTCGAAGCTCCAGGTGCCGCCCTCACGGCCGACGCCGGAGTGCCGGGAGCCACCGAAGGGCGCCTGGAGATCGCGGACGAAGAAGCAGTTGACCCAGACCGTGCCCGCGACGAGCTGTGCGCTCACCCGGTCCGCGCGGCCGGGGTCCCCGGTGACGAGGGTGGCGGCCAGCCCGAACCGGGTGTCGTTGGCGAGCCGGACCGCCTCCTCCTCGGTGGCGAAGGTCTGGAGGGTGAGTACGGGCCCGAAGACCTCTTCCTGGACGGTCTCGCTGTCCTGGCGGACATCGGTGAGCAGGGTCGGCGCGTAGAACTGCCCGTCGAGGCGGTGCCCGCCGATCACGGCACGGGCACCGGCTGCCAGGGCCCGCTGCACGAACCCGTCGATCTTCTCCAACTGACGCGGATGGATGTTCGGCCCGATGTCGGTGGCCTCGTCCCGGGGGTCTCCCTGGGTCAGGGCGGTGGCCTTCTCGACGAACCTCCGGGTGAACTCCTCGGCGACCGACTCCTCGACGAGGAACCGGGTGGCGGCGAGACAGACCTGCCCGGCGTTGTCGTACTGCTCCACCGCGAGGTCCACGGCGAGGTCCAGATCCGCGTCGGCGAACACCAGCAGCGGTGACTTGCCGCCGAGTTCGAGGCTCAAAGGCGTCAGATTCGTGGCCGCCGACGCGGCGATCCGCCGGGCGGTGGGCACGGACCCGGTGAAGCTGATCCGGCGCACGTCCGGGTGCGAGGTGAGGGCGTCGCCGATCTCGGCGCCATAGCCCTGGACGACGTTCAGCACCCCGGCGGGCAGCCCCGCCTCGGCGGCGATGTCCGCGAGGAGGGAGGCGGTGAGCGGGGACCACTCGGCGGGCTTGAGGATCACGGTGTTCCCGGCGGCGAGGGCCGGGGCGACCTTCCAGGTGGCCAGCATCAGCGGCGCGTTCCACGGGGTGATCAGCAGACACGGCCCCGCCGGGTCCCAGGACACGTGATTGGTGTGTCCGCGGGTGTCGAAGTCCTCGTGCCCGAGCGTCAGCAGCCAGTCGGCGAAGAACCGGAAGTTGTGGGCGACGCGGGGCATGACACCCCGACGGTGGGACCGCAGCAGCGCCCCGTTGTCGGTGGTCTCGACGACGGCGAGCTCTTCGAGCCGCTTCTCGACCCCGTCGGCGATGGCATGGAGGATGCGGGCGCGTTCGGCACGGGGGGTGGCGGCCCAGCCGGGGAAGGCGGCCTTGGCCGCGGCGACGGCGGCGGCGGCCTCCGCGGGCGTACCCCGGGAGATCTCGCCGAGCACACTGCCGTCGATGGGCGAGTGATCGGTGAAGGTGCCACCGGAGGTGACACGCTCCCCACCGATCCAGTGCCGGGTGTCGACGGAGACACCGCCGATGACGATCTTGTCAGACATGGAAAGGGTTCCTTCTGTACGAGGGGAACTTGACCCACCCAGGGGCGCGGGCCGTATCGATATGCGGCTCCGCCGCGTGGGCGCGACAAGCCCCCACGCACCCGCGCCCGACCACGAACCTCACTCGGCCCCCGCCCCCGACGTCCCGGCCTCCAGCAGACGACCGCCGTCCCACACCACCCCGACCTGCCGGTAGTACGCGGCGATCGGCTCCCGGATCTCCAGCCGGGCCAACTCCTCGGTGGGCGCCTCGAACAGCTCCAGTTCCGCGTCCCCGACCCACGCCTGCCCGCCCTCGAAGGACGCCGCCCCGGACTCGATCAGCTCGTCGAGCGCCAGCCCCTTCCCCTTCTCGATGGAGGGCAGCCACCGGTGATGGGCCATCGGATGCCCGTTCACGAACCCGTTCGTCGCGGACGGCTCCCGCAGCGTCACCACGGTCTGCGCCAGCCGGCGGTCCGCCGCGGCGAGCGTCGCCCCGAAGCGGGCGCCCGCCTCGATCCGCGGCGCGGGCCCGTACGGATGCGGCCGGGTCTGGTGGATCGAGCCGAGCTTCTTCGGGTAGCCCTGGTGCAGCCCCCGGGCGATCGCGAAGTCCTTGTCGACCCAGATGTGGACGCACCGCGAGTACGTCTGCCCCCGGTACCGGCAGCGGACGACCGCGAAGGCCTCCTTGTACTGGGCGAGGACGGGGTCGAGCAGCTCCGCCCCCGACGCCGAGCAGGACTGCCAGTCGGCCCAGATGAGCGCGACCGCGCCGGGGTCCTCGTCGGCCAACTCCAGGGGCTCGGGCAGCAGTTCGCGCACCCGAGCGGGATCCGTGCGGTACTCGACGGTCAGCAGGTCGCCGGAGTAGCGCCACGGCGGGGACGGGACGAGCGACGAGGCGCCCGTCGCGGTCTTGGGAAAGAAGAAGCCACGGACAGCGGCAGCGGACATGACGGGGTTCCTTACGCGGTGAGGGCGGGCTGCTGGAGCAACTGGGCGCGGTACCGGGCGGCGCCCCTCGCGGCGGCCTGGCCGCCGAGCGCGACGACTGCGACGAGCCGGTCCGCGCGGTGGTAGCCGACGAGGACGTCCCCGTCCGGGTCGCCGTCCGGGTCGCCCTCCAGGACACGGACGTCCTCGAGGCCGAGGACGGGTGCGCCGAAGGACTGGAGCCGGAAGTCGTGCTGGTCGCTCCAGAAGGTGGGCAGCGGCGCGAACGGGGCCGCCTCCCGGTCCTGGCCGAGGAGATGGGCGACGAGCGCCTTCGCCGCGTGCTTGGCGGTGTCCGTGGGGATCGACCAGTGCTCGACACGGCGGGGTACGCCGTCGTAACGGGCGTTGGGGAAGCGGGCCACGTCGCCGACCGCGACGGCTTCCGGCCGACGGCCGATCCGCAACTGCTCGTCGGTGAGCACACCGTCGGACAGGTCGATCCCGTTGCCTTCCAGCCATTCGACGTTGGCGAGCGAGCCGACCGACTCCACGACCACGTCGGCCGCGAGGACCCGCCCGTCGTCGAGGACGACTCCGGTCACCCGGTCCTCCCCCTCGAACCCGGCGACCCCCGTGCCGAGCGCGAAGCGCACCCCGCGCTCCTCGTGCCGCTTCCGCAGGGCCCGGCCGAGCAGTTCGCCGAGCGGGCCGGCCATGGGCAGCGGCAGCGGATCGACGACGGTCACCTCGCGGACGCCGAGGCCCACGGCGGTGGCGGCGACCTCGCAGCCGATGAACCCGGCGCCCACCACGACCACCCGGACGCCCGGGCGGGTCAGCTCGTCGCGCAGCCCCTGCGCGTCGGCGAGGGTGCGGACCGTGTGACGGCCGGTGAGCGGGCCGGGGCAGCGCAGCCGGCGGGGGCGCATGCCGGTGGCGGCGACGAGACCGTCGTACGACAGCGTCGAACCGTCGTCGAGGGCGACGGTCCGCTCGTCGAGGCGCGCCCCGACGACCTTCGTGCCGAGCCGCCACTCGACGTCGGCGGCGGCCGCCTTCGGGGTGAAGGCGAGCGACGCGAAGGGGGCCCGGCCGGCCAGGACCTCCTTGGAGAGCGGGGGCCGGTTGTAGGGCATGTGCGGTTCGTCGCCGACGACCGTGACGGCCCCGGTCCAGCCGGCCGCCCGCAGCTGTTCGGCGGCGCGCAGCCCGCCCAGGGAGGCGCCGGCGACCACGATGCGTGCGGTCATGGCGGTCAGTCCTCGATCCGGATGGCCTGCAGCGGGCACACGTCGGCGGCCTCCTCGACCTCGTCGCGCAGCGCGTCGTCGGGGTCGGGGACGTAGGCCAGGCGCCCGCCGTCGTCCAGCGAGAAGACGTCGGGGGCCGCGAAGACGCACTGACCGTGGTCCTGGCACTTGTTCATGTCGACGACGACCTTCATGGCCGGTCCTCCGCTCTCAACTCATTTGGCTTCAAACAACATAGGAAGCCGCCCGGCGCTGGTCAATACCTATCCAGGTGGATAAATTTTCCGGGCCACCCTCTTGCGGGCGATGCCACCACTCCATACCGTTCGGGACCAAACGACTTTCGAGGAAGTCCCCGCCCATCCGCTCAAGGAGACTTCGGTGAGCGCATCAGACATCCCCGACATCCGCCGGCACATGGAGCGGCTCGCCGCCGAGGGCGTCGACGTGGTGCGGGTGATCTACCCCGACCTCATCGGCACGGACCGGGCCCGTGACGTCCTGCTGGACCATCTGCCCGCGGCCTGCGCCCACGGCCTGGCCTTCTGCCGCGCCGTCTACCACACCTCGCCCCAGGGAGACGTGGTCCCGGTCGCGGGCGGCGTGGACGCCGGTCTGCCGGATGTGTGCGTCCGCCCCGACCTGTCCACGCTGACCGTGCTCCCCTGGGAACCGGGCGTCGCGACCTGTCTCGGCGAGGTCACCGACCCGGCGACCTCGGCCCCCGCCCCCGAGTCGCCGCGGGACCTGCTGCGGTCCGTCCTGGCCCGGTGCGCCGAACACGGTCTCCGCCCGGTCGTCGGCCCCGAGCTGGAGTACTTCCTGCTGGAGCCCGCCCCCTGCGCCCCCACCGGCTGGCGCCGCTCGCCGGAGACGACCGGCGCCGTCTACACGGCCGGTCTGCGCGCCGACCCGGACAACCATCTGCTGCGCACCCTGCGTCTGCTGCGCGACCTGCGGATCGGCGTCACCAACGGCAACCACGAATTCGACGGCGGCCAGTACGAGATCAATCTGACCCACTCCGGCGCCCTGGACGCCGCCGACCGCGCCTTCCGCTTCAAGGCCGCCGTGAAGGAGCTGGCCCGCGGGGAGGGCAGGCTCGCCACGTTCATGGCCAAGCCGTTCGGCGACGCGGGCGGCTCCGGTTTCCACCTCCATCTGTCCTGCGAGGACCTCGGCGGGGACCTCGGCGGGGACGCCGGCGGGAGTGCCGGCGGGAGTGCCGGCGGGGGTGTCGGCGGGAGTGCCGGCGGGAGTGCCGGCGAGGGTGTCGGCGGGAGTGCCGGCGAGGATGTCGGCGGGGGTGCCGGCGAAGGTGTCGGCGGGGGTGCCGGCGAAGGTGTCGGCGGGGGTGCCGGCGAAGGTGTCGGCGGGGGTGCCGGCGAAGGTGTCGGCGGGGGTGCCGGCGGGGGTGCCGGCGGGGCGAACGTCTTCGACGACCCGGCCGGGGCGTACGGGCTGTCGGCCACCGCCCGGCACGCCGTCGCCGGTGTCCTCGCCCACGCCCCCGCGCTCGCGGCGCTGGCCAACCCGACCGTGAACTCGTACAAACGCTTCGGCCCCGACACCCTCGCGCCCTGGCTGATCGACTGGGGGCTGGACAACCGCAGCGCCATGCTCCGGATCCCGCCGGAGCGCGGCTCCGGGGCCCGGCTGGAGCTGCGGCTCGGCGACGCGAGCGCCAACCCGTATCTGCTGATCGCGGGCACGCTCGCGGCGGCCCTGCTCGGCGTCCGGGCGGGCGAGGAGCCCCCGGCGCCGCTGGAGGGCTACGGCTACGACACCGCCCGCTCCGCCCTGCTGCCGCCCACCCTGTCCGCCGCGCTCGACGCGCTGGAGGCGGACACCGCCCTGATCGAGCTGCTCGGCAAGGGTTTCACCACCGCGTACCTCACCTACAAGCGGAACGAGGTCGCACGCTTCCAACGGCATGTCACCGACTGGGAGTTCACCGAGTACGCCTACCACCTGTGACACCGAGGACCCATCGATGACCGAGATCCTGACCCCCGCCGCCGCGCACGAGCCGCTGCCCCTCGCGGACGTGAACCTCGCCGACCTCGACAACTTCACCGACGGCGTCACCCCATGGCGCATGTTCCACACCCTGCGCCACGAGGACCCGGTGCACTGGCAGCCCGAGGAGGCCCCGAACTCCGGTTTCTGGGCGGTGACCCGGCACGCCGACATCGCCCGTGTCGACCGGGACGCTGAGACCTTCACCTCCACCCGGTTCGTCAACCTGGAGGAGGTCGACGACGACCAGATCAAGAAACGCGCCTCCATCCTGGAGCTGGACGGGGTACGGCACCGGGCGCTGCGCAGTGTGATCCAGCGGCAGTTCGGCGCGAGCGTGATCAACAGCTACGGCGACTTCCTGCGCGGGCTGACCGCGCAGACCCTCGACGCGGCCCTCGCCAAGGGCACGTTCGACTTCGTCGCCGACGTCTCCGCCGACTTCCCGATCAACGTGCTGGCCCGGCTGCTCGACGTACCGCCGGAGGACAACCAGAAGCTCATCGACTGGGGCAACCGGATCATCGGCAACACCGACCCCGACTACGCGGACGTGCTGCTGCACAGCGCGGAGAGCGAGAAGTACCGCGATCTGCCGTTCCGCTCCCCCGCCTCGGTCGAGGTCTTCGAGTACGGCCGTGAGCTGGCCCGGCAACGGCGCGGCAAGGACGGCACCGACCTGGTGTCGAAGCTGGTCAACACCATGCCGCGGGACGGTGTGCCGCTGTCGCCGCAGGACTTCGACAACTACTTCCTGCTGCTGGTCGTCGCCGGCAACGAGACCACCCGGCACACCATCTCGCATTCCATGCTGGCCCTGCTCCAGCATCCCGAGCAGCTGGCCCGGCTGCAGGACGACCCGTCGCTGATCCCGACGGCGGTCGAGGAGTTCCTGCGCTGGGCCTCCCCCGTCTACCACTTCCGCCGCACCGCGACCCGGGACGTCGAGCTCGGCGGCAAGCGGATCAGGGAGGGCGACAAGGTCGTCATGTGGTACGCCTCCGGCAACCGTGACGAGGAGGTCTTCGGCAACCCGTACGACCTCGACGTCGCCCGGCTCCACAACGACCACGTCACCTTCGGCAAGGGCAGCCCGCACCTGTGCCTGGGCAATCTGCTCGCCCGCACCGAGATCCGCATCATGTTCGAGGAGCTGATCCCGCGGATCGCCGGCATCACGCTCGCCGGGGACGTGCCGCGGGTGCGCTCCAACTTCGTCAACGGCATCAAGAAGCTGCCGGTGGAGGTGACGCTCGCCTGACGCCCCGGCCGGGGCGGTCAGTTCCCCGTGGGCTTGAGCACCACGAAGTCGGCGTTCGACGGGTCGACGCAGACCGCGAGACGGCCCACGCCCTCCGCGTCCACCGGCCCCATCTGCACACTGCCGCCGTGGCCGGTGACCTCGGTGACGGCGGCGTCGCAGTCGGCGACGGCGAAGACCGGGTGCCAGTACGGGTGTCCGTCCGCGAGGGCGAGGTCCTGCTCGCGGACCTCCATCAGGCCGCCCTGCATCCGCTCCTCGGGGAGCCCCTCGGGGGTGATGAGGGTGTACGTGCCGCCGCCGCCCGGCATCTCCATGTCGCCGAACCGCCAGCCGAGGACATCGCCGTAGAACTCCTTGGCGCCCCGGGCGTCGGTCGTGTACAGCTCGGTCCAGGACAGCGAGCCCGGCTCCTCGACGAGCTCGAAGCCCGCCTCGCTGCCCGGCTGCCAGACCGCGAACTGGCCGCCCTGGGGGTCGCTGTACTGCGCCATCCGACCCCATTCGCCGAGGTCACGGGGCTCCACCCGGACCGTGCCGCCCGCGCGCCGGACGGCCTCGGTGGTGGCGTCGGCGTCGGCGACGTCGTAGTAGATCATCCAGGCGGAGCGCGCGCCCTCCTCGGTCAGCTTGCCGAGCCCGGCGACGGTCCTGCCGTCCTTCTTGAACATCCCACCCTGGCCGGCTTCCCCCTCGCCGGCCATGGGCTCGTACTCCCAGCCGAGCACGGCACCGTAGAAGTCCGCGGCGGTCCGCACATCGGGGGCGCCGAGGTCGATCCAGCAGGGGACACCGGGAGTGAGGTCGGTGGTGATCACGGGGATTCCCTTCCGCAGGTCCTGGTCCCTTCAGCCTGACACCGGCCAGGAACCGGCGCGCGTCGGCCGCCGCAGAAGCGTCCTCGGGGACGATCAGGTGCCCTGGGTATGCTCGCCGCCATGCCGAACACCGTGACCAGCTACGACTACGAGAAGGACGGCGCGGCCATCTACCGCCGGTCCTTCGCCACCATCCGCGCGGAGGCCGACCTCTCGGGGCTGCCCGCCGACGTCGGGCAGGTCGCGGTCCGGATGATCCACGCCTGCGGGATGGTCGACCTCGTCCGGGACCTGGCCTACACGCCCGGGGTCGTGGCCCGGGCCCGGGAGGCCCTGCGCGGCGGCGCGCCCGTCCTGTGCGATGTGCAGATGGTGGCCAGCGGGGTGACCCGCAGGCGGCTGCCCGCCGACAACGAGGTGCTGTGCACCCTGTCCGACCCGGCCGTCCCCGAGCTGGCCGCCGAGCTGGGGACGACGCGCAGCGCCGCCGCGCTGGAGCTGTGGCGGGACCGGCTGGAGGGCGCGGTCGTCGCCGTCGGCAACGCGCCCACCGCGCTGTTCCGTCTGCTGGAGATGATCGAGGCGGGCGCGCCCCGGCCCGCCGCCGTGATCGGCGCGCCGGTCGGTTTCGTCGGCGCCGCCGAGTCCAAGGACGCGCTGGCCGCCAACCCGTCCGGACTGGAGTACCTGGTGGTGCGGGGCCGCCGCGGCGGCAGCGCGATCGCCGCGGCGGCGGTCAACGCCCTCGCCAGTGAGGAGGAGTGACGGCTTCGACCGCCGAGGGGTGAAGAGGCGGTACGGGGGTCAGCCGGCCGTACGGGACCGGTGTTCGGTGACCCAGTGGGCCGCCGCCTCCGGGGTGGGGGTGACGGGGACGCCCTCGGGGAGCGGGGGGCGGCGGATCACGACCACCGGCAGGCCCGCCTCGCGGGCGGCCGTCAGTTTCGGCGCGGTGGCGGCTCCCCCGCTGTCCTTGGTCACCACGACGTCGATGCGATGCCGGCGCAGCAGCTCCCGCTCCCCGTCGAGGGTGAACGGGCCCCGGTCGAGCAGGATCCGTGTCCGGGCGGGACCGGGACCCTCGGGCGGGTCGACGGACCGTACGAGGAACCACAGGTCGTCCAGCCCCGCGAACGCGGCCAGCCCCATGCGGCCGGTGGTGAGGAACACCCGGCGTCCCAGCGCGGGCAGCAGCGCGGCGGCCTCCTCGGAGGAGCCGGCCCCGTGCCAGTCGTCGCCCTCCCCCGGGGTCCAGCCGGGGCGGCGCAGGGCGAGCAGGGGGACGGCGGCGAGGGCGGCGGCCCGGGCCGCGTGGGCGCTCATCGTCCCGGCGAAGGGATGGGTGGCGTCGACGAGCGCGCCGACCCGCCGCTCGCGCAGCCACGCCGTGAGCCCCTCGGTGCCGCCGAAGCCCCCGACGCGGACCTCGCCCGGGGGCAGCCGGGGGCTCGCGACCCGTCCGGCGAGCGAGGTGGTCACCGCCAGTCCGGGCGTGCCGTGCAGCAGCCCGGCGAGCCGACGGGCCTCCGTGGTCCCACCGAGGATCAGCACGAGCATGGGGCCGGGTCCGTTCGTGAGGGGCACTCGCGGTACCCCACTCAAGCACACCGGCGAGGCTGCGCCGGACGGCCGAGGACACACCCGGTGCCTTGAACGCGGGCCGGCCCGGCCGGTTCGACCTGCACCGACCGCGCCTGCTGCGCCTGCTGCGCCTGCTGCGCCTGCTGCGTGAACTCGAGCACCGCGGGACGCTCTCCGGGCTCTGACCTGCCGCCGCCCCGCCACCGGGGTGTCCGGTGGCGGGGCGGTGATCGGGACGGTGATCGGGACGGGCTACTCGGGCCGGGAGCGGTTCGGGCGGGTGCGGAGGACGGCGAAGGCGGCCGCGGCCAGGCCCAGGACTCCGGCGGCCAGGCCGGCGGCCGCGAGGCCGCGGGCGGTCGAGTCGCCGTCGTCGGCGGAGGCGGCCGAGGCGGTACTGGTGCCGGTACCGGTGCCCGTGCCGCTCTTCGTGGCTGCCGAGGCCGTCGCGCCGGCCGTGTCCTCGCCGTTCTCCGCGCCCTTGGCGGTCAGGGTGACGACCGGCGCCGGGTTCTCCGGTTCGTCGTCGCCGGGGGCCGCCTCCTCGATCCAGCGGGTGACCTTGCCGTCGGAGTAGGTCTGGAGCGCCTTGAAGGCCAACCGGTCGGTGTTGTCCGGGAGTTGTCCGAAGGCGACGTCGAAGTCCTCGTACTGCCCGGCGGTGATCCTCCCGCCGGTCCAGGTGATCTCGGAGACGGCCTCGGTGATGGTGCCGTCGTCGGTCTTGACCGGCGTCTTGAGCTTGGTGGTCGTCACCTTGGCCGTCCACCCGTCCCGCGGCGAGACGAGGACGCCGAGGAGGGGGTGGTCGGTGGGCAGGAAGATCTGCACCTCGGTGGTGGCGGCCGTGTCCTCCTCGTTGGGGACACGGAAGGTCAGCAGCCCGTCCGTGGCTCCCTTGGCGTAGCTCTCGGGGTGGACGGTGACATGGGCGGAGGCGGCGCCGGCGGCCGCGAGGACCCCGGCGGCGGCGAGGGCGGCGACGACGCCGACCCGGCGCAAGGTGGTGGTGGTGCGGGTCGTGGACATGGGTGAGTGGCTCTCCGTACTCGGGACGTGATGTCGGGAGGTGATCCGCTCAGCGGATCGCGTACGACATCCACGCCGGCGGCCCGCGCCGGTGCACGGCGTACCGCAGCAGCGCCTGCCGCGCCGCCCCCGCTCCCCCGTCCGCCGACCGCCCGGGACGCGGCACGCCCGGTACGGCCCCCGCCCCCCGCGCCACCTGCCACCAGGCGACGAGCCCGGGCACGAGGGCGACGGCCCGGCGCAGCAGCGACCACACGGCGGCCTCGCCGCGCCGCAGCCACCAGGTCAGCACCAGGGCCGCGCCGAGGTGGGCGGCGGTGGCGTGCGGGGTGTGCGGATGCGCGGCGGAGTGGGACATCCGCAGGCCGTGCATGACCATCACGGCCTGCGGCCGGGCGGTGGCGAAGGCGAAGTGCAGCCCGGCCTGGGACGCGAGCGTGCCGCCTCCGATGCCGGCCAGCGATCGCTCCCGCCCGCCCAGCGCACAGCCCGCCGCGAACAGGACGAGGGCCGCCGCGATCTGGGTCCGCACCGGCGGCGCCACGCCCGTGGCGAGCACATGACCGCCGGCCGCGAGCAGCACGCACAGCACGGCGAACACCGCCGCCCGCAGACTCCGCACCGCCAGGGACACGCTCACGTCGCCCGATGCTGCCACGCGGCCGGCGGGCCGCGCCGCCCGCCCCCGTCCGAACACCACCGCCCACGACCTCCGCCCGGCTGATCCCGCCTCCTCCTTACGAGTCGGACCGGGACGCCGTTCAGTTCCCGCCCGTTCCCGCGGATCCGACGCGCCGAGCCCCTCATTGTGATCCGGCCGCCGGCCGTGCGCAGGCGAATCATGAACTCGGATCAGATGAGATGAACTTTCCGGAAAGACGGAAAGGCCCGGAGCGGTGGCCACTACATTCCCCGCCGGAACCAGGGGACGCACAGCCACCGAGGGAGCATGGGCGCACAGTCGAACGACGGATCCGGCGAGGACGACGAGACCGAGGCCCTGGGGGGCGGCGCGCGGGACGGTGACACGCTGGACTACACCCGGCAGCCGGAGTCCGGCTCCCGCAAGCGCGCGGGGGCCGGTGCGCAGGGCTGGGACGCGGGCGGGCCGCAGGTGCCGGCGGCGGTCGTCGAGCGCTACGAGATCCTCGGGGACCTGCCCACCGGCGGCGAGACCTACCGGGTCCTGCGGGTCCTGGACCGGCTGAGCGGCCATCAGCGGGTCGTGAAGCTCTACCACAAGTCCCACCGGCAGGCCGACGACGTGCTGCGCGGGCTCCAGCGGGCGGTCCACCGGCATGTCGTCACGGTCCACTCCTTCGGTACGGAGCCCGACCGGAGCGGCGGATGGCCCTGGGAGGTGCTGGAGTACCTCCCGGGCGGCTCGCTCAAGGAGTTCCTCTCCCGCCGGGGGCGGCTGCCCGAGCCCCAGGTGCGCCGGGTGCTGGAGCAGCTCACCGACGCGCTGCACCATCTGCACACCCGGCTGCTGGGCCGGGGCCGGGGAGCGACGCACCGTGACGTCAAGCCCGGCAACATCCTGCTGCGCGGCGCCACCGGCCCGCTCGACGTGGCGCTCGGCGACTTCGGCCTGATGGCGGAGGCGCGGGACACCTGGCAGACCGCGGGGGTGGCGGGCACCGGGATGTACCAGGCGCCGGAGACCTTCTTCACCGCGCGCCGGGATCCCAGCCAGGACTGGTGGTCGCTCGGTGTCGTCGTCGTGGAGATCCTCACCGGCCGCAACCCCAACTCCGTCCCCGGCGGCTGGAGCGACCCCCGGGAGCTGTTCACCCATCTGGCGACGCACGACGTGGACCTGTCCGGGGTGACGGACACCCGCTGGCTGCGGCTGTGCCAGGGCCTGCTGACCCGGGAGCCGGAGCACCGCTGGGGGCACGCCCAGGTGACCGACTGGCTGCGGGGCGGCACCCCCGCGGTGCACCGCGAGCCGCCCGCACCACCGGCGCCGCCGCCGCACCGCCGCTCGGGCAAACCGCTGGGGCTGGCCGGGGAGACCCATCACGACCTGGAGAGCGCGGCCCGCGCGATGACCGGACCGCTCTGGGAGGACGCTCTCGCCCTGTTCCTGTCCCCGCCCCGGCTCGCCGCGCTGCGCACCTGGCTGGAGCGGGAGTTCGACAGCGGCGGCATCCCGGAGTACCTGGTCGCCCAGCCGGCCGCGGACCTGCGGGAGGCGGCCGTCAGGGCGGCGACCTTCCGTGCCGCGGTCCTGCGCGACGCCCCGCCGGAATTCGCCGACGGCCCCGCGGACGCGCCGGCCCTGTGCGCACGCGCGGCCTCCACCACCCCGCAGGACCAGCGGGTGGCGGCGGTCGTCAGCGGGGACCTGCTGCGCGTCTTCGCCTCCCACCCGTGCGCCTCCCGGACCGCCCTCGGGCACGGGAACTGCGCCGAGCACTGCGAGGTCCTCACCGAGGCGGCGGCCGTGCTGCCCCGCGCGGAGGAGGAACTGCGCTCCTGCATCGCGGAGTTGACCGCCGCGCTCGGCCCGGGCTCGTCCTCCGCCGCGCTCGGCCTGCTGGCGCCCCTGCACCACCGCCACGAGGCGAGGGCGCTGCTGCTGCGCAGTGTCCTCGACCCGGAGACGGTCCGGTGGGAGCGGCGGCGGATCGCCGCCCGGCGCCGGACCACGCGGATGCAGGCGTGCGACTGGTGGATGCGGCTGTCCGAGGCGGCGGTGCGGGACCGGGAGACGCCCGCCCGGCTGGTGCTCGCCCGGATGCTGCTCAAGGCGGCGGAGACGGACGGGCTGGCCGAGCTGCGCAAGCCGGGCGGGCGCAACGAGCGGCGGCGGGCCGAGGCCGCGGAGGCGCTGGACAGCGCCGCGGCGGCGGTGGGCCTGGTGGTGTCGGGCGTGGGCCGGGTGCTGTCGGCGGTGACGGCGCTGGCCGCGGACGTGGTCGCCGCCGCCGTCCTGTTCGTCGCGTCGCTGGCCGGCGTGTACGTGGCCACGACGGCCTGGCTGACCTGGGCGGACGGGACGCCCGAGACCCGGTCGGCGCGCTATGCGAGTACGGCCGCGGACCTCCAGTACGTGCTGAGCGTGCCGCTCGCGGTGGTGCTGCTGGCCGTGGTGCTGCGCCAGCGCCGGCCGGGGCCCGCGACGGGCGTGGGCGCGGGCTGTGTGCTGCTCACGGGCGGACTGCTCGCCCTCGCCCTGTGGACGGGCCACGGCGGCGAGATCCGGTTCCCCTATCTGCCCGGGGGCGACTTCCACGGCGCCCTGCTGGACGCGGACCGGCGGCTCGGGGGCGATCCGCGCTGGGCCGCGGGCTGGCTGGCCGGTCTGTCGGCGGTCGGTCTGGCGCTGCTGGTGGGGTGGGCGTACCGCGTGCGCCGGGCCCGGGGCGGCCGCTTCGGGTCCGGGCACCGCCCCCGCCCCTACTCCTCCTCGCCGCCGCCGGCCCCGGCGGGCGGATTCGACGTCTGGGTACGGCTGTTGGTGATCGCCGCCGCGGTGGCCCTGTTGCTGTGCTCGGCCCAGGAGTGGCCGGTGCCCTTCGTCCCCGGCGAACCGCAGGCGCTGTGGTGACGGGGACCGGCGGGGCCGGTGGGGCCGGTGGGGCTGGTGGGGCCGGTGGGGCCTCAGCCGTTCGCCGACGCCTTCTTGATCGCCTCGCGGATCCGGGGGTACGTGCCGCAGCGGCACACGTTCTCGATGCGGTCGATGTCGGCGTCGGTCGGCCGGGCCGTGCGCCGCAGCAGGGCCGCCGCGGCCATGATCTGGCCGGGCTGGCAGAAGCCGCACTGCGCCACGTCGCACTCCAGCCAGGCCTGCTGGACGGGGTGCAGCCGGTCGCCGTCGGCCAGGCCCTCGATGGTGGTGACCTCGCGGTCCGCGCAGTCGGCGACCGGTACGACACAGGGCTGGATCTCGGCGCCGTCCAGATGGCTCGTACAGGCGCGGCAGACGCCGACCCCGCAGCCGTACTTGGGGCCGGTGACGTTCAGCAGGTCGCGCAGCACCCACAGCAGCGGCATGTCGGCGGGCGCCTCGACGGTGACCGGCTTGCCGTTGAGGACGAAGGAGTAGGAGGGCATCGGCACCTTCCGGGAAGTTCGGTCGGACGTTCTTCGGGACGTCAGAAGTTCAGGGGGAAGCGGCGTGGTCGGGTGCCGGTCGCACGGGCGTACGCGTTCGCGACGGCGCCGGCCGCAGCCGGGACGCCGAGTTCGCCCGCGCCGCCCGGTTCCGCCTGCGAGGGCATGATGTACGCCTCGAAGCGGAGGGGGGCGTCGCGCTGGCGGGCGTAGCGGAAGTCGGCGTAGCTGCTCTCGCGGACGGCACCCCGGTCGATGTGGAGGCCGGCCGTCAGAACGGTGGAGATGCCGTCGATCGCGGTGCCCATGAGCTGGGCCTGAAGTCCGCGCGGGTTGACGGCGGTGCCCACGTCGGCGGCCATCACCATCCGGGTCACCCGGGGGTGCTTCGGGTCGGTGGCGTCGATCTCGGCCAGGCAGGCCACGCAGGAGCCGTACTCCTCGTGGACGGCGACCCCCTGACCGTGCCCGGCCGGCAGGGCGCGGCCCCAGTGCCCGGCGGCCGCCGCCTTGGCGAGCACGGCCCGGACGGCCTTGCTGCGCAGTGTCGTACGGCGGAACGCGACCGGGTCCTTGCCGAGGCGTACGGCGATCTCGTCGACGACGATCTCCTCCGCCGTCCGCGAGGTCCCGGAGTCCACCGACCGCCAGGCGCCGAGCGGGATCCTCGCCAGTCCGACGGAGCCGTAGTCCCCGGACAGGGCGCCGAAGTTGTACAGGCCGCTGTCGCTGGGCAGCGGTCCGGCGGCCGACGCGAACGACGCCCGTTTCACGGTGCCCTTCCCGTCGTACTCCTCGCTCACCGAGGCCATGGAGTGGGCGAAGGCCACGACACGGCCGCCCGCGAGGCTGGCGCGGACGCGGTGCCGGCCGGCCGGGCGCATCCGGCCGTGCCGGATGTCGTCGGCGCGGCTCCACATCAGCTTGACCGGGCGGCCCGCCGCCTTCGAGATCAGGGCCGCCTCCAGGGCGGCGTCGGAGTCGAGGCGCCGGCCGAACGAGCCGCCGCCGCGCATCACATGGACCTTGACCTTCGCGGCGGGCAGTCCGACCGCCGCGGCGATGCCGTCGCGGGCGTCCATCGGGGTCTGGGAGGAGAACCAGATCTCGGCCTTGGTGGCGCGCACGTCCGCCACCGCGGTCAGCACCTCCATCGGCGCGTGGCTGACGAAGGCGAACTCGAACTCGCCCTCCACCTGCGCCGATCCGCGCGGCGGGGTGGCGAGGCGGGGCACGGCGGCCTGCAGCCGGCGGCGGATGTCGGCGTCGGACAGCGCCGCGAGCGGGCCAGGCCTCCAGGTGATCTTCAGGGCGTCCCGGGCCTGGAAGGCGTGGTGGAAGGTCTCCGCCACCACGGCGACCCCGCCCGCGATCCGCACCACGGCGTGCACCCCGGGCATCGCCCGCGCCGCGCCGTCGTCGAGGGAGACCACCGTGCCGCCGAGCGTGGGCGGACGCGCCACCACGGTCGGCTTGGCCCCGGCCACCTCGAGGTCCCCGGCGTAGCGGGCCTTGCCGGTGACGATGTCTCGGGCGTCGATACGGGTCGTGGGCCGCCCGATCACCTTGTGCCGGGAGGCCGGTTTGGGTTTGGCGGACACGGCGGGCACCCGGATCGCGGCGGCGTACCCGGTGAGGTAGCCGAAGGTGGCGGAGCGTCCGTCCGGCGCGTACACCTTGGTGTCCTTGGTGCGCAGCAGCCGCGCGGGGACGTGCCAGAGCCGGGCCGCCGCGGTGACCAGTCTGGCCCGCGCGGTGGCCGCGAGCTGCCGGGCCGGGCCGTACAGCGAGCGCACCGAACTGGAGCCGCCCGTGTACTGGTTGCCCTTGGTGCGGGCGTCGGCGAGGGGGATGTCGATGTCGGCGAGCCGGGCGTCCAGCTCCTCGGCGATCATCATCGCGACCGCGGTGGTCACCCCCTGCCCGACCTCGACCCTCGGCAGCCGTACGACGATCCGGTTGGCCGCGGTGACCTCGAGGACCAGCATCTCCTCGTCGGTCCCGGTCACGAGCACGTCGGAGGAACGGCGGGCGGGTTCGGCGCCCTCGGCGGGCGGGGCGTCGCAGGCGAGGGGGGCCGCGACGGTCAGGGTGGACGCCGCGAGGGTGTAGACCATGAAACGGCGACGGGACAGCTGACGGGCCAACGGGCACTCCTGTTCGGGTTCCGTGGGGTTCGCCTCCTAGGAGGGGCGAAAGCCCGCCGAGGTTGCCTGTGCTCCGACATCGAGCCCGCCTCCCGAAGCCGGCGCCCCTCGTACACTGGGCCGAGGTGCACGGGAACACGTATGGCGTTCGGGGGAGACGATTGCCGTGGGTCCGGAACGGGGTCAGGTGCGGGTGCTGTCCACCGACGGCGCGTTATGGGGAGCCGGTGTCCTGACGGCGGCCCGCGCGTCCCCGTCCGCGTCCCCGACGCTCCATGTGCTGACCTGCGCCCATGTCGTCACGGCGGCTCTGGGCGGCCCCTTCGGCGAACCGGTCGTCGTCGACCTGCCGGGACGCGGCTGGAGCGCCACGGCCCGCCTCCTTCCCGGGGCCTGGGCGCCTCCCCCGCCCATGGACGGCGGTGAACCGGGCGCCGCCCTGGCGGATCTGATGGATTTCGCCGTGCTGGCCGTGGACCCGGGCCACCCCCGGCTGGGGCCCGGCTGCGTGCCCTCCCCCTCGCACACTGCGGCGCACCGGACGGCCGCGGTGTCGCGGTCATCGGCTATCCCCTCGGCAACTCGGCAGGCGGCTGGTGGAGTGCGAGGACGGCTGGGCCCGTCAACTGCTGCTGAACGAGGCGAGTTTCCTCGTCTCCCGCAGCGACTACCAGGAGGCCTGGGAGGTCGCCGACGAGGCGGCGCGCACCTGGCGCCAGCTTCTCGGCGACGACCACGAACACGTCATCGCCATGGACCAGGTCCGCGCCCTGACCCTGCGCTGGCAGAACCGCTACGAGGAGGCGTACGAGCTCCAGGTCGAACTGGTCGCCCGCTGCCGCCGGGTGCTCGGCGAACGCAACGAGACGACCCAGCGCGCCCTGAGCGTGCTGGCGATCCTGCTGCGCCTGCGCGGTGACTTCTACCAGGCGCGCGAGCTGGACCGCACGACGTACGAGACGACGCTGCTGGACTTCGGCACCCACGACCCCGGCACGCTCCAGGCGGCGCACAACCACACGGTCGGCCTCCGGCTCGCGGGCGACTTCAAGCAGGCCCTGGAGATCGACTCGGAGACCTACGACCGACGGCTCGAGGTCCTCGGCGAGGACCACATGTCGACGCTCGGCAGCCGCTATCAGATGGCGCTCGACCACCAGGAGCTCGGCGACGCCACCGACGCGCGGGACCTGCTGACGGACCTGAGGGAGTTCGCGCTCCAGCGCCTCGGCCCGGAGCACGACATGACGATCAGGGCCACCCGTGAGCTGTCGGTCGCCCTGCGCAGGCTCGGCGACCACGACGGTGCGCTGGAGCTCTCCTCGATGGCGCTGAAGATCCTCCGCGAGAAGGCCGGGGAGGACTCGCTGGAGACCGTCCGGGCCTCGCTGAACCACGCGACCGACCTGCGCCAGACCGGTGATCTCACCAAGGCGGTGGAGCTCGGGCAGGCCACCATGCAGCGATGCCGGGCGCTGCTGGGCGAGGAACACCCGCACACCTATGCGACGGCGACCAACCTGGCGGTGACGCTCCGTCTGCTGAACCGGGTCGCCGAGGCGCACGAGCTGGACCACGCGGCGAAGTCGACCACCCCTCGACGCTGGCCGTCATGCTGAACCTGTCCTACGACCTCAGGAGCGTGGACGAGCCCGAGGAGGCGCAGCGGGTGTACGACAAGGCGCTGTCCTTGTTCCGTCAGGTCCACGGACCCTCGCACCAGGCCACGCTGGATGCCGAGAACCTCAAGCGGGCCAATTGCGACATCGACCTGCTGGGTGTCTGACCACCGGGCGGGGGCGCCGCGCGTCGAGCCAGGTGGCGAGTTCCTCGACTCCGGGTGGTGGGCCGCCCCGCCGCGCCAGCGCGGTGTGGAGCGCCAGGACGAGTTCCGGGCGCTCCACCAGAAGGGTGCCGTGCGGGCCCAGGGCCAGGCCGAGTCCGACACAGGCGGGGGCGTCGGGGGCCGTCCGGCGGTAGAGGCCCAGGGCCTGTTCGGGGTCCCCGCTCAGCAGGGCCACGTCCGCGAGTGTGGCCCCGGTCGTCTCCGGCGGGCTCTCCGCCCCGGCGGCGAGCGCGGCCCGTGCCCGCGCGAAGGCCCCGGGGTCGGCCAGTCGCATCCGGGCCAGCGCGGTGCGGGCTCCCCGGCGCACCGCGGACCCCGGGGTGGCGGTGAGGCGGGCGGCCGGCAGCGGGTCGGGCGGGGCGAGGCCCGCCCGCCAGCGGCGCACAAGCGGATCGAGGTCGGTGTCGTCGACGGTCAGGTTGCCGGCCCGCCAGGTGGCCAGCGTGTCGCGCCGGCACAGGTCGGCGAGGTGCGCGGGCAGTCCCCGTACGGGTTCGGTCCACCAGGGGGCGGCGGACGCGGCCAGGGCGGCGACCACCCGGCCGCCGGCGGGGGTCAGGCCGGTGGCGTTGTGCAGGGCGGCCAGCGCGGTGCGCAGCTGCCAGCGGAACAGGGCGAACTCGAAGTCCGCCCGCGGCCCGTCGGCCGCCCGGCGCTGCCGCCAGAACGAGGTGACCCCGGCGAAGGCGTGGGCTCCGTAGAGCAGTCCGCGCAGGGGGCGCGGGTCGTTGCGCCAGGGAGCGAAGTACACCGGTTCCGGTCCCTCGCGCAGCGGCACGAACAGGGGCGTCAGATCGCCGAGGGCGGTCAGCAGTTGGTGCCGGGCCTCGTGGACGAGGGTGGCGGCCAGGGAGGGGACGTCCCTGCTGAACGAGGTCATGATCGCGCCGTAGGCGTCGGGGACGGAGGCGCTGATGACGCGCAGCGGGCCGGCGTTCTCCAGCGGGACGACCGAGCGCACGGTGCCCGTCACCGCCCGGTGGGCCGTCGGGTCGCTCGTCCTCAGCATCTCGTACGCGTCGTGGAGGACGGCGCGCCATTCCCGTACCTCGTCCGAGGTGAGGTCGAGGGGGTCGTGCGCGGCCCGGAAGTCGCGGTAGGGCGAGAGATGGTCGAGGACGACGGCCGGGGTGCCGTTCGGCCGCGTGACGCCCAGCGCGGGCAGCGGCGACCAGCCCTCGGAGGGCGCGGTGAGATCGTGCGGCATGCGCAGGGAGCCGCTGTCGCCGTAGACGACCGTTCCGTCCGGTCCGCACTCGACCCCGATCAGCGCCCGGTCGCCGCGGCCGACCGACGCCGTCAGTCCGAGGGAGGGCAGCCACAGCCGGCCGCCGCGGACCGGCAGCCGCAGGGAGCAGCGGGCGCCGACGCGGATGGCGGCGGCCGCGGCCAGGGAGCCCAGCAGGGTCGCCGCGGCGTACGGCGAGGCGTCGGCGGGGGCCACGACGCCATGGGCGAGCTGCCGCAGCAGCTGGAACGCCCAGGCGGCGACGGCCGGGTCGTGGAACACGGCCTCCACGGCGTCCGGGTCCGCGCGTTGTGCGGCGCTCAGCAGGTGCCAGGCCGCCGCGGGGCGGGTGGGGGGCGCACCGCCGGGCGGACGTTCGTCCGGGTGCGGGGACAGCTCGAGGATCGCCTTGAGCGCGAGGACCAGTCTGCTGCGTTCCGCCGAGTCGAGCAGGGCGACGTCCGCGGGGCGTACGTCGCCGACGGCGATCCCCACGAGCGTCCTCGGGCCGACGTGGTAGGGCTCAGGTGTGATCAACGGTCAGGGACGACCGGTGCTCAGACCTTCCGGACCGTGCCGTTGCACAGGGACGCCGCCATGCTGCCCTCGCACAACGGAGCCGAGGTGTGGGCCAGTCGGCCCTGCAGCTGCGCCAGAGCGTCCGCGAGACCGCTGACCTCTCCGACTTCGTCGAGGGGGACGCCCGACAGATCGATGAGCCCTGAACGTATCCCCTGTGTGGTGCCCTCCGTGTGCGCCATGTCCCTATGGTGACCGAAGCGGGCCCGCTGGGGAAGACGCACTGTCGAGGGCCGGTTCAGACCATCCGGGTGACGATGTCGGCGACCAGGTCGGCCTCGTGCGGGACGAGGTAGAAGTGGTCGCCCGGGAACGCGCGCAGCGTGAAGAGGCCGGGCGCGGTCAGTTCGCCCCAGGCGCGGACGGCGTCGGGCGGGCAGGTGAGGTCGTCGCGGCCCGTGTAGGCGGTCACGGGGGCGCGCAGCGGCAGGGGGCGGGCGGGGCGGTAGGCCTCGATGAGGCGGTAGTCGGCGCGCAGCGCGGGCAGCAGCAGTTCTCTGAGTTCCGGGATGTCGTACGCCTCCGACTGGTGGTCGCCGAGACCGCGGACGACGGCGAGCAGCGCCTCGTCGTCGCCGTCGGACACCCCGGTCGGGCGGGCGCGGTGCGGGGCGGCCCGGCCGGAGACCAGCAGGTGGGCGGGGCGGACGCCGTGGGACTCCAGACGCAGGGCGACCTCGTAGGCGACGGCGGAGCCCATGCTGTGCCCGAACAGGGTGAGGGGCAGGCCGGTGAAGGGGGCGAGGGCGTCGGTGACGGCGTCGGCGAGGTGGTCCATGTCCTCGGCGCACGGCTCGGCCAGCCGGTCCTGGCGGCCCGGGTAGCGCACGGCGAGGAGTTCGGTGTCGTCGGGCAGCCGGCCGGGCCAGGTGTGGAAGAGGTGGGCGGTGCCGCCGGCGTGCGGGAAGCACACCAGGCGGCGGGCGGGCCGGGGTGCACGGCAGGGGTGGACCCGCAGCCAGCGGTCCGCGGTGTGCGGCGGGGGTGCGGGGAGGGGGACGACGGCCACGCGGCCTCCTGAAGGACTAGAGGTCTGGCGTACTGGCGGAGTAGCGGGCTGGCGGAGTGGCGGAGTGGCGAACTGACGGAACGCGCTGAACCGGCCGGCGGTCCGGCCGATTCCGCCGTCCGGGTCGCCGGTGCCGATTTCCCGGTGGATCGGGGGCGGACGCAGCGGAGAACGACCGTGGGGGAATTCCCGGAGAGCGGGCAGATCTCGGCGGTTCCGTGGGCGGTTCGACGAGGGCCCCTGACGTCTTCGGCGACTTCTCCGACGCGCATCCTTTTGACGCCGGAATTTCTTCCGGCGCTTCGGCGAATAAGCCCCCGGGAGACTCTTCCTCGTCCCTTTCGGGATTCGTCCGGCGTCGTGCGGGGGAGGTGCGGCACGGGTGTTCAGTGCGCCTTGCCGGTGGCGACCGCGGGCGGGCGCTTGGCCGGGGCCTTGTGGTGGCCTTCGGGCGAGGCGGTCTTCGCGGGCGCGGCGGCCGGCTCCGCCCCGCGGGCACCGTCACCGCCCGCCTGCTGCGCGGCCACGACCTCGGCGGTGACCTCGGCGGCGAGGTCATGGAGTCCCTCTCCGGCCTCGTGGGCGGCGCGCCTGACTTCGAGGACGAGTCCGACGGAGGTCTTCACCAGACCGCGCATGACGGGTTTGACGATCCTTTTGGCGAGAGGCGCCGCGATGAGACCGATCAGGAACGGGGGAACCACAGGCGGCATGACGCGCACCCTTTCTGTTCTTTCCTTTTCACTTGTTCGCGTCTCATATTCCCGGAGCCGGCCGCCGGGGCCTTTCTCTCCGGAACGCGCGAACCGCCTCAGGCTATCCGAGCCGACAGGTCCACAACCAAGCCGATACCTGGCCTGTCACCCGTACGGGTACCCACCTTTCCCCAGGCATTTCACAGAGCGTGCACCATACAAGCGACCCGAAAAAAGCACCCTTCGAACGAGCGGACTCCACCACGACTCGCCGACAGCATTGACGCGGACATGCGGCCCCCTTATGTTCTGGGCCGAAGTTACGAACTACGTTCGAAATTACGGACAAGGGACGGTCCTGTATGCCTCGGATGTTTCGTCGGCGCCCCGGCTCGACCGCCACGCGCCGCCGCAGATCCCTGCTCGTCTGCGTGCTGACGCTCCTGGTGGCCCTGGTCGCCGCGACTCAGCCGGTGTCCGCGGCGGACGGCCGCCCGTACACCAACCCGCTGAAGTCGTCCAAGGGGGCCGACCCCTGGCTGGAGTACTACGACGGCAACTACTACCTGATCACCACGACGTTCACCGGCATCCTCGGCATGCGCAAGTCGCCGACGCTGGCGGGCCTGGCCACCGCGCCCAATGTGCAGGTGTGGTCGGACACCACGTCCACCCGCAACACCAACATCTGGGCGCCGGAGCTCCACCAGTTCAACGGCCACTGGTACCTGTACTACTCGGCCGGGCAGAGCGGGGTCTCCTGCTGCGACTCCCAGCGCACCCATGTCCTGGAGAGCGCCGGCACGGACCCGCTGGGCCCCTACACCTACAAGGGCTCGCTCACCGGCTCCAACCTCACGCCGGGCGGCTGGCTGATCGACGCGACCGTGCTCCAGGCGAACAACAAGCTGTACCTCGTCGGCAGCGGGTCCATCAACGGCAGCAAGCAGAGCCTGGTCATCGCGCCGATGAGCAACCCGTACACGCTCTCCAGCGACACCTTCACCATCATCTCCAGCCCCACGCTGAGCTGGGAGACCTCGGGTGCGGCGGTGAACGAGGGCCCCGAGCCGCTCTATCACGGCGGGCGTACGTTCCTGACGTTCTCGGCGAGCTACTGCACCACGGCCGACTACAAGTTGGGGCTGCTGGAGCTGACCGGCTCCGATCCGCTCAGCGCGTCCTCGTGGACGAAGACGCAGTCGCCGGTCTTCCAGCGCAGTGACGCCAACGGGGTCTACGGGCCCGGCCACAACGGCTTCTTCAGCTCGCCGGACGGCACCGAGAACTGGATCGTCTACCACGCCAACTCCTCCAGCAGCGGCGGCTGCGGCAACGGACGCACGACCCGGGCGCAGAAGTTCACCTGGAACGCCGACGGCACCCCGAACTTCGGCACCCCGGTCGCCCTCGGCACCTCGCTGCCCGGCCCGTCCGGCGAGACGGCGACGACCCCGACGTCGTACACCCTCGTCAACCGCAACAGCGGCAAGTGCCTGGACGTCGACGGCGGTGGCACGGCCGACGGCACGAACATCTTCCAGTGGACCTGCAACGGCGGGACCAACCAGAAGTGGAAGATCGAGGACCTCGGCGACGACACCAACCGGCTGGTCAACGTGGCCACCGGCAAGGTCGCCGACATCGCCGACTGCGCGAGCGCCGACGGCACCGACATCCGGCAGTGGTCGTGGCTGAACAACAAGTGCCAGCGGTTCCGGCTGGTGTTCACCGCCACCGGCGACTACGTCCGGATCGTCAACGAGTCCACCGGCAAGGTCGCCGACGTCGCGAACTGCGGTACCGCGAACGGCACCGACGTACGGCAGTGGACCTGGCTGGACAACACCTGCCAGCAGTGGCGCCTCATGCCCACCACCTGACCCCCGCCCCCACCCCCTTCGCCCCCTCTCTCTGGAGAACTCTCTTGAGACGCAACGCCGTTCGGCTGCTCCTGGCCGTCCTCGTCGCCCTCGCGGCCGTCCTCACCGGCGTGGGCTCCCCCGCCCAGGCCGCCGTACCGGAATCCCCCGCCGTGACCTACACCAACCCGATCGCCGAGAAGCGGGCCGACCCGCACATCTTCAAGCACACCGACGGCTACTACTACTTCACCGCCACCGTCCCGGAGTACGACCGGATCGTGCTGCGCCGGGCGACGACCATCCAGGGCCTCGCCACGGCCTCCGAGGTCACCATCTGGACCAAGCACTCCAGCGGGATCATGGGCGCGCACATCTGGGCGCCGGAGATCCACTTCATCGACGGCAAGTGGTACGTGTACTTCGCGGCCGGGTCGACCTCCGACGTGTGGGCGATCCGGATGTACGTCCTCGAAGGCACCGGCGCCAACCCGCTGACCGCGACCTGGACCGAGAAGGGCCAGATCAAGACCACCTGGGAGAGCTTCTCCCTGGACGCCACCACCTTCGTCGTGAACGGTGTCCGCTATCTCGCCTGGGCGCAGCGCAACCCGTCCGAGGACAACAACACGAGCCTGTTCATCGCGAAGATGTCCAACCCCTGGACGGTGTCGGGGACTCCGACGGAGATCTCGCAGCCGACGCTGTCCTGGGAGACGGTGGGCTACAAGGTCAACGAGGGGCCGGCCCTCATCCAGCACGGCGACAAGGTGTTCCTCACCTACTCGGCGAGCGCCACGGACGCCAACTACTGCCTGGGGATGCTGACCGCGTCCGCGACGGCGGACCTGACGAACGCGGCGTCCTGGACGAAGGGTGCGTCGCCGGTGTTCAAGACGAGCGACGCGACCTCGCAGTACGGGCCGGGCCACAACTCGTTCACCGTGTCCGAGGACGGCAAGTCGGACATCCTCGTCTACCACGACCGCAGCTACAAGGACATCACCGGCGACCCGCTGAACGACCCCAACCGACGGACCCGGGTGCAGAAGGTGTACTGGAAGGCCGACGGCACGCCGGACTTCGGGATCCCGGTGGCCGACGGGGTCACCCCGCAGCGGTTCTCCTCCTTCAACTACCCGGACCGGTTCATCCGGCACTGGGAGTACCGGGGGAAGATCGAGGCGAACGTCAGCCCGCTCGCGGACTCGCAGTTCCGGGTCGTGACGGGGCTGGCCGGCACCGGCACGGTGTCGCTGGAGTCGACCAACTTCCCCGGCTACTACCTGCGGCACAAGAACTTCGAGGTGTGGGTGGAGAAGAACGACGGCACCTCGGCCTTCGCCTCCGACGCCAGCTTCTACCAGCGGTCCGGGCTCGCCGACTCGGCGGGGATCTCGTACGAGTCCTACAACTACGCGGGCCGCTACATCCGGCACTACAACTACCTGCTGTACGTGCAGACCCCGAGCACCACGACGGACAAGGGGGACGCCACCTTCTACGCCCAGTGAGGCGGTCCTGAGGGCCCGTCCGGCCCCGTGATCGCATGACACCGAGACTATACATAGGGTGTATACGCTCTATGTATAGTCTCGGCATGCCTTCTCCGACCAGGAAGATGAAGAAAACGGGGGCCGGGTTGCGTGCCGTCGCCGTCTCGGCGGCGGCCGCCTGCCTGGCGGTCACGCTCACCGGCTGCGGCGGTCTCGACACCACCGCCCCCAGCGCCGCCCGCGCCCGTCCGGCGGCCACCGTCCAGGCCGCCGCCCGCCTCGGCGCCGTCGACTGCCGCGAGGTGAAGTGCATCGCGCTCACCTTCGACGCGGGCCCCAGCGAGCACTCGGCCCGGCTGCTGGACATCCTCGAGGAGAAGCAGGTCCACGCGACCTTCTTCCTGCTGGGGAAGCGGCACATCGAGAAGTACCCGGAGCTCGTCCGGCGCATGGCCGCCGAGGGGCACGAGGTGGCCAGCCACACCTGGGACCACAAGATCCTGACGCGGATCGAGCCGGACGAGATACGTGAGGAACTCCGGCGCCCCGATGACGAGATAGAGCGCCTCACCGGCCGCCGCCCCACCCTGATGCGCCCGCCGCAGGGCCGCACGAACGAGACCGTGCACGAGATCTGCCGTGAGGAGGGCCTCGCGGAGGTGCTCTGGACAGTGACCGCGAAGGACTACCGGACGACGGACCCGGCGCTCATCACGAAACGCGTCCTCGCCCAGGCCGACCGGGACGGCATCATCCTGCTGCACGACCTCTACGACGGGACCGTCCCGGCCGTGCCCGGCATCATCGACGCCCTGAAGGAACGCGGTTTCGTGTTCGTCACCGTGCCCCAGCTGCTGGCGCCGGGCAAGGCGGAGCCCGGGAAGGTCTATCGCTGACTCACCAGGTCAGGTGCAGCTCCTGCGGGGAGCGGTGGATCATCGTGGGGCGCATCACGACGGGACGGTCCTCGGACAGCCGCAGGCCAGGCAGGCGGCGGGTCAGCTCGGTGAGCGTCAGGCGGAGTTGTTCGCGGGCCAGCTGGGCGCCCGGGCAGGCGTGCGGGCCGTGGCCGAAGGCGAGGTGGCGGCCGGGCGGGCGGGTGATGTCGAACTCGTCCGGCCGCGGATGCCGGGCCCCGTCCCGGCCGGTGGCGCCGAAGGCGACGAACAGGGAGGCCCCGGCGTGGAGTTCGGTGCCGGCGAGGGTGAGCGGCCGGGTGGTGACCCGGCGGAAGCCCTGCAGCGCCGTGTCGTAGCGCGCGGCCTCCTCGACGGCCGCGGGGATCCGCTCCGGCTCCGCGCACAGCAGGTCCCACTGGGCCGGATGCCGCAGCAGGTGCAGCACGCTGGTCCCGATCAGCGCGGTGGTGGTCAAGTGGCCCGCGATCACCAGGTTCTGGAGGTGGGAGACCACCTCGTGCCGTTCGTCCGGGGTGAGTTCGCCGGGTGAGGCGGCGACGGAGGCGACGATCTCCGAGCACAGGTCCGGGCGGGGGTCGGCGTGCCGTTCCCGGGCGTACCGGTCCAGGATGTGCTGCCCGGCGACCGTGTCCTCGGCGGCGGCGATCTGTTCCTTCTCCGGCAGGGGACGGAACAGTAATTCCTCCGCCCGGTGGCCGCCGTGCACGACGGCCGGCACATCGGCCGGGTCGAGCCCGACGATCCGCCCGACGACCTCGCCGGGCAGCCGGCGCGCGTACGCCGCCATCAGCTCCACCCGGCCGTCCCCGGCGAACTCCTCGACCAGGGCGGCGGCGCGCTCCGCGGCGTACGGCAGGACGGCGGCGACCCTCGCGGGGGAGAGACCGCGTACGAGGGGGGCGCGCAGCCGCTGGTGCTCCTCGCCGTCGGTGCCGACGACCACCGGCCGTCCGCCGAACCCGGTGGCGAGCACCGCGAGCGCGGCCGGCGAGGGCATCACGTCGGGGCGCAGCGCCCCCGCCGACGAGAAGTCCTCGGGCCTGCGCAGCACTTCGCGTACGTCGCCGTCGCGGGCGACCAGCCAGGCGTCCAGCTCGGGGACGTGGAGCAACCCCTCGGCCGCACGTGCCCGTCCGTAGAGCGGATAGGGATCCCGCTGCAAGTCGTCCAGTCCGCCGAGCCCTGTGCGGTCCACGTGACGTCCTCCCGTGCCGGTGGTGGTGCGGGGTCGTGCGAGGTCGGCCCTCATCGTGCCGTACGGGCGTACGAGCCGACAGAGTCGGCGCACGGGCTGTGCCGATCCTGTGAGCCGTGGCGTAACGTGCCTGCGGGCCGTCCGGACTCCCTACGATCATCGCGTGGTCCTCTTCCAGCTCGAACGCACGGTGCCGCTCCCCCTCGAGGAGGCCTGGCGCCGGCTCACCGAGTGGCCGCGGCACGGCGAGGTGGTCCCGCTCACCCGCGTCACCGTGGTCACTCCCCCACCGACCGGCGAGGGCACGGTCGTCGTGGCCCGCTCGGGTCTGGGCCCCCTCTCCTTCGACGACCGGATGGAGGTCGCCGTGTGGCATCCGCCGGGCGCCGACGAGCCCGGCCGGTGCCGGCTCGAGAAACGCGGCCGGGTCGTCCGGGGCTGGGCGGAGATCGAGGTGTGGCCGGGGCCGGGCGGCCGGACCCGGGTCGTCTGGCGCGAGGAACTCGGCGTCCGATTCCTCCCGTTCCCCTTCGATCCGCTGCTGCGGGCCACGGCCCGCCAGGTGTTCGGCCGGGCGGTGAACAAGCTGCTGCGCAAGCCGTGAGGCACCGGGGATGCGGCACAGGCGCTCAGGCCACCGAGCCGATCCTGGCCGGCGGGCGGGCGGGCAGGTCGTGGTGGATCGGGGTGTGGGCGCCGGTGAGGGAGACACCGCTGCCGCCTCGGCGGGCGGCGACGATCTCGGCGGCGATCGACAGGGCCGTCTCCTCGGGGGTGCGGGCGCCCAGGTCGAGGCCGATGGGTGAGCGCAGCCGGGCCAGCTCCAGCTCGGTCACGCCCACTTCGCGCAGGCGTTCGTTGCGGTCGAGGTGGGTGCGGCGGGAGCCCATCGCGCCGACGTAGGCCACGGGCAGCCGCAGCGCCAGCCGGAGCAGGGGGACGTCGAACTTGGCGTCGTGGGTCAGCACGCACAGGACGGTCCTGGCGTCCACCTCCGTGCGCTCCAGATAGCGGTGCGGCCAGTCGACGACGATCTCGTCGGCCTCGGGGAAGCGGGCCCGGGTCGCGAAGACGGGACGGGCGTCGCACACCGTCACATGGTGGCCGAGGAACTTGCCGACCCGCACCAGCGCCGAGGCGAAGTCGATCGCGCCGAACACGATCATCCGGGGCGGCGGGACCGAGGACTCCACGAGGACGGTGAGGGGGGCTCCGCAGCGGGAGCCCTCCGCGCCGATCTCCAGGGTGCCGGTGCGGCCGGCGTCGAGAAGGGCGCGGGCCTCGGCGGCGACCGTGCGGTCCAGTTCGGGACGGTCGCCGAGGCCGCCCTCGTGGCTGACGTCGTGGCCGACGTCGTAGCCGCCGTCGTGGCCGCCCTCGTGGCTGCCGTCCGGGCGGACGAGGAGCGCGCGGCCGACGAGGTCCGCCGGGCCGCGGACGATCCGGGCCAGCGCCGCCGTCCCGCCGGTCGCGGCGATGGCGAGCGCGGCCCCGGCCACCGCGCGGACCTGGTCCCCGGCCCGCACCGGGGTGACGAGGACGTCGATGACACCGCCGCAGGTGAGGCCCACGGCGAAGGCGTCGTCGTCGCTGTAGCCGAAGCGTTCGAGGACCGTCCCGCCGTCGGCCAGGGCCGCGCGGCACAGGTCGTACACCGCGCCCTCCACACAGCCGCCGGAGACCGAGCCGATCGCCGTGCCGTCGGCGTCCACCGCGAGGGCGGCGCCGGGCCGGCGGGGCGCGCTGCCGCCGACGGCCACCACGGTGGCGACGGCGAAGTCGCGTCCCTGCTCGACCCACCGGTTGAGTTCCTCGGCGATGTCCAGCATGTCCTGTCTCCTTGACGGTCGGGGTGGGGCGGGTGCGGCGACGGCCGGCTAGTGCACGCCCAGCCAGTCCTCAAAGGGATGGAGGGCGAAATAGAGCAGGAAGATGCCTGCCAGGCCCCACATGAAGGCACCGATTTCCCGCGCCCTGCCCTGAGCTGCGGTGACGGCCACGTGGGAGAGGACGCCGGCGGCCACACCCGCGGTGATCGAGTACGTGAACGGCATCACGACGACGGTGAGGAACACCGGGATCGCGGTGGCCCGGTCGGCCCAGTCGACATGGCGGGCGTTCATCAGCATCATCGCGCCGATGACGACCAGCGCGGCGGAGGCCACCTCCTGCGGGACGATCGCCGTCAGGGGGGTGAAGAAGAGGCAGGCCGCGAAGAACAGGCCGGTGACGACCGAGGCGAGGCCCGTGCGGGCGCCCTCCCCGACACCGGTCGCCGACTCGATGAACACGGTCTGGCCGGAGCCGCCCGCCACGCCGCCGACGGCACCGCCGGCGCCGTCGATGAGCAGCGCCTTCGACAGGCCCGGCATCCGGCCCTCGGCGTCGGCCAGTCCGGCCTCGGTGCCGACGCCGATGATGGTGGCCATCGCGTCGAAGAAGCCCGCGAGGACCAGCGTGAACACGATCATGCCCACGGTCAGCGCGCCGACCTCGCCCCAGCCGCCGAACTCGACCTGCCCGAAGAGCGAGAAGTCGGGCAGGGACACGGCGCTGCCGTGCAGTGCGGGGGCGCCTGCCGCCCACTGCTTCGGGTCGACGACCCCGGTGGCGTTCAGGAGCGCGGCGCAGGCCGTGCCGCCGACGATGCCGATGAGGATGGCGCCGGGGACGTTCCGGGCCTGGAGCATGAAGATCAGCAGCAGGGTGCCGGCGAACAGCAGCACGGGCCAGCCGGTCAGTTCGCCCGCCGGGCCGAGGGTGAGCGGGGTCGCCCCGCCCTGGTGCACGAAGCCCGACTTGGCGAAGCCGATGAGGGCGATGAACAGGCCGATGCCCATGGTGATGGCGTGTTTGAGGGCGAGCGGGATCGCGTTCATGACCCGCTCGCGCAGACCGGTGACGACGAGCAGCATGATGACCACGCCGTACAGCACGCACATGCCCATCGCCTGCGGCCAGGTCATCTCCGGGGCGACCTGGGAGGACAGGACGCCGGAGACCGACAGTCCGGCGGCGAGCGCGAGGGGCACCTTGCCGACGAGTCCCATCAGCAGGGTGGTGAGGGCCGCGGCGAACGCGGTCGCGGTGATCAGCGCGGGGCGGGCGAGGGTGTCCCCGGCCGCGTCCTTGCCGGACAGGATCACCGGGTTGAGCAGCAGGATGTACGCCATCGCCATGAAGGTGGTGACGCCGCCGCGGATCTCGCGCGCGAGGGTGGATCCCCGGTGGGATATGTGGAAGTAGCGGTCGAGCCGGGACCGGCCGGCCGGGACGCGGGGGCCGTCACCCGCGTCGTCGGCGGTGGTCCTGGGCTGCAGGGACTGCTGGGCCATGGTGCCGTCTCCCAAGTTTCAGAGGGGGTTGGGACGGTTGCGACCCGGGGGACGGCCCGAGGCGGATGGGGGTACGTGCTTATGCCGTGCCGGTGAGGTGTTCCGGGCGGACCGGCGTCCTGTTCAGCTCCAGGCCGGTCGCGTCGCGGATGGCCGCGAGGACCGCCGGGGTGGAGGACAGGGTGGGGGCCTCGCCGATGCCGCGCAGTCCGTACGGGGCGTGGTCGTCGGCGAGTTCGAGAACGTCGACGGGGATGGTCGGCGTGTCGAGGATGGTGGGGATGAGGTAGTCCGTGAAGGAGGGGTTCTTCACCTTCGCCGTCTTCGGGTCGACGATGATCTCCTCCATGACGGCGACGCCCAGGCCCTGGGTGGTGCCGCCCTGGATCTGGCCGAGCACGGACAGCGGGTTGAGCGCCTTGCCGACGTCCTGGGCGCAGGCCAGCTCGATCACCTTGACCAGGCCGAGCTCGGTGTCGACCTCGACGACCGCCCGGTGCGCGGCGAAGCTGTACTGGACATGGCCGTTGCCCTGTCCGGTGCGCAGGTCGAAGGGTTCGGTCGGCCGGTGCCGCCACTCCTCCTCGACCTCCACGGCCTCCTCGCCGAGGACGTCCACCAGGTCGGCGAGGACCTCGCCGCCGTCGGTGACGACCTTGCCGCCCTCCAGGAGCAGTTCGGCGGTGGCCCAGGCCGGGTGGTGGGTGCCGAACTTGCGGCGCCCGAGCTCCAGGACCCGCTCGCGGACCAGTTCGCAGGCGTTCTTCACGGCGCCGCCGGTGACGTACGTCTGCCGGGAGGCCGAGGTGGAACCGGCGCTGCCCACCTCCGTGTCGGCGGGGTGGATGGTGACCTGGGCGACGCCGAGCTCGGTGCGGGCGATCTGGGCGTGGACGGTGACCCCGCCCTGGCCGACCTCCGCCATCGCCGTGTGCACGGTGACGACGGGCTCGCCGGCCATGGCCTCCAGCCGGACGCGGGCGGTGGAGTAGTCGTCGAAGCCCTCGGAGAAGCCGACGTTCTTGATGCCGACGGCGTAGCCGACCCCGCGGACGACGCCCTCGCCGTGGGTGGTGTTGGACAGGCCGCCGGGCAGCTGCCGTACGTCCGCGCCCTCGCTGGACTCCCACTGGCGCTCCGGCGGCATCGGCATCGCCTTGACGCGGCGCAGGAGTTCGGCGACCGGCGCCGGGGAGTCGACGGGCTGGCCCGTGGGCAGGAGCGTGCCCTGTTCCATGGCGTTGCGGCGGCGGAACTCCACCGGGTCCAGGCCCAGTTCCTTGGCCATCTTGTCCATCTGCGCCTCGTAGGCGAAGCACGCCTGGACCGCGCCGAAGCCGCGCATCGCGCCGCAGGGCGGGTTGTTGGTGTAGAGGGCGATGGCCTCGATGTCGACGTCGTCGACGACGTACGGTCCGATGCCGAGGGAGGAGGCGTTGCCGACCACGGCCGGGCTCGCGGAGGCGTACGCCCCGCCGTCCAGGACGATCCGGCACTTGACGTGGGTGAGCTTGCCGTCGCGGGTCGCGCCGTGCTCGTAGGTCAGTTTGGCCGGGTGGCGGTGGACGTGGCCGAAGAAGGACTCGAAACGGTTGTAGACGATCTTGACGGGTTTGCCGGTGCGCAGGGCCAGCAGACAGGCGTGGATCTGCATCGACAGGTCCTCGCGGCCGCCGAAGGCGCCGCCGACGCCGGCCAGCGTCATCCGTACCTTCTCCGGCGGGAGGCCGAGGACGGGGGCGATCTGGCGCAGGTCGGAGTGGAGCCACTGGGTGGCGATGTAGAGGTGGACGCCGCCGTCCTCCTCGGGGACGGCGAGGCCGGACTCGGGGCCGAGGAAGGCCTGGTCCTGCATGCCGAAGGTGTACTCGCCGCGGACGATCACATCGGCCCGCGCGGCGGCCGCCGCCGCGTCGCCGCGCACGATCGGCTGGCGGTGCACGATGTTGGGGTGCGCCACATGGCCGATGTGGTGGTCGGTGCGGTGCTCGTGGACGAGGACCGCGTCGGGGGCGGTGGCGGAGGCCTCGTCGGTGATGACGGGCAGCTCGCGGTACTCGACCTCGATCTTGGCGGCGGCGCGGCGGGCGGTCTCCGGGTGGTCGGCGGCGACGATCGCGACGGGTTCGCCGTGGTGGCGTACCTTGCCGTGGGCCAGGACGGGGGTGTCCTGGATCTCCAGGCCGTAGTGCTTCACCTCGGTGGGCAGGTCGTCGTACGTCAGGACGGCGTACACGCCGGGGGTGGCGAGGGCCTCGCTCGTGTCGAGGGAGACGATCTCGGCGTGGGCGACGGTGGAGCGCAGGATCTGGCCCCAGAGCATGTCCTCGTGCCACAGGTCGGAGGAGTACGCGAACTCGCCGGTGACCTTGAGGGTGCCGTCGGGGCGGAGGGTGGACTCGCCGATGCCGCCCTTGGTCTGCGAGCCCTGGGTGATCTTCGTGGGAGCGCCGTTGGTCGGCATGGGGCTCAGACCGCCTCTTGCTGCCGGGCGGCCGCGAGGCGGACCGCGTCCATGATCTTCTCGTAGCCGGTGCAGCGGCACAGGTTGCCCGAGAGCGCCTCGCGGATGTCCGCGTCGCTCGGGTCGGGGTGGCGCTCCAGCATCTCGTCGGCGGCGACCAGCAGACCGGGCGTGCAGAAGCCGCACTGCACGGCGCCGGCGTCGATGAACGCCTGCTGGATCGGGGAGAGTTCGCCGCCCCCGCCGGCCTGGGAGTCGGTGGCGGCCTCGGGGGCCGTACCGCCGGAGCGCCGCTGGGCGTACTCGGCGAGGCCCTCGACGGTGACGACCTCGCGGCCCTCGGCCTGGCCGGCGGCGACCAGGCAGGCGCAGACCGGCACGCCGTCCAGGCGGACCGTGCAGGAGCCGCACTCGCCCTGTTCGCAGGCGTTCTTGGAGCCGGGCAGGCCGAGGCGCTCGCGCAGGACGTAGAGCAGGCTCTCGCCCTCCCAGACGTCGTCGGCCTCCTGGGGACGTCCGTTGACGGTGAGGTTGACGCGCATCACGCGGCTCCTTCCGAGGTGCGGCGGGCGCCGCGGTACGACTCCCAGGTCCAGGTCAGGGTGCGGCGGGCCATCACGCCGACCGCGTGCCGGCGGTAGCTCGCGGTGCCGCGGACGTCGTCGATGGGGTTGCAGGCGGCGGCGCACAGGCCGGCGAACTCCTTGGCGACCGACGGGGTGACGATCTTCCCGTTGTCCCAGAAGCCGCCCTCCTCCAGCGCCGCGTTGAGGAAGTCCTCGGCGACCTTCGCCCGGACGGGGGTGGGCGCGGCGGAGCCGATGCCGGTGCGGACCGTGCGGGTCTCGGGGTGCAGGGCGAGGCCGAAGGCGCAGACGGCGATGACCATGGCGTTGCGGGTGCCGACCTTGGAGAACTGCTGGGGGCCGTCGGCCTTCTTGACGTGGACGGCGCGGATCAGCTCGTCCGGGGCGAGCGCGTTGCGCTTGACGCCGGTGTAGAAGTCGTCGATGGGGATACGGCGGCTGCCGCGCACCGACTCGGCCTCGACCTCGGCGCCGGCCGCCAGCAGGGCGGGGTGGGCGTCGCCGGCCGGGGAGGCGGTGCCGAGGTTGCCGCCGACGCCGCCGCGGTTGCGGATCTGCGGGGAGGCCACGGTGTGCGAGGCGAGGGCCAGGCCCGGCAGCTCGGACCGCAGATTCTCCATGATCTTCGTATAGGGAACGGAGGCGCCCAGCCGCACGGCGTCCGCGCCGACCTCCCATTCGTAGAGGTCGGCGACGCGGGTGAGGTCGAGGAGGTACTCGGGCCGCCGGTGGTCGAAGTTGATCTCGACCATCACGTCGGTGCCCCCGGCGATCGGCACCGCGCTGGGGTGCTCGGCCTTCGCGGCGAGCGCCTCCTCCCAGCTGGCGGGGCGAAGGAAGTCCATGACCGGCTCTCTTCTTCGTCTCGTGGGTCGTACGGATCGAGCCAGATCGTGTGCGGCGGGCCCGGCTCGTTCATGTGCTGTTCACGCGTAGTGGGCTCAGTACACAGCGCCGTACTCCGACCGTGTCAGTCACGGAAACCATGAAGGAGTTGGCTGGTCGCGACAGGCATCTTGTAGATTCGTATGAACGGAGGCCATCGGAAACCTCTACGTATCCCCTGGGTTTTCCCCTGGACACACCGCCGGGCCCCCGCCCCACGGATCCCTTCACTTTTCATCGTAGTTTTCGAGACAGTCTTCAAGACAAGGAACGGCGGCGACGAGATGCGGCTGCGCGCACTTCTGGACACCGATGCGCTGGGGCTGCGGCTGCTCGGCGGCGAGGACGAGCTCGACCGCGCGGTGCGCGGGGTGATGACCACCGATCTGCGCGACCCGAGCCGCTATCTCTCCGGCGGCGAGCTGGTGCTGACGGGTCTGGCCTGGCGCCGGGGCCCCGCCGACTCCGAGCCGTTCGTACGGATCCTGGTGCAGTCCGGGGTGGCCGCGCTGGCGGCCGGCGAGGCCGAGCTGGCGAATGTGCCGGACGATCTGGTGGTGGCCTGCGCCCGGCACCGGCTGCCGCTGTTCGCGGTGGACGAGTCGGTGGCCTTCGCGACGATCACCGAGCATGTCGTACGGCAGGTCAGCGGGGAGCGCGCCGGGGACCTCGCGGCGGTGGTGGACCGGCACCGGCGGATGATGACCTCGGGTCCGGCGGGCGGCGGCCCGGACGTGGTGCTGGACCTGCTCGGCTCCGATCTGGACCTGCGGGCATGGGTGCTGTCCCCCACCGGGCGGCTGATCGCGGGCCCGAGGACGGCGGGCCCTGCGCTGCCCGCCGAGGTGTGCGCACGGCTGGCCGGGGAGCAGCTGGCGGCCGTCCGCGGCGGCCGGCGCGGACCGCACCGGACGCTGGTGGGCACCACGACGTACTCGCTGTTCCCGATCCGCGGCGGCGGTGGCCGCGGCGCGCAGGGCGGGCGGGACGTGCGCGAGAGCGTGCTGTCGGACTGGCTGCTGGCCGTGGAGGCGGACGCCGGGGAATGGCCGGAGGAGCGGCTGGACCTGCTGTACGGCGTCACCCAGCTGATCGCGGTCGAGCGCGACCGGCGGGACGCGGCGCGCACGGTGCGCCGAAGGCTCGCGCAGGAGGTGCTGGAGCTGGTGCAGACCGGCGCGGCCCCGGCGGAGATCGCGGCGCGGCTGCGGGTGGCCGCGCCGGTGCTGCTGCCGGGTCTCGGGGCCGCCCCGCAGTGGCAGGTGGTCGTGGCGCGGGTGGAATGGGACCGCCCCGAGGGCGAGGGCCCGCAGACGGGTCCGGTGACCCAGGCGCTGCTGGAGGAGATCCTGGTGGACCCGCTGGCGACCGGGACCGAGCCGTCCGACCGGATCGCCGTCGCCCACACCGGTGAGGAGGCGGTCGCCCTGGTGCCGCTGCCGGCGGTCGCCGGCGAGCACGACGGCTCCGAGGCGGGCGTCCTCGCCGACGTGCTGCTGGCCGCCGTACGGGAGCCGCTGTCGGCGGGGCTGGACGGCGACGGGCGTCTCACCCTCGGGGTGAGCGCGGCCGTGCACTCGGCGGAGGGGCTGCGCGGGGCGCTGGAGGAGGCGCGGCACGCGCGGCGGGTGGCGGCGGCCCGGCCCGGCCGGGTCTGCGCGGCCGGGCACCAGGAGCTCGCCTCGCACGTCCTGCTGCTGCCGTTCGTCCCGGACGACGTGCGCCGGGCGTTCACGGCCCGGCTGCTGGACCCGCTGCGCGAGTACGACCGCCGCCATCGCGCCGAGCTGATCCCCACCCTGGAGGCGTTCCTGGAGTGCGACGGTTCCTGGACGCGCTGCGCGTCCCGGCTGCATCTGCACGTCAACACGCTGCGCTACCGGGTCGGCCGGATCGAGCAGCTGACGAGCCGTGATCTGTCGCGGCTGGAGGACAAGCTGGATTTCTTCCTGGCGCTGCGCATGAGCTGAGACCGACTTTGTGAAATCCTTCACCCGCCCCCTTGGCCCGGTGCCGGGATTCGTGCTGAGATGCCGACACTCACTCAAGGCTCGACGGCGCGCTCGGGGAGGGCAACGTGGCGTACTCCGCCATGTCTGGTACCGGAACGACCGCAGATGACGATCCTGTCCAGATCGCCGTGTGGCGGCTGCGCTCGCGCGCCTGCTGGGTCGACGCCGCGGCCCTGCTGCCGGCGGACACCGCGCCGGGCGCGATCCAGCGGGCCGCGCTGCTCGTCGAGCGGTGCCTGTACACCGAACAGGGCTGGCAGGACGCCGAGGACGCGCTGCGCACGGCGGAGGCGCTGGCGCACGATGACGAGGAGCGGGGCGCTGCCGCCTGCGAGCGGGGCTATCTCGCCTACGCCGCCACCCTGCACGCGGTGCGCGACCGGGTGGACGAGGCGCGGGCCGCGCTGGGCCGGGCGGCGGCGCTGATCCCGCCGGACGCGGTGGGGCGGGCGCTGCTGGACTTCCGGCGCGGGCTGCTCGCGGAGAACATCTCACGGTCCCCGCAGGCCGCGCGGGCCGCGTACCGGCGCGCCCACACGGCGGCGGCCGCCCACTCCGACGAGCTGCTGCTGTCGTTCACCTGGCGGCATCTGGCCGGACTGGCCCTGCGGGACGGGGAGCTGGCGGAGGCGCGGCACGGCTTCGCCGAATCGCTGCGGATCCGGGAGGAGTTGGGGTACCTGGTGGGGACCGCGCCGGCCCTCGTCTCCCTCGCGGACACCGAGCCCGAGCCGGAGGCCTCCCACCTCAGGGAGGAGGCCCGCCGCCTGTTCCGCCTGCTGGGCGGCGTACCGACCTGGCTGGCGACCCAGCTGGCACCACCACCGGCGGCGACGGCGTAACCCCCGGCCTCGAGGGCGCCCGAAGGGGCGCGAGGCTGTGTCAATGTGCGGCTCCGCCGCGTGGGCGCGACCGGCCACAACGAACCGGCAGCGACCCACGGCCCAAGCGGACGGTCCCCTCAGCCGACGCCCGCGAAATGGTTACGTACCAGCACCTGGACGGCCTCCGGCTCCCCGGCGCACAACGCGTCCAGCAGCGCGAGATGTTCCGCCGCGTCGGCGAGAAGATCGGCGCGGCCGCGCGGGGCGGGAGCGCCGACCAGGGGCCACTGGGCCCGGCGGTGGAGATCCTCGGCGATGGCGACCAGCTGTTCGTTGCCCGCGAGGGCGAGCAGCGCCCGGTGGAAGACGCGGTCCGCCTCGGCGTACGTCACCCGGCAGCCGGAGTTCGCCGCGCGGACCGTCGCGTCGGCGAGGGGCCGCAGCTCCGCCCAGCGCTCGGCCGGCACCGTGCGGGCCAGCCGCTGCATCACCGGCACCTCGATCAGCGCCCGCACTTCGGCCAGTTCGGCGAGTTCCCGCGCGCCGCGCTCGACGACCCGGAACCCCCGGTTGGGCACGACCTCGACGGCGCCCTCCATCGCGAGCTGCTGCATCGCCTCGCGCACCGGGGTCGCCGAGACGCCGAAGCGCTCGCCGAGGACCGGCGCCGAGTACACCTCGCCCGGCCGGAGTTCCCCGGAGACCAGCGCGGTGCGCAGCGCGTCCAGGATCTGCCCGCGGACGGAGGCCCGCTGGACGACCGGCCGGGGGTGCGGGATCGGCGGCTCGCTGTGCGTGTGCTCCCCGCGCGCGGCGCCCCGCGGCCCGCACCGCTCCCCGTCCAGTTCCTGGGAGGAGGCCGCCCGCTGCTGGGCCGGCACCCGGGCCCGGGCCGGGTCGTCCTGCCCGATCCCCGTCCCGGCGGAGCCCTGCGTGCCCTGCTTCACGGGTCCTCCTGGCGGACGTGTCGGTACTTGGGGTCATTACGGCGGGTTGTTACTCGCCCGTCAAGCACCTTAGGCGTACTGGCCGTCAGTTCAAATCCCGAAGAGGATGGGTAAGGTTAGGCTTACCTTCAAAAGCCCTTGCTTTTGCCCTTCCCCCATCCTGGAACGGTGGTCCCCGGCATGCCCTCAGCCCCGTCGGTCACAGCGGAGTCCTACGCCCGCCTCACCGAGGCCTACCCGGGCCTGACCGTCACCGAGCTGGGCCCCGGCGCACCGGCGCCCCGGGGCGGCGGCTGGGTCGCCGCGGCGGACCTCGCCGCGGGCGGCGCCGCCCTGGACGCCTTCCTGGCCTGGGACGACGCCCAGGTCGTACGGGACTACGGGCAGCGGGCCCGCCCGGACGTGACGGCGAGCTTCGGGCTGCACCGGTACGCCTGGCCGGCCTGTCTGCTGATCACCGTGCCCTGGTTCCTGCACCGCCGGGTGCCGCGCCACCCCGTGACGCACGTCTCGTACGACCGCACCGGCGACGGCATGCGGATGGCCGTACGCCCGCCGTCCTCGTTCGCCTGTCTGCCGGGGGACCCGGCGGCGGTCCTGCCCGGCGCGCGGGTGGTGCCGGACGAGGAGGCGCTGCGGGCCGAGGTGCGGGCGGCGGTGGCCGAGCACCACGAGCCGGTGCTCGCCGGGTTCGGGCCGCGGACCCGGCGGCGCGGGCGTGCGCTGTGGGGCATGGTGACGGACGAGATCGTCGAGGGCCTGTGGTACGTCGCCCATCTGTTCGGCGACGGCGAGCAGCAGCGGGCGCGGCACGAGCTGGAGCTGCTGCTGCCGGGCGCCACGAAGCCGTACGTCGGCTCGGCCGCGTTCCGTGAACTGACCGGTCCGGACGGCGAGTCGCTGCCCACCCGGGACCGGGCGAGCTGCTGCATGTTCTACACCGTGCGCCCCGAGGACACCTGCGCCACCTGCCCGCGCACCTGCGACGCGGACCGGATCGGCAGGCTCACCGCGGCCGCCGCGGGCTGAGGCATCCTCAGGCACCCCCGGGGGAACGGCCGCCAGGGGGTTGACGTAAGATCACCCGGACGAGACTCTCTTACGGTTACAGCTGATTCACAATTTCCTCACCTGCCACGGGAACTTTCCGTGGAACCACCCGTACGGGTAGTCTTGTTCGAACTCAACTCCCGCCCCTCAAGCGGCAGTTCGAGCTAGAACGTCGCCCTGGGCATCCCCTTGCACCTCCTTGGCGGCCTCTTGCCCCGAAACCCCCTGAGGGACGGCGGGATTGGGCCACTATGGCGGGCGTTACGCCCTATCCCAATGCAAGGGACCCCAGATGAGACTGACCGACATATCGCTGAACTGGCTGCTTCCGGGCGCCGTACTGCTCCTGGGCATGCTGGCGGCGGTGGCGGTGCTCGCGCGGAGCAAGCGGTCCGGGGAGCACGCCAAGACCGACGACTCGTGGGAGCGCAGCGAGGAGCGCCGCAGGCGCAAGGAGGCCATATACGGCACCGCCTCCTACGTCCTTCTGTTCTGCTGTGCGGCCGTCGCCGCCGCGCTCTCGTTCCACGGCCTGGTCGGCTTCGGCGAGCAGAACCTCGGGCTGTCCGGCGGCTGGGAGTACCTGGTGCCGTTCGGCCTGGACGGCGCGGCGATGTTCTGCTCCGTCCTCGCGGTCCGCGAGGCCTCCCACGGTGACGCGGCGCTCGGCTCCCGGATACTCGTGTGGACGTTCGCCGGCGCCGCCGCCTGGTTCAACTGGGTCCACGCGCCCCGCGGTCTGGGCCACGCGGGCGCCCCGCACTTCTTCGCCGGCATGTCCCTCTCGGCGGCCGTGCTGTTCGACCGGGCGCTGAAGCAGACCCGCCGCGCCGCGCTGCGCGAGCAGGGCCTGGTGCCCCGTCCGCTGCCGCAGATCCGTGTGGTGCGCTGGCTGCGGGCCCCCCGTGAGACCTACAAGGCCTGGTCGCTCATGCTCCTCGAGAACGTGCGCAGCCTGGACGAGGCCGTCGAGGAGGTCCGGGACGACAAGATCCGCAAGGAGGAGACCAAGCTGCGCCGCCGCGAGGAGCAGCGCCTGGAGCGGGCCCAGCTGAAGGCGATCAGCCGCGGTCACGGCCGCTGGCCCGGTCGCGGTGGCGGCGGTGGCGGCGGTGGCCGTCAGCTCGAGCCCGGTCAGGCCGCGGCCCTGGAGCCCGCGACCGCCGCGGCCTCGGCCGAACGGGTCTCCGCGGAGAGTGGCATAGCCGGCGCGCCGGAGCAGCTGCCCGTCCGCCAGCGGCCCTCGCTGCAGCCCGTGCGCCAGTCCTCCGAGGGGTACTCCGTCGACCTCACGGCGGAGGACGACACCATGGCCCTGCCGCGCCTGGACTCCCTGGAGCGCAAGCTCAAGGACCTGGAGCAGCAGTTCGGCTGACCTCCCGGTCCGGCTGACGGCCGGCCGGTGACACCACGGGAAGGGGGCGCGACCACCACGGTCGCGCCCCCTTCCCGTGGCCTGTCCGGGTCTTGTCCCGTGCCCTGTGCGGGTCTCGGGCTCTCAGGCCGCCCCGGCGGCCAGTTCGAACCAGACGACCTTCCCGGCGCCCTGCGCCCGGACCCCCCAGGAGTCCGCGAGGGACTGCACCAGGACCAGGCCCCGGCCGTGCGTGCCGTCGTCGGCGTTCGGCACGGACGGCCGGGGGCGGCCCGGCACGGAGTCCCGCACCTCCACCCGCAGGCCGGCCGGTGACACGGTGGCCGTCAGGACCGCCTCGTCGTCGGTGTGCACCAGTGCGTTGGTCACGAGCTCGCTGGTCAGCAGTTCCGCCGTCTCCGAGCGGCCCGGCTTCCCCCAGCCCTGCAGCAGCTCGCGCAGCGCTCGGCGCGCCTCGGGCACCGCCCTCAGGTCCGCCCGCCCGAGTCTGCGATTGAGCTGCGTGTCTACGGTGTCGTCCCCCTCCGCGATCTCCGTGTCCCGCTCTGCCGCCGAGGTGCCGGCGATCGCCGTCCGACCGCTGCCCCGTGCCTGCCTCTTCATGACCCCCGCCCGCGTGCCGATGTCGGTTCCCCTCCTGCTCGAACACGTTCACGGGGATCCATGCCCGGTCGGCACGGCGCCAGTCATGTCGAATCGTCCACGCCCGGGTGTTCGGCCATGTTCGAGGGGGCGCACAAGCGGACGGCCGGACCGCGCCCCCCGGTGCGCGGTCCGGCCGGATCACCGGGGACGAGGCCGGTTTCGCTACCGTACGGACCCGGTTTGCGTGCGGTGGGGACGCGGTACGACGGCATGGGCGTACCTCCGAAGGGCGTACGCCCGCGCGGCCTGCGGACCGTCCCCCCACGGCCTCGCGTGCCCTCCCCCGCCGAAGTTGGCCGGAATACATCGCCTCCGCACGCCGTGCACGGGCGGGAGACCGACGTGGAGACCGACGTGGAGATCGCGGTGCAGGGCCGCAGCTCCACGGCCGTCGTACTGACGGCGCTGCGCGTGCGCGTCGCCGGCCGCGCCGCGCCCGTGCCGGGGACGGTGTGCGCGATGGACCAGGGCTGCGGCGGCGCGCTCGGCAGGCGCTCCTTCGCGGTCCGGCTCCCCTGCCGGGTGTCCGCCGAAAACCCGCAGGTGCTGCTGGTCATGGCCCGCACCCGGTCCTGCGCCTGTGACCGGTACCTCGAACTCGACTGGTCCTCCCGGTGCCGTACCGGCCCTGACCGTGGGAGGGCGTCTCAAGGGCGGGGCAGGTTGCGGAGGTTGGAGCGGGCCATCTGGAGCATCCGGCCGACCCCGCCGTCCAGGACGATCTTGGAGGCGGACAGCGCGAACCCCGTCACCATCTCGGCGCTGATCCTCGGCGGGATGGACAGCGCGTTGGGGTCGGTGACGACGTCGACGAGGGCCGGCCCCTTGTGCCGGAAGGCGTCCCGGAGGGCACCGGCGAGCTGTTTGGGCTTCTCCACGCGGACGCCGTGGGCGCCGCAGGCGCGGGCGACCTCGGCGAAGTCGGGGTTCTTGTTGGTGGTGCCGTACGAAGGGAGTCCGGCGACCAGCATCTCCAGCTCGACCATGCTCAGCGAGGAGTTGTTGAACAGCACGACCTTCACCGGGAGGTCGTACTGCACGAGGGTCAGGAAGTCGCCCATCAGCATGGTGAATCCGCCGTCGCCGGACATCGAGACGACCTGTCGGCGGCGGTCGGTGAACTGGGCGCCGATCGCCATGGGCAGCGCGTTCGCCATCGAGCCGTGGGAGAAGGAACCGATCACCCGGCGGCGGCCGTTGGGGGTGAGATAGCGGGCGGCCCACACATTGCACATACCGGTGTCGACGGTGAACACGGCGTCGTCGTCGGCGAGTTCGTCGAGGACGGAGGCGACGTACTCGGGATGCAGCGGAACGTGCTTCTCCACCTTCCGGGTGTACGCCTTGACCACCCCCTCCAGGGCATCCGCGTGCTTCCTGAGCATGCGGTCGAGGAAGCGCCGGTCGTCCTTGGGCCGCAGGCGCGGGATCAGACAGCGCAGCGTCTCCCGTACGTCGCCCCACACGGCGAGGTCCAGCCGGGAGCGGCGGCCGAGGTGCTCGGGGCGGACGTCGACCTGGGCGATCCGGACGTCGTCGGGGAGGAAGGCGTTGTACGGGAAGTCGGTGCCGAGGAGGATCAGCAGCTCGCACTCGTGGGTCGCCTCGTAGGCGGCGCCGTAGCCGAGGAGACCGCTCATCCCGACGTCGAACTCATTGTCGTACTGGATGAACTCCTTGCCGCGCAGGGCGTGTCCCACCGGGGACTTGATCTTTCCGGCGAGTTCCATGACCTCGGCGTGCGCGCCGGCCGTGCCGCTGCCGCAGAACAGGGTGACCCGGCCGGCCTCGTCGATCATCCGGACCAGGGCGTCGATCTCGGCGTCGCCCGGGCGGACCGTGGGCCGGCTGGTGACGAGGGCGGTCGCGGCGGCCTTCTCGGGGGCGGGCTCGGAGGCGACGTCCCCGGGCAGGGCGACCACGCTGACCCCGCCGCGGCCGACCGCGTTCTGGATGGCGGTGTGCAGCAGCCGGGGCATCTGTTTCGGGCTGGAGATCAGTTCGCTGTAGTGGCTGCACTCGCGGAACAGCTGGTCGGGGTGGGTCTCCTGGAAGTAGCCGAGGCCGATCTCGGCGGAGGGGATGTGCGAGGCGAGGGCGAGGACCGGGGCCATCGAGCGGTGGGCGTCGTAGAGGCCGTTGACGAGATGCAGGTTGCCGGGGCCGCAGGAGCCCGCGCAGGCCGCCAGCCGGCCGGTGATCTGCGCCTCGGCCCCCGCGGCGAAGGCGGCGGTCTCCTCGTGGCGCACCTGGACCCAGTCGACGGCGGAGTTGCGGCGCACCGCGTCCACCACCGGGTTGAGGCTGTCCCCGACCACCCCGTACAGGCGTCTGACCCCGGCGCGGGCGAGGATGTCCACGAACTGCTCGGCGACGTTCTGCTTGGCCATGGCCGGACGCACCCCTTCTCGGACCTCGGGTACCTCCCTCCACAGTGGCGGCGCCGCCGCGCTCACGCCTCCCAGACGGCCGCCGCCGTACGGTCGTCCGCGTAGCCCTTGACCCGGACCTGGGTGTCGGCGAGGAACGCGGCGAGGCCGGGCGGGGGCCGGTCCGACCAGCGTTCCGTGAGGTGGGCGGGGAGTGCGGGCTCGCCGCGCAGGGGGTCGGCGAGGCCGCTCGTGCACATCAGCAGGGTGTCACCCGGTCGGGCTACGGAGGCCCGGAAGCGGAAGGGGTCGCGGGGCGGCTCGGGGGGCGGGTCGTAGGGGCTCGGCGGGGTCGGGATGCCGAGGTCCATGGTGAGCCGGTCGCCCTCGGGCGTCTCCGCGGGCAGCGCGCCGAACCCGACGACGGGCTCCCCGGCGACCTCGCCGACTCTCGGCTCCAGGTCCTGCCACTCGCCGCCGCGCAGCCGGAACAGGCCGCCGTCGCCGACGCCGAAGAAGACCCGGGTACGGCACTCGGGGTCGGCGGGCAGCAGCAGACAGCGCAGGGTGGCCGTGTACTCGTCGGGCTCCAGGCCCTGTTCGGCGGCGCCGGCCCGGAGCCGGCCGAGGCTGCGGTCGGTGAGGCGGTGCAGGCCGGACTTCAGGTCGCCGCGCCGGGCGGCTCTTATGTCCTGCGCCAGCCGGACATGGCTGCGGCCCACGGCCCGGCCGATCCACCGGCAGGCCTCGGCGGCCGCCCGGTGCGCGCCCGGCGTGGCCCGCGCGCCGGTCGCCATCGCGACCAGCACCAGCGCGTGCTCGCCGGTGCCGAACCGGGCGACGAGCAGCGAGTCCCGGCGCGGCTCGCCCCGGTACCGCGCGGAGTCCCCGCGCACCGACACGGCCCGCAGCGCACAGCTGCCGTAGAAGGCCCCCTCCAGCACGGTGTCGGCCACCAGATCGTCCAGCGCATCCGGATCGGCGGTGGGCAGCGCGGTGGGCTCGGCATCGTAGGTGGGCGGCCGCGACCCGACGTACACCTTCTGCTCGTCACCCGGCAGGGGCACATCGAGGGCGGTGGGCGTCCGGTCCCCGTCCGGCGGGGCGGAGCCGAGGGGGGCGGCGGCGAGACCGCTGGTGGAGGTGGTGGGGGTGAGGGAGGGGGTGGGGGTGCCGACGGGCAGGGGCGCGGACGGGGGGACGGGTGGCGGCGCGGGTGGCGTCATCTGCGGTGGCGGCGCCTGCGGTGGCACGGGAACTTGTGGCGGTACGGGCGGGCGGACGGGAGGGGCGCCTGGCGTACCGGCCGACGGGGTGGCAGGCGTGGGGCGGTCGGCGGGTGCGGGGGGAGTGAAGCCGCGAGGCAGGCCGGACGGGAGGGTCGTGGGGACGGGAGGTGTGTCCGGCGGGGGCGGTGTGGGACGGGTATTCGGCGTGGCGTCCGGGGTGGACGTCGGCGCGGCGTCCGTGACGGGACCGGGCTCGGGTCCGCCGGACAGCGGCGCCGCGGATCCACCGGACGGCAGCGGCACGGACCCGGCAGACAGCGGTGGCACGGACCCGGCAGACGGCGGTGGCACGACTTCGCCGGACCGGGGCGGCACGGATCCGCCGGATCGTGGTGCGGGGCGCGGGGGCGGGGGTGGGTCGGTTTCGGGGCGGGGCGGCGGGAGTGGGGGGCCGGACGAGGTGGGGGCCGTGGCCGCGTCCGGGGCCAGCCACCAGTCGGTCTGGGCGTCCGCCACCGCCCGGTCCCCGTCCGTGCGCTGCGCGGGGACCGTGTCCGTCGGCCCCCCGGAGCGCACCGCTCCCGCCGCCGAGGCGAAGCGGTCGTCCAGGGAGTCGGCGGTGGGCGCGGGGCCCGTGTCCGCGGTGAAGTCGTCGTACAGCTGCCCCCACCAGTCGTCCTCGGGACCGGTGGGCCTTCCCCCCTGCTGGCTCATGCCCCCAATTGTCCACCGCACGGGCCGGATGAAAACGGGGCATCCGGAAAATGCGTCACCGTCGAATGTCCGTACGGGCACCCGGAGACGACGATCGCCGGGCGGTCCCACCCCCCACGGGAGAACCGCCCGGCGACCTTGCGGATGGCCCCGGCTCAGATCCCCTGTGCGCCCCTGCGCCTCATGAGCCCGGACCACCACGTTCTCGCTGGTTCTCGGTGCCGAAGTGTGCACCGCGCACCTTGACCTGCGCTGTGGATGATCAATGTCTTCCCGCCGTGGCCACACCTTGGCAGAGTGACCTGCGGCACGGCGACGATGCGCGGCGGCGGGTTTACGCCGTGACCGCTTCCCGCCACCCCCCGGACGAGTGAGGAGGGAGCGCACCTGATGCTGGGAGCGATTGGGCTCGACGAGACGCACGAGTCTGCGTACCGGGCACTGGTGTCGGTGGGCGCCGCCGACGTCCCCGATCTGGCGCGCCGGCTGGCCCTCGGCGAGTACGACACCGAGCGCGCCCTGCGCCGGCTGGAGCGCCACGGACTCGCGGCGCAGTCCTCGGGCCGCCCCGGCCGCTGGGTCGCCGCGCCGCCCGGTGTCGCGCTGGGTGCGCTGCTCACCCGGCACCGGCACGAGCTGGAGCGGGCGGAGCTGGCGGCCGCGCTGCTCGCCGAGGAGTACCGCGCGGGGGCCGCCGAGCCGTCCGTGCACGACCTGGTCGAGGTGGTGACGGGCGCGGCGGCGGTGTCGCAGCGCTTCCTGCAGCTCCAGCTGGGCGCGAGCGACGAGGTGTGCGCCCTGGTCACCGGCACCCCGGTGGCCGTGACCGGGGTGGAGAACGACGCCGAGGAGCGCGCGGCCGCACGCGGCGTGCGCTACCGCGTCGTCCTGGAGCGGGAGGTCCTCCGCCAGCCGAACGGCATGACGGAGCTGACCGCCGCACTCGGCCGCGAGGAGCAGGTGCGGGTGGTGGACCGGGTGCCGACGAAACTGGTCGTGGCCGACCGCTCGCTCGCGCTGGTCCCCCTCACCGGCCGCTCGGCGGAGCCCGCCGCGCTGGTGGTGCACGCCGGCGGACTCCTCGAACTCCTCGCGGGTCTGTTCGAGTCGGTGTGGCAGAACGCCCTGCCGCTACGGCTCGCCGCGAACGGCGTGGTCGAACAGGCCCCGGCCGGCCCCGACGCCACCGACCTGGAGATCCTCTCCCTGCTGCTGGCGGGGCTGACGGACGCGAGCGTGGCCAAGCAGCTCGATCTGGGCCTGCGGACCGTACAGCGCCGGGTGAAGGGGCTGATGGAGCTGACGGGGGTGTCGACCCGGCTGCAGCTGGGCTGGGTCGCCCATGAGCGCGGCTGGGTGACCCGCGGCCGGTGACTCCTGGGCCGTACCTCTTGACCTGCGGGTTCCCCGCGATTCCGGCACTCTGGGCAGATGGGAGCGTGGGAACTCCTGCTGGTCGGTCTGGTGATCCTGCTCGGCCTGTGCGGGGTGCTGGTGCCGGGGGTGCCGGGCTCGTGGCTGGTGTGGTCCGCGGTCCTGTGGTGGGCGCTGAAGGATCCGCAGCCGGTCGCCTGGTGGGTGCTCGTGGGCGCCACCGTCGCGCTGTTCCTGAGCCAGGTGGTGCGCTGGGCGCTGCCGCCGCGCCGGCTGCGGGAGAGCGGCGCGACCCCCCGGATGGCGGTGTACGCCGGGGTCGGCGCGTTGCTCGGGTTCTTCCTGCTGCCCGTGCTGGGCGCGATCCCCGGTTTCATGGGCGGCGTCTACCTCTGTGAACGGCTCCGCCTGGGCCGGGCCGGCGAGGCCCGCGCCGCCCTGCGCACGGCCATGCGCTCGGGCGGCTCCAGCGTGCTCGCCGAACTGTTCACCTGCCTGCTGATCACGGGGGCGTGGCTGGGGGCGGTGCTGTGGGGGTGACACCGGTGACGCCTACCCGTCACGCCGGAACAGTGCCGTCCAGAGGAAGGACTCGCCGAAGAGGGGCGACCCGGGCCCCTGCTCGCGCATGCCCCGCTGCTCGACCTCGGTCAGGTCGCGGAAGATCCCGCGCAGGGACTCGGGGGTGTAGGCGAGGCCGCCCTCCAGACGGGAGCGGTGGTAGAAGGCCTCGTCGGGGAGTTCCGAGCCCATCCGCCCGGCGGCGAAGCAGGTGAGGGAGAGGTGCCCGCCGGGGGCCAGGACGCGGTCGAGGAGGGCGAGATGACTGACGCGGCGGTGCGGGGGCAGGTGGTGGAAGCAGCCGGAGTCGTGGACGAGGTCGTACGGGCCGTCGAGGACGGTGGCGCCGGGGGCGAAGGCGTCGCCGCAGTGGAACCGGATGTCGGCCCCCGCCGCCCGGGCCCGCTCCTCGGCCCAGGCGACGGCCGTCGGGGAGAGGTCGACGGCGTCGACCTCGAAGCCCCGGGCGGCGAGGTGCAGGGCGTTGCGGCCCGGCCCGCAGCCCAGGTCGAGGGCGCGGCCCGGGGCGATCAGCCCGCGGTCGAGGTACGAGACGAGGGTCTCGTCCGGCTTCGCGGCGAAGAACGGCACCGGGCGGGAGCGGTCGGTGTAGAAGCCGTCCCACCAGGAGGCCCCGTCGGCCGTCCACCGGTCGGCCTCGGGCGCGAACAGGCCGTCCAGAAGCTTCAGCACATCGTCCACCGTGCGGATGTGACGGTCCATCGGTTTCCTTCCCCCGGGTCTTGTTGCCGACAGGGGGAACATAGGGGTTGAGGGCACGAAAGGCCAGCTCAGACGGTATGGGGAGCGGGCGCGGGCCGCCGCGTGACGGGCGCGCGAGCCGGGCGACGGACGGCTCCTGCGCCGTGCCCCGGCAGGCGCCCGGGCACCCCCTGGACGGCCGTCGGGGGGCCGTCCGGGGCGGAGCCGGGCCCTGTTTTTTCAGAGCCGGGCACCTTCCAGTTCCAGCAGTCGGATCTTGCGCTCCAGGCCGCCCGCGTACCCCGTGAGGGAGCCGTCCGTGCCGATCACCCGGTGGCAGGGGCGCAGGATCAGCAGGGGGTTCGCGCCGATCGCCCCGCCGACGGCCCGCACGGCCATACGGGAGGCCCCGATCCGGGCGGCGATCTCCCCGTACGTCGTGGTCGCCCCGTAGGGGACGGTGTCGAGGGCGGCCCACACGCGCTCACGGAACTCGGAGCCCTCGGCGCGCAGCTCCAGCCGGAACTCCTTCAGCTCTCCGGCGAAGTAGGCGGCGAGCTGCTCCTCGGCGGCGCGGAACGGGCCGGGGTCGTGCCGCCAGCCGTCCCGGACGGTCCGTCCGCCCTTCTGCCCCTCGACGGAGAGCGAGGTCAGGGCGCCGTCGGGGTCGGCGGTCAGCAGCAGGGGGCCGAGCGGGCCGCCGACGCTGGTCCAGTACACGGGCGCGATGCCGGTCGTCATGGGGTCTCCTCCGCTGCGCGCAGGTGGTGATGGGCGTACGTCCGCCAGGGACGCCAGGTGTCGGGGACGTCGGCGCCGGGCGGCGCGACATCGGGGTCGCCGAGGGCGCGGGCCCTGATCGTCGCCACGGTACGGGCGTCCAGCCCGGGTACGGCGAGCAGGGCGGCCTCGGCGTCGTCCCGGTCGGCGCCCGCGTCGAGGCCTACCCGGCCGTCGGCGAGGGCGACGGCGAGCGGTCCGACGGCCTCCGCCAGGGCGGCCGGTTCCGGGAAGAGGTGGGTGAGGGTGCCGCAGGGCGCGTCGAGGGCCTTGCCGTGGGCGCGGACCAGCCGTTCGGCCGTCGTACGGCCGACCAGGGCCCGTACGGCGTACTCCTCGGGGTCGGCGGCGCCGGGGGCGCGCAGCCCGGGCCGGGCGGCGACCAGCGGGGCGAGCCGGGGGTCGGCGCCGAGGCGCTCGTCGACGGCGTACGGGTCGGCGTCGAGGTCGAACAGCCGGCGCAGCCGCTGGACGGCGGTGGTGAGGTCGCGCGGGTCGGTGAGGTGCAGCCGGGCGTCCAGCCAGCCGCCGGGGTGGAGGGCGCTCGCCCGGCCCGGGTGGCCCGGCCGCTCGTCGACGGCGACGATCCCGGTGCCGTGCGGGAGGCGGAGCGTACGGCGGTACGTCCGCCGGCCGGCCGGTCCGCCGACCTCCTCCACCCCGGCCACGGCCTCCCGTTCCAGCAGATCGAAGACCGGGCCCGCCCGGTACGGGCCCCGGTGGGCGAGCCGCAGCGGGATCCCGGCGGCGGGGGTGCCGGTACGGCGCGCGGTGCCGGCGGCGGCCCGCAGCTCGGTCGGGGTCGCCGCGTACACGGCGCGGATCGTGTCGTTGAACTGGCGCACGCTCGCGAACCCGGACGCGAAGGCGATCTCCGTGACCGGCAGAGCGGTGGTCTGGAGCAGCGTGCGCGCGGTGTGCGCGCGCTGGGCGCGGGCGAGGGCGACGGGGCCCGCGCCGACCTCGGCGGTGAGCTGCCGCTGCACCTGGCGGGCGCTGTAGCCGAGCCGTACGGCGAGCCCGGCGACGCCCTCCCGGTCCACGACCCCGTCGCCGATCAGCCGCATCGCCCGGCCCACGACGTCGGCGCGCACGTTCCAGTCGGCGGAGCCCGGCACGGCGTCCGGCCGGCACCGCCGGCAGGCCCGGAAACCGGAGCCCTGCGCGGCGGCGGCCGTCGTGAAGAAGCGCACATTGTGCCGCTTCGGGGTGACGGCGGGGCAGCTGGGCCGGCAGTAGATGCCGGTCGTCTCGACGGCGAAGAAGAACTCCCCGTCGAACCGCGCGTCCCGGCTGCGCACCGCCTCGTACCGGGTGTCGTACGTGGTGTCCTGGCCTGTCATGCCCTCCAGTCTTCGTTCGGGACAGGGCGGATGCCAGCGGAAATCGGACACGGCGCTGCCGGGCGGGTACGGGGCACCGGGCGCCGGATCACCGGGGCGGCGCGGGCTGCCAGGGGCCGCGGCCCCGCTTGGCGTCCCCGGCCGCGCGGCCCTCCGCCTTCTTGCGCTTCCAGTCCTGGCGGACGTCCGCGCGGACCCGGGCGTCGGACTTGGCGATGATCCACTGGTTCTCCCGGACGAGCTTGCGGTAGCTGTCCAGGCGGCGCGGGGCGAGCTCCCCGTCGTCGACGGCGGCGCGCACCGCGCATCCCGGTTCCGCGTCGTGCGCGCAGTCGTGGAACCGGCAGCCGCGGGCGAGTTCCTCGATCTCCGCGAAGACCTGTCCGACGCCGCCGCCGGCGTCCCACAGGCCGACCCCCCGCAGTCCGGGCGTGTCGATGAGCACGCCGCCGCCGGGCAGGGGCAGCAGATTGCGGGTGGTCGTGGTGTGCCGGCCCTTGCCGTCGAGGTCACGGGTGGCCTGGACGGCCATCACATCGGCGCCGGCGAGCGCGTTCGCGAGGGTGGACTTGCCGGCGCCGGACGCCCCGAGCAGCACGGCCGTGCCCCGCCCGAGGAGTGCGGCGAGCTCCTCGACGCCCTCGCCGTCGCGGGCGCGGACGGGCAGCACCGGCACCCCGGGGGCACTGGTCTCCACGTCCTGGACGAGATGCGCCAGCACGACCGGGTCGGGCACCAGGTCGGCCTTGGTGAGCACGACGACGGGTTGGGCGCCGGACTCCCAGGCCAGCGCCAGGAACCGTTCGATGCGGCCGAGGTCGAGGTCGACGGCCAGGGAGATCGCCACTACGGCGTGGTCGACGTTGGCGGCGAGGATCTGTCCCTCGGACCGCTTGGAGGAGGTGGAGCGGACGAAGGCGGTACGGCGGGGCAGCAGGGTGCGCACGTACCGCGGATCGGCGCCCTCGGGGTCGAGGGCGACCCAGTCGCCGGTGCAGACGACCTTCATGGGGTCGTGGGGGACGACGAACTCGGTGTCGGCACGGACCGTGCCGTCCGCCGTGACGACGTCGCACAGGCCGCGGTCGACCCGGACGACGCGGCCGGGCAGCAGCCCGCGCTCGGCGTGGGGCGCGAACGCGTCCGCCCAGCCCTCGTCCCAGCCGAGGGCGGCGAGAGGGTGCGCCGAGGCGGATGAAGCGGACGCAGCGTCGCAGGAAGACGCAGCGTCGGAGAAAGACGCAGCGTCGGAGGAAAGGGAAAGAGGCAAGGGAAACCCTTCACAGGGCGGCCCCGGCGGCGCGCACGGGCGCGCGAAGAGGTCGGTTGGTCAGCCGGAGACCGCGGGGGTGAGGTGGACGATCGTCTGGCCGCGTCGAGCGGCCCCGGTGCCGGTGACAGTCATCGGTCGCACCTCCCCGTTCCTCTGTTTCCGTACGTCCCGTACGGCTCCCGTACGACTCCGTCAGGCTAGGGGCGCCCGACGGAGAACGCCACTTGTTTTCTCCTGCGCTTCTCCGGTGGACGGGCGCTCAGGAGTCCGTGCACTCCTGGCCGTTGAGCGTGAAGCCGGACGGCGCCGTGTTGGTGTCCTGCCAGGAGGCGAGGAAACCGAAGGTGACGGTGGAGCCCGCGGTGACGGAGCGGTTGTAGTCGGCGGCGGTCGCGGTGACCCGGGAGCCCTGCTGGGCGACGCTCGCGTCCCACATCTGGTCGACGTGCTGCCCGTCCGTGAAGGACCAGGCGACCCGCCAGGAGTCCAGGGCGGTGGGCGAGGTGAAGGTGACGCTGGCCTGGAAGCCGTCGGGCCACTGGTTGACGAGGTCGTAGCGGACCTCGCAGACGGCGGCGCCGCCGGTCTCGCCGCCGCCGGTGCCGGCGGTGGCCGAGGAGGTGCCCTGGGGTTCGGGGTCGGGCTTCTCGTCGCCCTTCGCGCCGGCGTCCGGGGTGTCGCCGCCGGACGGCGACGGGGACGCCGACTTCGGCACGGCGGAGGTCGCGGGCGTGCCGACGGACGGCACGGTGGAGCCGGGGCCGGCCACCGGGGTGGTGTCCGTGGGGGAGTTCTGCGCGCCGGCGTCGGTGCCGTTGTCGCCGCCGAACGGCATCAGCGACGCGGCGAGCGCCAGCCCCGAGACCAGGACGGCGGCGGCGAGCAGCCCATGGCGCCTCAGGCGCGCCTTGTGGGCGGCGGCCCGCTCCGCCTGGCCCTCGGTGTCCGGCGCGTCGAGGCGTCCGGCGCCGAGGCGCACCTCGGCGGCGCGGCGCCTGCGCTCCAGGTAGGCGAGGCCGCCCCAGCCGACGACACCGCCGGCGAGCGCGGCGGGCAGCCCGCCGCCGTGCAGCCGCAGACAGGCGGCGGCCTCGGCGCACTCCACGCAGGTGGCGAGGTGCCGGGAGAGGTCGTCGGGGGTGTCGGCGCCGGGCGAGCGGGTGACGGCGTCGAGCAGCCGGACGTAGGAGCGGCACTCCGCGCTCATCGGCGTGTCGAGGTGATTGCGGTGGCAGCGGTCGCGGAACAGGCCGCGGACCGCGTTCAGTTCCTCGACGGAGGCGTCCGGGTCGAGGCCCTGGCGGCGGACGACGGAGCGCAGCGGAAGCGCCTCCACCTCCGCCAGCCACAGCAGGGTGGCGTCCGACTCGCCCATGTCGCGCAGTCCGCGCAGGGCGATGGGGCGGCTCAGCGGCGGGCCGGTGTAGCGCCAGGCCTTGTCCGAGTTGAGCCAGAGCCGCAGATCGGGGTCGAGTTTGTGGCCCTGGCCCTCGGCCTCCCAGGCGGCCGCGGTGTTGCGTACGGCGGTCAGCAGCAGGGGGATCCGGGGCAGCCGGGACGAGCGGCGGCCGGCACCTCGTGCGGTACCGTCCTCGGCGGCGCGGGCCTCGTGTATGCCGAGCGCGAACGCCTCGCGGGCCAGCTGGTTGGCCGCGGTCGAGCCGGACGTGCACAGGTCCGCGTACGACAGGACGGCGTCCCAGCACTCGGAGAACAGCGCGGCCTCCGTGGCGTCCTTCGGGGTCGGCAGGTCGGGCATTTGTCTCCTGCATCCAAATGCGAGGTCAACTCACCATGACGGCAAAGGAGTTGGGGGGAACCTCGCGGCAGGCACCGAGGATTTCACGTTTCTCACACAACTGACAAGCGCCCTGTTCAGATGTCATGTAAGGACGTCCTGACAGGCGACCGCGCCCCTTCTCCGCCCTGGAGTACGGACGCGGGCCCCTCTGTGCTCAATGCCGTTTCGAACTCTTCACCCGACTGCGGTGCCGGGACTATACGGCCGTCGCCTCCCGCGCCGGAAGACTGTCCATGAAGGAACTCACGGAGAACACCGCGCGCCCCGGTCCGGGCGGGCCGTAGCCGGGGGGCGAGGACAGCCCGAACTCGTCCATCGTGGACCGGTAGGCCTCCAGAAGACGGATGTGGTACTCCAGCGGCGCGCCGTGCGGGTTGGCCTTGCCGAGCGGGGTGGTCGGCTCCGGGCACCAGGTGGTGAAGCGCGGGGTGATGCCCTGTGACATGAAGAAGCGCAGGCCCTCGGTGGTCGACGCGATCGCCTCGTCGACGGTGGTGAAGCCGAACGGCTCGGCCATCTCCACGCCCGCCACGAAGTTGGGGATGACGTTGCGCGCGCCGAACACCTCGGCGGAGTCGAGGATCCGCCTGTGCCACTCGTCGCGGCCGACGTAACGCTCCTTGCCCGGGCAGTACATCTTGAAGAGGTACTCGTCCCACACCTCGTAGTTGGGGTGGTAGATCTGCACGCCGTAGTCCTTGAACCGCTGCACGTCGTCGCGCGGCAGCGCCTGGGCGACGACCTTGCCGATCCAGCGGCCCGGGAAGCGCTCCTCGATGGCCTTGGCGTAGTGGCCGTAGAAGTCGGCCTCGTCGCGCCCGGAGACCGTCTTGGTGATGGCGCCGCCGGTGAGGGTGTAGGCGGTGGACGCCTTCGCGGTGTCGTACTTGTCGATGATCTCGAGGGCCTCCAGCACCTCCTCGACGTCCTTGACGCCGGTATACGGTCGGCCGGCGGCCTTGTGCTGTCGCCAGTTGTGGTTGATGTCGCAGTACTGGCACTCCTCCTTGGCGCCGAAGTACTGGCACACCCGGAAGACCGTCAGATAGATGAGATAACCCCACTGGATGGTGGGGGCGACCTCCATCACCGACTTCCCGTTGGACAGCTTGTGCCGGTAGTACTCCGGCATGGGCGGCACACCGACGTCCGCGATGCGCTTGCCGTCGAGGTAGAGCCCGAGCAGGCCCTCGTCGTCGGCCGCGACCCGGTAGGGCGAGGCCGGGTTCACCCGGACGGACACGACCGTGCGCCTCAGGTCGTACGGCCCACCGGTCAGGATGATCTCCTCGGGCGGCCTGCGCAGCGCGGCCTCGCCGAGCTCGGGCAGGGTGCCGTGGTCGAAGGAGAAGATGAAGTACGACTTCGGCTTGACCTCGCCCGACTCGTTGTCGCTGAGGGCGGAGGGGTCGAAGGCCACTCCCCCGCGCAGCAGGTCCTCCTTGAAGACGGCCTCCCGCGGCACATGCGGAAACCGCTCCATCAGATCCTCGACCAGCGCGGTACGGCTGCCCATCCGTCTCTCCTCCCGGCTCAGGCGTACGACTCCTCACGGTATGCCCATGGCGACGCGGGGGCGGGGGCGGGGGGTCTCGTGTTGCGGGCAAGGTAGGTTCGACCTGGGTATTTCCGGGTTCTCGATCACCTCGAAAGGGCGGGCAGTCGCATGGGCGGAACCGTGACGGACGGGGCGGGACAGAACGCGGGACAGGACGGGGCGGGACAGGACGCGCCGGAGGACGGTGGGGACGGGCGCTCCGGGGCCGGGCGCCCAGAGGCCGCGCGCGTCGCATCGGCGGGGAGTCCGCCGTGGCGGAACTGGGCGGGCAACATCGTCTTCGCCGCCGGTGAGCTGCACCGGCCGGACTCGCTCGACGCGCTGCGCGCGCTCGTGGCGGGCAGCGGGCGGGTGCGGGCGCTGGGCAGCGGGCACTCCTTCAACCGGATCGCCGAGCCGGGCGCCGACGGGGTGCTGCTGTCGCTGGACGCCCTGCCGGCCGAGATCGACGTGGACACGGCGGGCCGCACCGTGCGGGTCGGCGGCGGCGTGCGGTACGCGGCCCTGGCCCGGCGGGTCCACGAGCACGGGCTCGCCCTGCCGAACATGGCCTCCCTGCCGCACATCTCGGTGGCCGGTTCGGTGGCCACCGGCACCCATGGGTCGGGGGTCCGCAACGGCTCCCTCGCCTCGGCGGTACGCGAGGTGGAGATCGTCACGGCGGACGGCTCGACCGTCGTGATCGGCCGCGACGACGCACGCTTCGGCGGGGCCGTGACCTCCCTGGGCGCGCTCGGCGTGGTCACCGCCCTCACCCTGGACCTGGAGCCCGGCTACCGGGTCGAGCAGCACCTGTTCACCGAACTCCCCCTGGACGGACTGGACTTCGAGGCGGTGGCGGGGGCGGCGTACAGCGTGAGCCTGTTCACCGACTGGGGTGCGCCGGGCTTCAGGCAGGTGTGGCTGAAGCGGCGCAGCGACGAACCCCTCGCCGCGTTCCCGTGGGCCGCGCCCGCCACCGAGGCGCTGCATCCGGTGCCGGGGATGCCCGCGGTCAACTGCACCGAGCAGTTCGGGGTGCCGGGGCCGTGGCACGAGCGGCTGCCGCACTTCCGGGCGGAGTTCACGCCGAGCAGCGGGGAGGAGCTGCAGAGCGAGTATCTGCTGCCGCGGTCGGCGGCCGACGGAATACTGTATGCGATCGACGGTATCCGGCAGACGGTCGCCCGTGTCCTGCAGACCTGCGAAGTGCGGACGGTGTCCGCCGACGACCAGTGGCTGAGCCCGGCGTACGGCCGGGACACGGTCGCCGTGCACTTCACCTGGATCGCCGACACGCCGGCCGTCCTGCCGGTGGTGCGGGAGGTGGAGGCCGCGCTGGAACCCTTCTCCCCTCGACCGCACTGGGGAAAGGTGTTCGAGATCCCGGCCGCCGCCCTGCGCGAACGCTATCCCCGGGTCGAGGAGTTCGCCGCCCTCGCGCGGGACCTGGACCCCGCCGGGAAGTTCGCCAACGCCTTCGTGCGGGACGTCCTGGGGACCTGAACGCGCCACCCACGCACCAAGGCGCGCCGGACTTTATAAAGCCCCTTTCCTAACCCCTTGTCGAACGTCCTGGCACGCCATAGCCTGTCGCCGCGCCGGTGCCGTCGCCGCTACCGGCCTCGGTGCCGGTGGCGAAGGGAGCTCGATGAAGCGCGGCACGTCACGGGACATCCGCACCGCGAACCGCTACGAGGTGCTGCGTCAGATCATCGCCTCCTCGCCCACCTCCCGGCAGGAGCTGGCGGCCGCGACCGGACTGTCCCTCGCCACGGTCGCCACACTCGTCGGTGAGCTGCTCGACCTCCGCATGATCACGGAGGTCGGGTTCGAGGACTCGGCGGGCGGCCGCCCCCGGGGCCTCGTGGCCGTCAACGCGTCGGGGGGCGCGTTGATCGGCGTCGACATCGCGGAGACGTACGTCCATGTCGAGCTGTTCGACCTGGCGCTGAACGTGCTGGCCCGCGCCGAGGAGAACATCCGCCCCGGCGAGAGCCGCCCCGAGCAGGTGGTCGGCCATGTCACGGCGGCCGTCGGCTCGGTCGTCGCGCAGGCCGGGGTGGACGCGGCACGGGTGCTCGGGGTCGGGGTGAGCGTGCCGGGGCAGGTGGACCGGGACACCGGCATCGCCGAGTACGCGCCCAACTGGGACTGGCACGACGTGCCGTTGCTCGAGCTGCTCTCCGAACACATCGCGTATCCCCTGTACTTGGACAATCCGCTGCGGGCCAGCGCGGTCGCCGAGCTGTGGTTCGGGGCGGCGCGCGGCCACGGCGACGCGGTCGTGGTGAACCTCGGCACGGGCGTGGGCGCCGGTCTCGTCCTGGGCGGCGGGCTGCACCGGGGCGTCAGCAACAGCGCGGGCGAGTGGGGGCACACCACGCTCGTGCTCGACGGCCGGCTGTGCCGCTGCGGCAATCACGGCTGTGTGGAGACATACGTCGGCGCGCTCGGGATCATGCAGAATCTGCGCGAACTCAGCCCGCAGAGCCCCCTGCTGCATCCGGGCGACCAGACCGCCACCATCGACGCGCTGGCCGCCGGGGTCGCGGCGAGGGAGCAGGTGGCCGTCAAGGTCGTCCGGGACACGGCCCGTTACCTGGGCGCCGCTGTCGCCGTCCTGGTCAACGTGCTCAATCCCGAGGTGGTCGTGCTGAGCAGCTGGGTCGCGGCCCGGCTCGGCGAACCCCTCCTGGAGGAGGTGCGCGAGGCCGTCGCCCGGCACGCGCTGAAACGGCCGCTGGCCGCCAGCCGGATCGTCCTGTCCACGATCCCCACCGACCCCGTCTGCCTGGGGGCGGCGACGTTCGCGCTGGAAGGGGCGCTGCAGAGCGTCGGACAGCGCAGCACCAAGCGCGCCCACCCGGTCCGCAGCCGCACCGCACCCGCCTCCTGAGCCGAGGGCCGCCGGCCCCTGACACCGGCGGCCCTCAACCCCCCTTTCCGCGCACGCGTTACCCATTCACGGGCGCTCTACACCCCCGTCCGACGGCCCGCCCGGGACGCTGCCCGTTCGCCATCCCGAACCGATCACAACGCTTCGAACAGACTTCGTCCAACCCCTTGCCGAAGCCTTAGCCGAAGGTTAACGTCCCGCTCCGCGACAGGAATTGAGCCACCTGACGCCGATCCACCGAGCCGTAGCCGTACTTCGAGACAAGGACGTCAGCATGTCGGCAATGAGCAACAACTGGTCCCGTCGTTCTCTCTTCCGGGCCGCCGCGGGCATGGCCGCCGCCGGCACGCTGGCCGCCTGCGGCGGCAACAACGGTCGCGGCGGGAGCAGCGGCTCGGGCAAGAACCTCGTGCAGTACTTCCACGCGTACGGCGAGGCGGGCGTCGAGCAGGCCGTCAAGCGGTACGCCAAGGCCTACAAGGGCGCCAACGTGACCACCCAGTGGATCACCGGTTCCCAGTTCGAGCAGAAGCTCTTCCCCGCGCTGCTCACCAAGAACGCGCCGGACGTCTTCGAGTTCCACCCGCAGATCCAGCTCGTCAAGAGCGGTCAGGTGGCGGACCTGACCGACATCATCGAGCCGGTCAAGGACGACTTCAACCCGGCCGACATCAAGTCGCACACGGTCGACGGGAAGATCTACGGCGTCCGGATGATCGACGACCCGCAGTTCTTCTTCTACCGGCCCTCGCTGTTCGAGAAGGCGAAGATCGAGGTGCCGCAGACCCTGGAGGAGCTGATCGAGGCCGCCGCCAAGCTCAAGACCAGCAAGGTCAAGGGCGCCTTCCTCGGCAACGACATCACGCCGGTGCAGAGCCCGCTGATCTGGTCGGCCGGCGCGGACACCCTCACCGACGACAACAAGGTCGCCTTCAACACCGACGCGGTCGCGGAGGGTCTCAAGCAGCTGCGGTCCCTGTTCACCAGCGGCAACCTGCTCCTCGACGCCCCCGCCGACTGGTGGGACCCGTCGGCCTTCACCCAGGGCCTGACCGCGATCCAGTGGTGCGGCATGTGGGCCATGCCGACCATGCAGCAGGCGCTCGGCGACGACATCGGCATCTTCCCCTTCCCGAAGGTCGGTTCCGCCGGCAAGCAGTCGGTCACCAACGGCGGTTGGTCGATGTTCGTCAACGCCAAGGGCGACAACGTCGAGGCGGCCAAGGAGTACGTCAAGTGGCTGTGGATCGAGCAGAAGCAGTACCAGGAGGACTTCGCCACCTCCTACGGCTTCCACATCCCGCCGCGCACCTCGATCGCCCAGTCCGCGACCAAGCTGAAGTCCGGCCTGCCGGCCGAGGGCGTGAAGCTCTTCAACGAGTTCGGCCACTTCGACAACATCGGCTGGACCCAGGCCATGATCTCCTCGATCAACGACGTGATGGCCAACTCCGTCCGTAAGGACGGCGACCCGAAGGCCCAGCTCGCCGCCGCCGAGAAGAAGGTCGACGCCGAGCTCAAGAAGCTGTTCGGTTAAGCCGCCGGACGGATCACGCCATGTCGACCGCCACCCCACGCAAGGTCGCCCAGCCCGCCCCGGCCGAGGTCGCAACGACCCGGCCCCGGCGGGGCCTGCGGGCGAGCAGCACCTTCAACTTCTGGCTCTTCACCGGGCCGTTCCTGATCGGCCTGGTGATCTTCGTCTTCGTGCCGATCGTCTGGAGCATGTACCTCAGCTTCTTCGAGGCACGCTTCACGGTCACGCCGAGCGAGTTCGTCGGCTTCGCCAACTACAAGCAGATCCTCACGGACACGGACTTCCGCAACTCCCTCGTCACCTTCACCGTGTTCGCCGCGTTCATCGTCCCCGCCACCTGGGCCCTCTCGCTGGGCCTGGCGCTGCTGGTGAACCGGCTGCGGTTCATGCGGGCGTTCTTCCGGTCGGTGTTCTTCCTGCCGACCGCGTGCAGCTATGTCGCCGCCGCGCTGATCTGGAAGATGTCGATCTTCAACGGCGTCCGCTTCGGCCTGGCCAACACCATCCTCGGCTGGTTCGGCGTCGAGAACATCGCCTGGCTGGCCAACCCCGATCCGCCCTGGTACTGGCTGGTCATCGTGACCGTCCGGCTGTGGCTCCAGTCCGGCTTCTACATGATCCTGTTCCTGGCGGCGCTGCAGAACATCCCGCAGGAGCTGTACGAGGCCGCCGCCATCGACGGCGCCAAGCCGGGCTGGCAGACCTTCCGGTACATCACGCTGCCCCAGCTGCGGGCCACCTCCACCGCGGTGATCCTGCTGCTGCTCGTCGCCGCCTACCAGGCCTTCGACGAGTTCTACAACCTGCTCTCCAAGACCACCTGGGGCCAGCCGCCGCTGGTCGAGCTGTACAAGATGGCGCTGGGCGAGAACCAGAACTACGGCGCGGGCAGCGCGGGCGCGGTCGTGCTGACCCTGCTCATCTGCCTCGTCACGCTGCTGCAAGGCAAGATCATGGGCTTCGGAAGGGGTGAGGAGTCCAAGTGACCACCACAGCACCCGACATCAAGAAGGCCGCCACCACACCGGCCAAGGCCAGGCGTGGCGGCGGGGTCATCGGCAACACCGGCCTGTACGTCGCGACCGGCATCGCCGCGCTGCTCTTCCTGATCCCCTTCTATCTGATCACCCGCAACGCGCTGATGACGGACCAGGAGATCACGGGCGAGAACTGGAAGTGGCTCCCCACCGACATCCAGTGGGGCAACATCACCGAGCCGTTCGACGACGCCACGGTGGACTTCGCCCACGCCATGTGGAACTCCGTGGTCGTCGCCGTCCTGCACACCTCGGGCATCCTCCTGGTGTGCTCGCTCGCCGGCTACGGGCTCGCCCGCATCCCGTACCGGCACGCCAACAAGGTCTTCTACGCCGTGCTGGTCACCCTGATGGTGCCGACGGCCGTGACCTTCGTGCCGAACTTCGTGCTGGTGTCGTCCCTCGGCTGGGTGGACAGTTACCAAGGTCTCATCGTCCCGGGCCTCTTCAGTGGTTTCACCTGCTTCCTCTTCCGGCAGTACTTCCTGGGGTTCCCCAAGGAGCTGGAGGAGGCGGCACGGGTGGACGGGCTCGGTTACTGGGGCGCGTACTGGCGCGTCGTCGTACCGAACTCGCTGAACTTCTTCGCCGCGATCGCGACGATCACCTTCATCAACGGATGGAACTCCTTCCTGTGGCCCCTGGTGATCGGCCAGGACCCGAGCGCGTGGACGGTGCAGGTCGCGCTGTCGTCGTACATGACGAACCAGACCGTCAACTACCACCTGATCTTCATGGCCACCGCCATTTCCATCCTGCCCCTGCTGCTCGTGTTCCTCTTCCTCCAGCGCTGGCTGGTGCAGGGGATCGCACAGACCGGCATCAAGGGCTGATCTAGGAGACAGATGTCCTTCCGCACCACCGGCACCACCAGCACCACCGGTACTACCGGTACTACCGGCAGTGCGACGGCCGTCGACTACGTCGAGGACGTGTCGCCGGGCAGCGGGGCGCTCGCGCCCCGCGCCTGGTACACGTCCTCGGACGCGAAGTCCCTCTCCCTCAACGGAAGTTGGCGCTTCCGTCTGTCGCCGACGGCGGACGCCGAGGACGACGCGTTCGCCGAGGAGGGGTACGACGCCGGGGACTGGGCCGAGGTCACGGTCCCCGGCCACTGGGTCCTTCAGGGTGAGGGCGCCTTCGGTTCGCCGATCTACACCAACCACCTCTACCCGTTCCCGGTCGACCCGCCCCGGGTGCCGACCGAGAACCCGACCGGCGACCATCTGCGGGTCTTCGACCTGCCGGCGGACTGGCCCGGACTGTCGGAGGGCGACGCGGTCCTCCGGTTCGACGGGGTCGAGTCCTGCGCCCGGGTGTGGCTGAACGGGACCGAGCTCGGCGAGTTCAAGGGGTCGCGGCTGGCGCACGAGTTCGCGGTCGGCCGTCTGCTGAAGACTGTCGGCAATGTACTGGCGGTGCGCGTCCACCAGTGGTCGTCTGGCTCCTACCTGGAGGACCAGGACCAGTGGTGGCTCCCGGGCATCTTCCGTGACGTGACCCTGCTGCACCGGCCGGCGGGCGCCGCGCGCGACTTCTTCGTGCACGCCTCCTACGACCATGTCACGGGCGAGGGCACCCTGCGCGTCGACTCCGACGTCGACGGGCGGGTGACCGTGCCCGCCCTCGACATCGATGTCGCGACCGGAGAGCCGGTCACCGTCCCGGTCCGGCCCTGGACGGCGGAGACGCCCCGGCTGTACGACGGCGTCCTCACGACCGAGGGCGAGCGGGTGCCGCTGCGGATCGGCTTCCGCACGGTGGAACTGGCCGACGGACTGATCAAGGTCAACGGCAGGCCCGTCCTCTTCAAGGGCGTCAACCGGCACGAGTGGCACCCGCGGCGGGGCCGCGCCCTGGACCTTCGGACCATGCGCGAGGACGTGCTGCTGATGAAGCGGCACAACGTCAACGCCGTCCGCACCTCCCACTACCCGCCCCATCCCGCCTTCCTCGACCTGTGCGACGAGTACGGGCTGTGGGTGATCGACGAGTGCGATCTGGAGACCCACGGCTTCGTCGAGCAGGACTGGCGGGACAACCCCGTCGACGACGACCGCTGGACCCCGGCCCTCCTGGACCGCGCCGCCCGTATGGTCGAACGCGACAAGAACCATCCGTCGGTGGTGATCTGGTCCCTCGGCAACGAGGCCGGCACCGGCCGCGGACTGACCGCGATGGCCGAGTGGATCCACGCCCGCGACACCTCCCGTCTCGTGCACTACGAGGGCGACTGGAACTGCCGCGACACCGACATGTACTCCCGGATGTACGCCTCCCACGAGGAGGTCGAGCGCATCGGCCGCGAACGGGACGGCGGCACCCTCAAACGGCGCGGCCTGCCCTTCATCCTGTGCGAGTACGCCCACGCCATGGGCAACGGGCCGGGCGGACTCGCCGACTACCAGCGGATCTTCGAGGCGCACGACCGGGTCCAGGGCGGCTTCGTCTGGGAGTGGATCGACCACGGCATCGAGCACCCCGCACTCGGCTACGCCTACGGCGGCGACTTCGGCGAGGAACTGCACGACGGGAACTTCGTCTGCGACGGCCTGGTCCTGCCCGACCGGACCCCCTCCCCCGGCCTCGCCGAGTTCAAGAAGGTGATCGAGCCGGTCGGCATCGAGGGCTCCGGCGACGGCACGGTCCGCGTGACCAACAAGCAGGACTTCGCCGATCTGTCGGCGCTGGCCTTCACCTGGTCCTTCGAGGCCGAGGGCGAGACCGTCGCGTCGGGGACGCTGGCGGTGCCCGCGCTCGCGGCGGGCGAGTCGGCGGACATGAAGCTGCCGCAGCCCCCGGCGGGCGTCCCGGCCGACGCGGAGACCGGCTGGACGGTCCTTGCCGTACTGGCCGAGGACAGCACCTGGGCGGCCGCCGGCCATGAGGTGGCCCGGGGCCGGCTGCCCGTCGCGGCCCGTCTCGCGCCGTCCGTCGCCGCGACCGTCGGCCCGGTGATGGAGGGACGGACCGTCACCCTGGGCCCGGCCGTCTTCGACGCCCGCACGGGCGACCTGCGCGCCATCGGCCCGGTGGCGGTGACCGGTCTGCGCCTGGACGTGTGGCGGGCGACCACCGACAACGACGACGGCACGGACTGGCAGTCCAAGGTCCGCTTCAGCACGCTCTGGCGCGAGCTGGGGCTGCACCGGATGCGGCACCGGCTGGACGCGGTGGAGATCGGCGAGGACACGCTGAGGGTGCGGACGCGGGTGGCGCCGGCGGCCCGCGAGGTGGGGCTGTCGACGGTATACACCTGGCAGTCGGACGGCGACCGCCTACAGCTGACCGTCGCCGTCACCCCCGAGGGCGACTGGACCGTGCCCCTGCCCCGGCTCGGCGTGCGCTTCGGACTGGCCGAGGCGGACGCCGTGACCTGGTACGGCGGCGGTCCCGGTGAGGCGTATCCGGACAGCAGGATGGCGTCGACGGTAGGCCGTTGGCAGTCGACGGTGGATCGTATGCAGACCCCCTACGTCCGTCCGCAGGAGAACGGCGCCCGCGCCGACGTCCGCTGGGCGGAGCTCGGCGGGCTGCGCATCGAGGGCGCGCCGGAGTTCTGGTTCACCGCCCGCCGCTGGACGAGCGAACAACTGGACGCCGCCCGGCACCGCACCGATCTCACGCCGGGCGACACCGTCTGGGTCAACCTCGACCACGGCCAGCACGGTCTCGGCTCCCAGTCGTGCGGACCTGGCCCCCTGCCGCAGTACTTCCTGAACGCGGCGCCGGCCGAGTTCTCGTTCGTGTTCACGACCACCGGGTGACCGTCGGTCGACAGTCCGCGGTCGACGGTCTGCGGTCGACAGTCCGCGATCGACAGTCCGCGATCGATTAATCGATTGACCATTTGATCGACATTCCGAGAATGTGAGGACCTCTCCCGCGGCCGTGCCGGCCTCCCGTCGGCCGGCCGCGCTTCACTGGAGGTTGAACAAGTGAGCGGCACCATCCAGGTGCGCGGTCTGTCCCGCACCTTCCACACCACCGTCCGCCGCCCGGGCTTCGCCGGAGCCCTGCGGTCCCTGGTCGACCCGGAACGGGTGGCCAAACACGCGGTCAGCGACATCACCTTCGACGTGGACTCGGGCGAACTCCTCGCCCTGCTCGGCCCGAACGGCGCCGGCAAGTCGACCACCATCAAGATGCTCACCGGCATCCTCACCCCCAGTTCCGGCGAGGCCCGGGTCGCGGGGGTGGTGCCGTACGAGGACCGGGAGCGCAACGCCCGCAACATCGGGGCGGTGTTCGGGCAGCGCACCCAGCTGTGGTGGGACCTGCCGGTCCGTGAGTCGTTCACGATCCTCCGGGACATCTACGAGGTGCCGAAGGCCGAACACAGCGCGCGGCTCGCGGAGTTCGACGACCTCCTCGCGCTGTCCTCCTTCTGGGACACCCGGGTCCGGCATCTCTCCCTCGGTCAGCGGGTGCGCTGCGATCTGGCGGCGGCGCTGCTGCACGATCCGCCGGTCGTGTTCCTCGACGAACCCACCATCGGCATGGACGTGGTGGTCAAGGAGCAGGTCCGTGAGTTCCTGCGGTACCAGGTCGAACAGCGGGGCCGTACCGTCCTGTTGACCACGCACGACATGACGGAGGTCGAGCGGCTCGCGGAGCGGGTGGTGCTGGTCAACCACGGCCGGCTGGTGCTGGACGGCACCCTCGACGAGATCCGCCGTACGTTCGGCTCCACCTGGCAGGTGCGGGCCACGCTCACCGACCCGCAGGCCCAGGTCGGGGCGCTGCCGGGGATCGCGGTGGTCCGGCGCGAGGGCGCGCGGGTGGTGTTCGGGCCGGACGGGTCCGCCGCGCCGACCGTGCACCAGGCGCTGAAGGCGGTCATCGAGCGGTACGAGGTGACCGACATCGCGCTGGACGAGGCCGATCTGGAGGACGTGATGCGGGCCGCCTACAGTCATGCGGAGGCGGTGTGATGGCGGCCGTGCCCGCCTGGCGCACGGCGCGCGTCACCCCGCTGGGAGAGCTGTACGCCCCGCCCCGGATGACGGCCGTCCTGCTCCGGCTGACCGTGCAGGTGGTGCTGGTGGCCTCCCTGTGGCACGGCCTGTACTCCCGCAGCGGCACCACCGCCGGACTCGACGAGGGGCAGGCGGTCACGTACGCCGTCCTGGCCGTACTCGCCTCCCGTATCCGGCAGTTGGACCAGTTCGCCGGCCGGGACAGCGTGATCCAGCACATGCACTACGGCACCATCGTCTACTGGTATCTGCGCCCGCTGCCGCCCCAGCGGTACTACGCGCTGCGCGCGTTCGGCGAGCAGTTGTACGGCTTCGCGTGGGCGCTCGCCGGATACGCGGTGTGTCTGGCGGCCGGGGTGATCGACCCGCCCGGGTCGGCGGCCGTGGCGGGGGTGTTCGCGGTCAGTCTGCTGCTCGGCCAGCTGGTGCTGTACTACGTGATGCTGATCCTGGACCAGCTGTGCTTCTTCACCATCCGCAACAACTCCGCGATGCTGATCCTGATCTTCGCGCAGAACCTGTTGTCCGGGGTGTACGCGCCGCTGTGGTTCTTCCCGGACTGGTTCATCAGGCTGAGCGGCTTCCTGCCGTTCCAGGCGACGCTGAGCGTGCCGCTGTCGATCTACATCGGACGGATCGAACTGTCCGATGCCCCGGCCCAGTTGGCCCTGCAGGCCGGCTGGGTGGTCGTGCTGGCGCTGTTCACCCGGTGGGTGTGGCGGCAGGCCGCGCGGCGTGTGATCTCGCAGGGAGGCTGAGGTGTCGGTGAAGGCCCTGCGCATCGTGTGGCGCATCACGCTGCTCAACATCCGTTCCTCGATGGAGTACCGCACCGAGTTCCTGCTGAACATCGCGATCGGCGCGATCTGGCAGGTGTCGGTGATCGTGTTCGCGACCGTGCTGCTGTCCCGGTTCACCGGGATGGGCGGCTGGGACAGCTCGGAGGTGCTGCTGATCCCGGCAATCCGGATGGTCGCGCACGGTCTGATGGTGCTGCTGCTGGGGCGGGTGCACTTCATCGGCCGGCAGATCCAGGAAGGGAAGATCGACATCTATCTGCTGCGCCCCATGCCGGTGCACCGGCAGGTCCAGCTCGCCTACTTCCCGACCAACGCCATCGGGGATCTGACCGTGGCCACGGGCCTGATGGCGGGTGCGCTCAGCCGCAGTCATCTGGACTGGTCGGCGGGCCGGATCTCGTATCTGGTCGCGGCGGTGGTGGGCGGCATGCTGCTGGAGGCGGCGCTGTTCACGGCGGTGGCCTGCGCCGCGCTGCGCTTCCCGGCCGCCGACTACTGGAGCGGCTGGCTGGAGGAACTCCTCGGCACCTTCGGCAGCTACCCGCTGAACGTGCTGCCGCGGGCGGTCGGCGGTCTGCTGACCTACGGCCTTCCGCTCGCGTTCGTCGCCTACTTCCCGGCCGCCGTCCTCACCGGCCACGGCCACGACACCGGCGTCCCCTACTGGCTGGCCGCGGCCTCCCCCCTGCTGGGCGTCCTGGCGTATCTGGGCTCACGGCTGCTGTGGCGGTGGAGCCTCGGGAAGTACACCGGGGTGAACGGCTGACGGAGGGCCCCACGGCATCCGATAGGCCCGGACGAACGCCGCGACACCCCCGGTGACCAGGCGTTCCGTCTCCTCCTTGGGCAGCGGCAGCACCCCGTAGTGGGACCGTTGGGTGAGGGTGTGCGAGACCAGGGCCATGAAGTGCGCGGCGGCGAGGGGGGCGTCGCCGCGCAGGTCGAGCAGCCCGGCCTCGGCCAGGCCCGCCAGCGCCTCGGCGAGGGCCTGGCCGGCCGGGCCCGGGCCGGCGTCCCGCCAGGCCTCGAGCACTTCCGGCGGCACATGGTCGGCCTCGGCGTGGATGTGCCGGACCAGCGCGAAGTGGTTCGGGTAGTCCTCCATGAGGTCGACGAAACTCCGGGCGAGGGCGACGAGATCGCGTTCCAGGTCCTCGGGGCGGGGCGGTCGCCCGGGGGCGAGTACGGCGTGCAGCCGGGCGATCTGGGCGTCCTTGACCTCGCCGGACGTCCAGGTGACGACCGTGCGGAACAGTTGCGCCTTGCCGCCGGGGAAGTGGTTGTAGAGGGTGCGCGTCGAGACTCCGGCCTCGGCGGCGAGCGCGTCGACCGAGGCACGCGCGTACCCCTCCCGCCCGAAGACCGTGCAGGCCGCGCCCGCCATCGCGACCCACTTCTCCAGTTTCCGGGGCGAGTAGTCCCGTCGCGCCGCGTCCATCCACGCGTCGTTGGTGCCGCCCACCGCGTCTCCTCCCGTCCTCACCTGCCCCCCATCCTCACGCACCCGGCGGCGAATAACAACGAGCGTTGTAATTTCTACAACGCTCGTTGTAGTTTTCAGGACGTGAGGCCGTACGGAACGGCCGTCCCGCCCCCTGAGGGGTCACCGGGAGAACAAGGGGGACACGTATGCCCGTCAACACCGCCGCCAGTGCCGCCACCCAGGACGAGACCCCCTTACGGGTCGCCGTCGTCGTCGGCAGTGTCCGCGAGGGCCGTCAGGGCCGTGGGGTGGCCGAGTGGTTCCTCGGCGCCGCGGCCGCCCACGACGGCCTGGACCTCGACGTCATCGACCTCGCGGACGTCGACCTGCCCCTGGTCATGCCGGGCTGGGGCGCGGCGCCGAGCCCCGGGGCCGCGGCCGCGCTCGCGGACGTGTCACCGCGGCTGACGGCCGCCGACGCCTTCGTGATCGTCACACCCGAGTACAACCACAGCTTCCCGGCCGCGCTGAAGAACTTCATCGACTGGCACCACGCACAGTGGCAGGCCAAGCCGGTCGGTTTCGTCTCGTACGGCGGACTCGCCGGCGGAGTGCGGGCGGTGGAGCAACTCCGGCTGGTCTTCGCCGAGTTGCACGCCACGACCGTACGCGACGCGGTCAGTCTGCACGGTCCGTGGTCCGGGCTCGGCGAGGACGGCCGCCCCCGGGACGCCGCCGTCTGCGAGGGCGCGGCCAAGGGCATGCTCGGCCAACTCACCTGGTGGGGCCGGGCTTTGCGGGCGGCCCGACGAGTCCATCCCTACCAGGGCTGAGGGGCGGACGGCATGACAACGGCACGGGCCGTGGACACCGCACCGGGAACCGATTCCGCAGCCGTCCTGAACCGCACGCTCCTCGTCGTCGTGATCGGCTCGGTGATGTCGGTGCTCGACACCACGATCGTCAACGTCGCGCTGCGCAGCCTGTCGGAGGCGTTCCACGCCCCGCTGGAGACGACCCAGTGGACGGTCACGGCGTACACGCTGGCGCTGGCCGCCGTCGTTCCGACCGCCGCCTGGGCGATGGCACGCCTCGGCGCGAGACGCACGTATCTCCTCGCGCTCGTTCTGTTCACCCTCGGGTCGCTGCTCGCCGCCTGCGCCTGGGACATGGTGAGCCTGATCGTGTTCCGGGCCGTGCAGGGGCTCGGCGGCGGCCTGTTGATGCCCGTCGGCATGGCGATGGCGATGGGGGTCGCCGACCGGGAGCGCTACGGCCGCACGATGGCCCTGCTCGGGCTGCCGGTCCTGGTCGGCCCGGTGGCCGGCCCGGTGCTCGGCGGCTGGCTGCTCGACGCGCTGTCCTGGCGCTGGATCTTCCTGGTCAACCTGCCCGTCGGAGCGGTGGCGTCGGTGCTCGCGGCGAAGCTGCTGCGCCCGGACCCGCCCCGTGGCGCCGCGCCCGCGCCCCGGCTCGACGTGCCCGGTCTGCTGATGCTCTCCCCGGGCCTCGCGCTGCTGCTGTTCGGGCTGGCGCACGGCGGTGAGCGGGGCGACTTCACCGCACCGGCCGCCCTGGTGCCCGCGGTGGCGGGAGCGGCCCTGATCACCGGTTTCACGGGGCGGGCGCTGTCGGTACGGCACCCGCTGCTGGATCTGCGGCTGCTGGCCGACCGCACGTTCGGCGTGAGTGTCGCCGTCCTGGCGCTGTTCAGCTGCGGCTACTTCGGGTCGATGCTGCTCGGGCCGGTGTACTGGCAGCAGGTGCGCGGCTGGAGCCCGACGGGGACGGGGCTGCTGGGGGTGCCGGTCGGGCTCGCGGTCGGTACGACCATGCAGGTCGCGGCGCGGAGCGTCGACAAGGTGTCGCCGCGGCGGCTGATCCGGGCCGGGATCGCCGTGGGCGCCCTCGGGATGGCGCTGACGGGCCTGCAGTTCGGACTGGAGGACGTGCCCGCCTGGCGGCCGGTCGCCGCCACGGTGATGCTGGGGGTGGGCGCCGGGATGGTGCTGATGCCGACGATGACGACGGCGAGCCGCGACCTGCCGAAGGAGCGGCTGGCCGCGGCGTCCACGGCGCTGAGCATCAACGCGCAGGTGAGCGCGTCGGCCGGCACGGCCCTCGTGTCCGTGGTCCTGGGCTCGGCGGGCCTGGATCCGGCGGGTTTCCGCACCGCCTGTCTGGTGGCCGCCGCCCTGCTCGCGCTGGCGCTTCTCCCCGCGACGGGGCTGCCCGCGCGGAGACGGACGGGGTGAACGGTCCCGGCGCGGCGGTGACCGGTCACCGCCGCCCGGCCCGGCGCACCGGCGTCAGCAGGGCGACCCCGGCGAGCAGGACGCAGGCCGCGCCCGCCGCCAGGGCCACGGGGGCCGTGCCGTGGTGTTCCGCCGTCCAGGTCAGCACGGCCGCGCCGACGGGCGCCGCCGCGTACTGGAGGGTCCAGAACGCGGAGGTGACCCGGCCCAGCAGGGGTTCGGGGGTGACCTCCTGGCGCAGCGACAACGAGCAGGTGCCGGCCACGGCCACGCAGGCCAGGAAGACGGCGGCGAGGGCGCCGACGACGGGCACGTCCCGGGCCCGGCCGAGGCCCGCGACGGCGAGGCCGCTCACGGCGACCGCCGCCGTCCAGGTCGGTCCGAAGCCCAGCCTGCGGCGGACCCGGGCGACGAGCAGGGACCCCGCGACGGTGCCGAGAGCGCCGACCGCCATGACGGTGCCGACCGTGCCGTCGTCGTGGCCGAGGTCGTACTTGAGGTGGTAGACGACCAGGTCGTTGAGGCCGAGGGTGAGGAAGCTGAAGACGAAGAGGAGGCCGGTCAGCGCCCGCAGCACCGGATGGCCGTACAGGAACGCCACCCCGGCCCGCAGATCCCGCCACAGCCCGGCCCGTTCCGCCGGCTCCTCGTCCGCGGGCCGCCGCCGGATCCGTACGGCGGCCAGGCAGGCGGCCGAGACGCCGAAGCTGGCCGCGTCCACGCCGACCGCGGCGGCCGGCCCGGCCCGGCCGGCGAGCAGACCGGCGCACAGGGGCCCGAGGATGCCGGCCGTGGCGGCGGTCGCGTTCAGGCGGCCGTTGGCCTCGGTGAGCTGCGCGGTGCCGACCAGACCGCGGACCACCGTGACATAGCCGACCGCGAACAGCATGCCCACGGCCTCGCACACGGGCAGCACGGTGTACAGCAGCCAGATCCGCGGTCCGGCGAGCCACACCAGCGGGATCAGCCCGTAGAGCACCATCCGGACCAGGTCGCAGACGATGAGCAGACGCCGCCGGTCGACCCGGTCCACGACCGTGCCCGCGAACACGGCCGCGAGGACCGAGGCGGCGCCGCCGACCGCCGTGAGCAGGCCCATCCGGGCGAGCGAGCCGGTGGCCTGCAGGACCAGCAGGGGCAGGGCGACCAGCGCGAAGGAGTCCCCGAGGAAGGACAGGGTCTGCGCGGCCCAGAAGATCCCGAAGTCGCGCTGCCGCCACAGGGGTCGCTCGCCACCGTTCGGAGCGGTCCGCCGTGTGCGGCCGCTGCGCGCCCGGTACGCCACCCGTCCCCCTCCGCCCGCCGGTTCCCCGGCAACCTTACGGCCGTCGGCGGCGACCAGGAGGGGAAGCACCCCCATCGCCGCTCCCCCCACCCCGAGGAGGCACCGTGCCCCACACCCCGGTGAACCACCGCCGCCGGCGCCGCATCCTGCGTCCCGTCCCGCTCACCGTCGCGGGCGCGCTCGTCGCCGCCGCGGCCGTCGCGCTGCCGCATCTGACGCCCGAGGCCTCGGCCGCCACCACCCTGCGCGGGTACGCCGACGGGCGCGGCGTGAGGATCGGCGCGGCGGTCGGGGACACGCCGCTGACGTCCGACGCGTCGTACACCGCCGTCCTGGACCGGGAGTTCAACTCGGTGACGGCGGAGAACGCGATGAAGTGGGACGCGGTCGAGCCGAGCCGGGGCAGCTTCAACTGGGCCGCCGCCGACCGGCTGGTGGCGCACGCCGCCGCGCACAACCAGGGCGTACGGGGCCACACACTCGTCTGGTACGCGCAGTTGCCGTCCTGGCTGAAGAACGGCAACTTCTCCGCGACCGAGCTGAACTCCATCCTCAAGAGCCACATCGACACCGAGGCCGGCCGCTACAAGGGCAAGGTGTACGCCTGGGACGTGGTCAACGAGGCGTTCAACGAGGACGGTTCGATGCGTGGTTCGCTGTGGCAGGACAAGCTCGGCACCGGTTACATCGCCAACGCGCTGAAGTGGGCGCACGCCGCCGATCCCGCCGCGAAGCTGTACATCAACGACTACAACATCGAGGCGGACAACGCCAAGAGCGACGCCCTGTACGCGCTGGCGAAGCAACTCCTCGCGCAGGGCGTGCCGTTGCACGGCGTCGGTTTCCAGTCGCACTTCGAGGTGGGCAAGCTGCCGTCGTCGATGAAGGCGAACCTGAAGCGGTTCTCCGACCTCGGCCTGGAAGTGTCGGTCACCGAACTCGACATCCGTATCCCGCTGCCCGCCTCCTCCGCCGAACTCGCCCAGCAGTCCACCGACTACAAGACGGCGAGCGAGAACTGCCTCGGTGTGGCGCGGTGCGCCGGGGTCACGCTGTGGGGCGTCACCGACAAGTACTCGTGGGTGCCGGGCACGTTCAGCGGATACGGGGCGGCCCTGCCGTACAACGAGAGCTACGCGGCGAAGCCGGCGTACACGGGGCTGTCGAACGGTCTCAATCCGAACGCGTGACCGGCGCGGGCTCCGGCAGGGTGACACCGGCCGCCCGCTCGGGCTGCGGGAGGTCGTCCAGGTCGCGGATGCCCGGGATCGGTGAGCGCAGGAGCCACAGCACCGACAGCGCGCCGCCGACGGCGGCCACGGTGAAGGCCGCCCGCAGGCCCACGGCGGTGGCGAGTCCGCCGCCGACCAGGGCGCCCACGGGCCGCACCCCGTAGTTGACCGTGCTGTACGCGCCGATGACCCGGCCCCTGAGGCCGTCCGGAGTCACCGCCGTGTCCAGCGAGTTGAGGTTGACGTCGAAGATCATGACGCCGAACGAGGCGAGGAACCAGGAGGCCGCCAGCACCGCGGCGCGGGCGAGGAGCGGCCCCTGGGCGGCCCAGAGCAGCGCGAGGGGCGCCGGGAACAGGACGGCGCCCACCGCGATGCTGCGGCCTAGGCCGATCCGCCGGGACAGCGCGGGCGCGGTCACCGCCCCGAGGAGCGCCCCGAGCGCCCCCGCCCCGAAGGCCAGTCCGGTCGCGGCCGGCGACAGCCCCAGCTCACGGTCGGCGAACAGCACCAGCAGGCCGGTGCCGGTCAGGAAGGTGAAGAAGTTGACGGTCGCCGAACAGCCGAGGCTCGCCCGCAGCACCGGCTGACGCAGGACGAAGGCGAACCCCTCCCGGGCGAGCCGCGGCAGGGACGGCCCGTCGGGGTCGGCGGGCGCCGGTTCGTCGACGCGGACCGGCCGCAGCAGCAGCGCCGACGCCAGGAAGGACAGACAGTCGGCCGCGACGGCGACGGGCGCGGTCAGCAGCTGGACGAGGCCGCCGCCCAGGGCGGGACCGGCCACGAAGGACACCGAACGGCTCGCGGCGAGCTTGCTGTTGGCGTCGAGGTACGAGGTCTGCGGCACGAGGTGGGCGAAGAAGCTCTGGTACGCCGCCCCGAACACCACCGCCGCGGCCCCGCTCAGTGCCGCCACCGCGTACAGGTGGCCCAGGGTGAGCACGTCCAGGAGCGCCGCGACCGGCAGGGTGAGCAGCAGCGCGGCGCGCACCAGATCGGTGCCGATCATGAGCCGGCGTTTGCCGGGACGCCGGTCGACCCAGGCGCCCAGGAACAGCCCGAACAGGTTCGGCACCCAGACGAGCGCCGTCAGCCAGGCCACCTCGGCGGCGGAGGCGTGCAGCGCGCCCACCGCGATCAGCGGCAGCGCCAGGTCGGAGACCCGGTCGCCGCACTGGGAGACGGTCTGACCGGCCCAGAACCGCAGGAACCGGCGGTCACGCCACAACGAGCCCCGGCCCGCCCTCACTCCGCGGCGCCCTCGGGGAGTGTGTACGTGATGACCCGCACGCCCCGGCTCCCGGGCGGCCACCGCTCCCCCTTGCGGGCGACGTACGGCGCGAGGAGTTCCTCGACGGCTTCCTGCAGCCCGGCCAGTTCCTCGGCGGTGACGACGATCCGGCTGTTCAGCCCGCCCGCCAAGGCCGCCCATTCCGGCTCCAGGTCCGGTTCTGTCCCGGTGAGCCAGCGCAGCGGGAGTTCGGCGGTCCGCGCGAACATCTCCGCGGCCAGGACCCGTGCGGCCGAGCGGCCCTCCTCGTCCTCGGGCGCCCGGAACCGGAAGCCCGGGCCCACCGACTCCCAGCGCCGCTCCCGCCGGTCCGTCCCGGCCTCGGCGTCCCGGACCAGCCCGAAGCCGGCGAGGTGGCGCAGATGCCAGCTGGTCACGGAGGGGGTCGCGCCGACGTGCGGGGAGAGCTGGGTGGCCGTGGCGGGCCCGTGCCGCTGCAGCCGCTCCAGGACGGCCAGCCGCACCGGGTGCGCGAGCGCCCGCATGGCCTTGGGATCGGTGACCTCGACATCGCCCAGACGGTTGCCCGCATCCATGACGTGAGAGTGTCGTCTCACAATGCCCGGGAGTCAACTCGCCCACGGGAAAAGGAGCTTGAGCGGTCGGCCGTCGGCCTTCGGGTGACGGGGACCGGCCTCCTCTAGGATCGCTCCCGACCTGTCCAGGCCCGAGCACCCAAGGCGGACCCCATGCCCCGAGCCGGCCTCACCGCCGACCGTCTGGTCGCGGCCGCCGCCGAACTGGCCGACGAGGCCGGCTCCGACGCCGTCACCCTCTCGGCGCTGGCCCGGCGCTTCGGCGTCAAGGACGCGAGCCTGTACTCCCACGTCAGGAACCTCAAGGACCTGCGGACCCGGCTCGCCCTGTTCGTCGGCGGCGAGATGATCGACCGGATCGCGCCGGCCGTCGCCGGGCTCGCCGGCAAGGACGCGCTCGCCGCGTTCGCCGGGGCCTACCGCGAGTACGCCCTCCAGCACCCCGGGCGGTACGCGGCCGCGCAGATCCGTATCGACCAGGACGTCGCCGTCGACTCCGCCGCGATGCGCCGCACCGCCGAGATCACCCACGGCATGCTCCGCGCCTACGGCCTCACCGAACCCGACCTCACCGACGCCGTCCGGCTGCTGCGCAGCACCTTCCACGGCTACTGCGCGCTGGAGGCCGGTGGATCGTTCGGCGCGCCCCGGGACGTACAGCGGTCGTGGGAGAAGGCGATCGAGGCGCTGCACACGGCCCTGACGCACTGGCCGAGGGAGGCCGCCGGGGAGGCCTGAGCGCCGGGGAGTCACTCCGGCGGGTCGGGGGTGCCGAGGGTCTGGACCTCGCCGTACGACGGTGTCCTCCCCTCGGGCGCGCGGCCGGCGCGGATCTCGGTCACCGCCTCCAGCGCGGCGCCGAGCGCCCGCCGGTACAGCAGCGAGCCCAGACTGACCCGGCGCACCCCGAGCCCGGCGAGTCGCGGGACGGTCGGGCCGGCCGGTGAGAAGAGGACGTTCAGGGGCGCGTCGAGGCGGGCTGCGAGGTCGGCGATCCGCGCCGGATCGGTCAGCCCCGGGACGAACACACCGTCCGCGCCCGCCTGTTGGTAGACGTCGAGGCGGGTGAGGGTCTCGCGCCACCTCTCACCTTCGTCCGCTTTCCGGCCCAACCAGTACGTGTCCGTACGGGCGTTCACGAAAAGGCCGGGTGCGGCCCGCTTCACGGCGGAGATCTTCGCGGCGTGCCGGTCGGCGGGCCCGAGCGCGTCCTCCAGGTTGACGCCGACCGCTCCCACGGCGGCGAGCCGCCGCGCGAACTCCCCCACCTCGTCCGGGTCTTCGCTGAATCCGTCCTCCGCGTCCACGGAGAGAAGGAACGGCTGCGAGCCGAGGACGAGGGCGAGGCGGAGGGTCTCGTCACGGGTCGCCGACTCCCCGTCGGGCAGACCGGCGGCCGCGGCGACGGCCAGACTCGTCGTTCCGATCGCCGGGAAACCCAGTCCGGCCAGGGCCAGCGCGGAGGCGTGGTCCCAGGCGTTGGGCAGCAGGAGCGGGGGGCCGGCGTGATGGAGTGCGGCGAAGGGGGTCATACGGGCAGGCTAGGGACCCGATTCTTCGGCGCCGGCCGAAGCGTGGCCGTCGGTGGCCCGATACGGAGACCGCCGGTCAGCCCGCCGCGGCGGCCGCCCGCTCCGCCGTGCTGCGCTCCACGCAGAACTCGTTGCCCTCCGGATCCGCGAGAAGGGCCCACCCGGTGCCGTCGGGCCTGCGCCGGTCGGCGACCAGTGTGGCGCCGAGGGTGAGCAGCCGCTCGACCTCCTCCTCCCGGGTGCGGTCCTGCGGCTCGATGTCGAGGTGAACGCGATTCTTGATCGTCTTGGCCTCGGGCACGGTGACGAAGAGCAGGCCCGCGCCCTCGATCAACACCTCCTCGTCGCCGGGCTTGTCGTCCTCGTGGAGGGGCAGACCGAGCACCTCGGACCAGAACACGGCGACGGCGTAGGCGTCGGAACAGTCGATCGTCACATGGCGGATGGCGGAAGTCATGCGGGGATTGTGGTGCACGCCGTGACCCGCGGCAACGCAAAATCAGCCCCCTACAAAGTCGTCCGCGGCAGACGCAGGAATCCTCTTCCGCCCCGGCAACCCTTTCCCGCCCCGGTGGCAACAACAGGCCATGACATCTGCTCGACGCACAACGCGCCATCGCCGCATCCGCGCGGCCCGCAAGCCCGCGATCGGCGCGCTGGCGGCCGCCGGGGTGCTCGCCGGCGCGTGGTACGCCACCGCCGGGGCCGCCACGACCACCGCCCCGAACCTCACCCCCACCACCACCGCCGTGGCCCTCACCGCCAAGTTCCCCTACCTGTCGGCCGGGTACAACAACACGCGCGAGTGGACGCGGACGACGACCGCGGTGGCCCCGAACGGCACGCTGCGGGTCGCCTGGCCCGCCGCCGACGGCATCCACGTCACCCCGCTGACCGCCGCAGGGAAGCGCTCGGGCGCGGACACGGTCGTCAAGGGGGCCAAGGAGGTCGGCGGCCTGGTCGCGCACAACAACGGCTTCGCGCTGCTCACCCGGGTCTCCGACAGCAACAAGTGGAAGGAGACGGCGGCCGCGATCATCCGGTACACGAACGGCAAGCAGACCTTCCGCACCAAGCTCACCGGCACCGCGTCGAACGACACGTCCCCGGGGCTCGACGGCCAGCTGACCTGGAACGGCACCAAGTACGGCGCCTACTTCGTCGTGCACGGCGCGGGCGGCTTCGCCGACGGGCACTTCGGCGACAAGCTGCAGTACGTCAGCGCCAAGGGCGCCAAGCTCAGCGGCGGCTGGGGCTGGGGCTGCAGCCACAACGAAGGCATCGCGCTGCACGCCGAGACCACCGGCGCGTTCACGTCTTTGTGCTTCGACGACTGGCGTTCAGGGCTGTTCGTCTCCACGAAGATCGGCGCTCCGGACGTCGCTCCGGTCGTGCAGCGCGAGCAGTGCTGGGCCGGCTACTGCGGCGGCACGTTCCCAAGCCGTACGGGTGACCTCGTGAAGTCCTCCACCGGCCGGTACGCCACCGCGTTCGCCTCCCGCGGGGCCGCCTCCGCGAAGAAGAACCCGGACGACTCCAGCGGGCGCGGCTGGACGGTCAAGCCGAAGACCAGCACCCACCAGGTCGCCGTCGCCTTCATGAAGAACCGCAACTCCGGCCCCGGCAAGGCGGTCTACCTCACCAGCGCGGCCGGCACCGAGAACGTCAACGTCCACGTCGCCCCGTACGGCAAGGACCGGCTCCTGGTGTCCTGGGAGTCCCTGAAGAACGCCAAGTGCGCCTCGGGCACCTGCACGGGCACGTTCACCGGCACCCATCTGCGTCTCATCGACTGGAACGGCAAGTTCCAGAGCGCGGACAAGGTGGTGAGCACCCGGATCAGCGGCGACCTCGCGGTCCTCAAGGACGGGACGCTGACCTGGGCGTACGCCCCGGTGACCCCGACCTACGCCAAGCCGCTCACGGGGGCTTCGCCGACCACGACGACCCTGCGGATCGCCCGCCTCAAGCCCTGACCCGTACGGCGTCCCCCGACAGGGTCACCCGGACCTCCGGGCCACCGCTCCAGCGCACCCGGATCCCGTCCGGCTCCTCCGCCCGCACGGACACCGTCTCCTCCAGGGGGACGGTGTCCGGCGCGGCGGTGAGCCGGGCCAGCGCGACGAAGAGGGTGGCGCCGTCTCCCGTCGTACCCGTAGTACCTGCGAGGGAGTCGGCGGGGGTGCCGGTGGAGGCCTCCCCGGCGGGGACCTCCAGGCCGTGGACCGGGACGAGTTCCGCCCGTAGCCCGTCCCCGGCAGTCCATCCCGTGACCCGCACCGGCGTGCCCGGCTCCGCCCCCGTCACCAGATGGGCCCGCACCTCCGTCGCCCCGTGCGCGAGCACGACGCTGGTCACCCGTACCCCACCCCCCACGGTGTGCCGCGAGGCCACCCAGCCGTCCCCGGCGCCCAGCGGCTCGATACCCGTACGACTCGGGTCTCCCCCGACGATCACACTGTTGTCGTACGCCGACGAGTGGTCGGAGGCGGGCGAGGGCGCCGTCACCGTCGAGTACGCCAGCCGGGTGTAGTACGGGTCGTAGCGGACGTCCTCACTGCCGTGATTGTGCAGCCGGACCACACCGTCCGCGGACGTCGACTGCACCAGCCAGTTGGGCGCGGCGACCGCTGTCACCGCGTCCTCGCGTTCCGCGGGGCCCGGCTCCTCGGCGGCCGTCCACACCTCGTGGTCCGGGGGCAGCAGCAGGCCGAGGAACCCCTTGCTCGCCCAGTAGGGGGAGGCGGGGCCCGAGTAGCCCTGGAGGACGGCGGGGTCGGGGCCGTGCCAGCCGAGGGTGAGCAGCCCGCTTTCGTCCACGGCGTCCCGCTCCAGGAAGTACTTCAGCGCGCCCGAGGCCAGTCGGCGGGTCTCGCCGGGCGACAGCGGGGTGTGGCCGGTGAGGGCTCCCAGCCACAGGGGGGCGGTGGTCGCGAAGCGGTAGGTGAGGGAGCGGCCCTGGTGCATCGGGGCGCCGTCGCCGCCGAAGAGGCGGGCGTAGTCGGTGAGGTGGGTGGCCAACCGGCCGCCGTATACAGTCAGCAGTCGACTGTCGTCCGCGAGCCATGCGTGCAGCACCGGATACAGGTGCATCGCCCAGCCGTTGTAGTAGTCGTACTTCCGGCCGTCGCCGTCCGTGTACCAGCCGCCGCCGACGTACCACTGCTCGATCCGCTCCAGACCGCGGTCGACCGCCTTGCCGGACGCCTCGGCCTCGTGGCCGATCTCCTGGAGGAAGCCGCCGACCGTGACGGGGAACAACTCCCAGTTGCAGGGCCAGGGTTCGGCGGTCAGCGCGTCGCCGAGCCAGTCCGCGGCCCGCTGCCGTACGGCGTCGTCCAGGCGGTCCCACAGGAGGGGGCGGGTCAGCCGCAGCGCGAGGGCGATCGACGCGGCCTCGACGAGCGGCTGGCTGCGGTCCTCGATGCGGGGCCAGACGCCCGAGACGCCGGCCGCGAGTCCGTCCGCGTACCGCTGCAGGGCCGTCTCGTCGCGGCGGAACGCGGCGAGGAGCAGGGTGCGGGCGTAGCCCTCCAGTCCGTCGGAGAGGCGGCCCGACCAGCTCTGCCGGTCGCCGGGGAAGTGGTAGAGGGCCCGGTCCTCGGTGGCGTACGGCTCCACCGCGGCCAGCAGGGCGTCGGCGGCGGCCTCCCAGTGGGCGCGGCCGTAACCGGTGCGGGGGCTCAGGGCGGGGTCGGGCGGCGGCAGGTGCATCGGCGGTTTCTCTCTCGGCGCGCGGTGGGTCGGGGGTGGGCGGGTCCTGGTCCGGGCCGGTCCGGAGCGGTGCGGTTTCTGGTCCCGTGGGGGTCAGGCCCTGGGGGCGTCCCGGTTCCGGTCGGGGCGCCCCCAGGAGTTCATCCCACCCGTACGGTGCCCCGGGGCACCAGGTGCTGGGCGACGAGTTCGTCGCGGACCAGGCCCGCGTAGACCGTGGCTCCGTGCACGGAGGTGTGCGTGTTGTCGCGTTTCTCGTTGTACAGGTAGAGCGCCTTGGAGCCCTCGACGCCGAGGGACTCCACCAGCGCCTTGGTCCGGGCGGTGAGGTCGATCAGCGGTACGTCCCGGTCGGCGGCGACCGAGCGGATCACCGCCGGGTGGTCGACGCCGAGTCCGTTGACCAGCAGGGCCGTTCCGTTGTTCAGTGTGCCGTCGGCGTTGAACCAGCGGCGCACGATGGGGGTGACGAGAACCGGCCTGCCGCCCTTCTCCCGCACACCCGCCACCAGTGTCTCCAGATTGGCGCGGTACGTCACCTCGTCGGTCGTCTTGTCGTTGTGCGCGAGCTGGATCAGGACCAGGTCGCCGGGGCGGATCAGGGGCTGGACGGTGCCCCACAGCTGGGGGTTCTGCAGGTAGGTGACCGTGCTCTCGCCGGAGTCCGCGTAGTTGGCGACCGAGACGCCCCGGCGCAGATACTGCGGCAGCTCCTGGCCCCAGCCGGTGTAGGGGTCGCCGGGCTGGTCGCAGACGGTGGAGTCGCCGACGAGGAAGATCTGCCGGGCGTGCCGGGCGGGAGTGACCCGGATGTCGGCGAGGGCGGGTGCGGTGCCGCCGAGTGCCAGATCCAGCCCCGGAGTTCCCTCGGCGCCGGTCGGTTCGCCCTCCGGCGTACGGACGTTCACCGTGAAGCTGCGGACGACGCGTGCGCCGGCCGGGACGGCGGTCTCGGCGAGCAGCGCCCGCCGGGTCTCCCCGCTGACCGAGGTGCTGGAGTCGGCGTCGCCGCCGAGGACGACCCGGACGTCGTAGGTGCCGGACGGGACGTCGAAATGGCAGGCGTCGGCGGTGCAGTGGTCGATGCCGAGAGGCGCGGGGCGGTGCTCGTGCGCCTGCGCGGTGGCGGGCAGGGCCGTGAGGACGGCGGTCAGGGCCAGTGCCGTCGGCACGGCGATGGTGAAACGTCTCACTGGGGCTCCTCCGTCACGGCGGCAGTCCTGGCGGCTGGACCGTACCGCCATTGGCAAGCGCTTTCTAGACCTTGGACCGATTTCACGAGATTGCCAACCTCCCACCGGTGAAAGCCCTTTCGCGAAATCGATTCAACTGTCACTCTCTCCCACACCCGCACACCCCACACCTCCCGAAGGAGGCTCCCCCCATGTCCGGATCCGACAGCCACCCGGTCCGACGCCGCACCTTCGTCCTCTCCGCCGCTGCCGCCGCCGGTACCGCCGCCCTCGCCGGCCCGCTCGCCTCCCCCGCCGCCGCGGCCGCGTTCGGCTGGAGCGACGACGGCTCGAACTACGTCGTCGACACCGGCGCGAGCCTCGTCTTCAAGGTCAGCAAGACCAACGGCGACCTGACCTCGCTGGTCTACAAGGGCACCGAGTACCAGGGCTACGACGGCAAGAACTCGCACATCGAATCCGGCCTCGGCACCTCGACGGTGACGATCGCCCAGTCCGGCTCGACGATCCTGGTCTCGGTCGCCTACGGCACGCTCAAGCACTACTACGCGGCCCGCAGCGGCGAGAACAACGTCTACCTCTGGACCAACAAGGCCGACACCTCGGTCTCGGCCACCCGCTACATCGTGCGTGTGAAGAAGGGCCTGTTCCTCAACGACGAGCCCGACTCCTACACGTACACGTCCTCCACCATCGAGGCCTCGGACGTGTTCGCGAAGTCCGACGGCCAGACCCGCTCCAAGCACTACTCCAAGCTGCGCGCGATCGACTACAGCTACATCGGATGGTCTACAGGATCCGTCGGACTGTGGATCGTCCGCAGCAACCACGAGAAGGCCTCCGGCGGCCCGTTCTACCGCTCCCTGCTGCGCCACCAGAGCGCGGACGGCGGCGGCCTGTACGAGATCCTCTACTACGGCGAGAACCAGACCGAGGCCCAGCGCTTCGGCCTCCAGGGACCGTACGTCATCGCGTTCACGGACGGCGGCGCCCCCTCCTCGTCCCTCTACCCGGGCACCCTGACCACGTCCTGGGCGGACTCCCTCGGCATCTCCGGATACGTCTCCGCGAGCGGCCGGGGCCGGGTGGCGGGCGTCGGCATCAGCGGCAGGAACACGGCGTATCCGTACACGGTCGGGCTCGCCAACTCGGCCGCCCAGTACTGGGGGTCGGCGCGGGCCTCGGACGGCTACTTCTCCATCGGCGGGGCGCTGCCGGGGACGTACACGCTGACCGTCTACAAAGGCGAGTTGGCTGTATACAGTACACAGGTGACCGTATCCGCCGGCGGGACGACCACCCTCAACACCATCGCCATCCCGTCCTCGAACGACCCGAGCAACGCGAGCGCGATCTGGCGGATCGGCGACTGGAACGGCACGCCCGGCGGCTTCAAGAACGCCGACCTGATGACGTACGCGCACCCCTCCGACGTACGGGCCGCCTCCTGGACCGGAAACGTCGTCATCGGCAGCGGCACCGAGACCTCCGCCTTCCCCTGCTATCTGTGGAAGGACGTCAACAGCGGCCTCATCGTCCACTTCCGGCTGACCGCCGCCCAGGCCGCCGCCGCGCACACCCTGCGCATCGGCGTGACGACGGCCTACGCCAACGGCCGACCCCAGATCGTCGTCAACGACACCTGGACCTCGGCCGTCCCCTCCCCGCCCACCCAGCCGAGCACCCGGTCGCTGACCGTGGGCTCCTACCGGGGCAACAACTACACCTTCACGTACAGCGTGCCGGCGTCCGCCTGGCTGACGGACACCGGCGCCTACAACCAGCTGAAGATCTACGTGGCGAGCGGTTCGGGGACGACGTCGTTCCTCAGCGCGGGCACATCGATCGACGCGATCGACCTGCTCGCCTGACGTCACGTCATGAGCCCTGCGTCCACTGCTGGTTCGTGCCGCTGTTGCAGGTGTACGTGATGACGGCGGCCGAGTTGGCGGTGGACGCGCCGCTCACGTCGAGGCACTTGCCGCTCGCCCGGGACTTGATGTTCACATAGCTGCCGCTGGCGGTGACGGACCACTGCTGGGTGGTGGCGGAGGAGTCGCAGTTCTCCTGGCTGACGGTGCTCGCGTTCTCCTGCACGCACAGGGAGCTGTGGCGGGCGACCAGCTGGTAGTAGCCGCTGCCGACCGACTTGAACCAGTACTTCTGGTTGTTGCCGCCGTTGCAGGTGTACTGCTTGATCTGGGTGCCCTGCCACAGCGACTGGCTGGTCACGTCGGCGCACTTGGCGGAGTGCCGGGCGATCAGGGTGTTGTAGGTGGCGCTGGTGCCGGTCACCGTCCCGGCGGACGTGTCCACGGTGACCTCCGGGTACCAGGACATGGACAGGGTCGTCGAGGTCGGGAAGGTCAACGGCAGCCACACATAACGGGAGTCGTTGACGGTGCCGCTGAAGGAGTTGCCCCAGCGGTCGCCCATGTAGAGGTACGACGTCCCCGAAGTGCCCTGGATCGGGAGGACGTAGGCGGTCTGCGAGCCGTAGGCGGTGGAGTCGCCGACGTTCGTCATCGACGTCCAGGGGCCGGACAGGCTGGTCGCGGTGGCGTACTGCTGCTGGTTGGGGTTCCAGCCGGTCGCGCCCGAAGTGAGCATGAAGTAGACGCCGCCCCGCTTGAACAGGGCCGGCGCCTCACGGTGGCCGCCCGCCCAGGGGTTGGCGACCAGGCTGTCGATGGCCGTGTAGTCGGCGGTGAGCTTGTAGATGTGCAGGTCGTAGTTCTCGTTGGCGGCGGAGATCATGTACCCGGTGCCGTCGGTGTCGACGAACGTGGTGATGTCACGGGACATGTAGGAGCCGAGGGGGCGGAAGCTGCCCTGGTAGGTGTAGGTGCCGTCGACGGTGTCGGAGACGGCGACGGCCGCACGGGCCTCGCTGTAGTCGGTGCCGTTCTCCTTGTGCATCCACATCACGAACTTGCCGGTGGAGGCGTTGTAGACGACCTTCGGCCGCTCGATGTAGGCGGTGCCGAGCTCGGAGGCGCTGGACTGGGTCAGGACGTGGTTCCTGAACTCCCAGTTCTTCAGGTCGGTGGAACGGTAGGCGTCCACGTACCGGAAGGTGTTGTCCGCGTTGCGGTCCTCACCGAACCAGTAGTAGTAGCTGCCGACCTTGATGACTCCGCCGCCGTGCGCGTGCACGACGGCGCCGGAAGTGTCGGTGAACTGGACGCCGTTGGGGACGGTCACGGCCGCGGCCTGGGCGGGACCGGCGGTGGCGAGGGCGCCGATCAGCGCCAGACAGAGGGCGAGCAGGGTGGCGTACACACGTCTCATGGGGATACCTCTCGGGGAACGACCACCTTCACGGGACTACAGGTGTGTTCGGGGCTGCGGAAACGTTCGAGACTGCGAACAACATGTGGAATGACGAACGCCGAAAAGGTAAGGGTGTGTTACCAGCAGGTCAACGGGTCTGACGGGACTTGATAGAAAGCCTTTTCCGGAGGAGGTCGGGCGGAACCCGGAGGATTTCGGCGGGGCCGCGAATTTCTGTTATCGGCGGTGGCCCCGGACCGTCTCCGACCCGTGCGCACCCCCCTCCACCCCTCCAGCGCGGCCGTCGGCGCCCTCGCCGCCGTCGCCGCCCTCCTGGCCACCGCTCCCCCGGCCGTGGCCGCCGGCGTCCGGGACGTCACCGCCGACGTGCTCGCGAACCGGGACGTCACCCTCACCGGCGACACGGTGATCAGCGTGCCCTCCGGGACGACGACGTACGACGGCGTCCTGCGCGGCGAGGGAACGCTCACCGTCCGCGGCGGCGGGACGCTGGTCCTCGCCAAGGACAGCGACTTCACCCTGCCGAAGGCCCGGCAGCGGCAGATCGTCCGCACCCAGGGCGGCAACCACCCGTACACGACGGTCACCCGCCCCGACCCGCCCGCGATCACGGTCGACCGCGGCACCACCCTGCAGTACGGCACCGGCGGCGGCACCGGACTGATCGGCCACTTCCCGTACAACACCCCCGGCTATCGGCTCAACCAGCTCAACATCCGCGTCGACGGCACCCTGCGCCTGTCACTCACCCGCACCTTCAACATCGGCACCATCAGCGGATCCGGCCTGGTCACCCAGCCCCGCAACATGTGGGGCACCCTCGACCTGGCCGGCACCCACCCCTTCTCCGGGGTCATCGACAACGGCACCGGCATGGCCGTCGGCCGCCCCGAGTACCCCGTGGCGCTGCCCGGCGCCCGCGCGATCCTCAACCAGGGTTCCTGGATCATCGACACCCCGCTGGACCAGACGATCACCCTGCGCCAGGACTTCTACCAGCGGGAGTACGGCAGTGACGTCAACGTCCACAGCCGGCCCGGCAGCAAGGTCGTCCTCACCGGGCAGTACAGCTACAGCGACCGCGGCGGGGACACGAACCCGTCGTTGAGCGACCCCGGCCTCAACTGGCGTTCGATACCCCATCAGTTGAACAAGCGGGGCACCAACATCGAGGGCGCGGACGTCCAGTGGGGCGACGGCACCACACACCGGATCTTCATGCCGGGCACCAAGGACACCGTCTACATCAACCTGCACGAGCGCAGCGGACGGCGGTCCCTGCTGACGTTCGACTACAACGGGCCCGTGACGCTCGGCGCCCCGATCGGCGGCGGCCAGTACCACGACACGCTCGCCGCGCCCGGCGCCGGGGACGTCGTCATCGCCGGCACCCGGGGCAACGACGTCACCTTCGCGGCCGCCCAGCACTACGACGGCTCCACGACCGTGCGGAAGGGGGCGGTGCTGCGGCTGGGCTCGGGGACGGCGGGCGGCGACGGTTCGCTGCTCACCGGCACGGCCCGGCGGCGGATCGTGAACGACGGGACGCTCGTCGTGCGGAACACCACCACCCCCGTCTCCCTGTCGAGGATCGGCGGCGGCGGCGCGCTCGTCCAGTCCGGGGCGGCGACCACGACGCTCACCGGGCCCTCCGTGACGTACACCGGCACGACGACGGTCCGCACCGGAACCCTCGCCCTGCGGGACGGGGCGAGCCTCGCCAACAGCCGTGCGGTGCACCTCACTTCGGCCCGCTCCCGGCTGGACACGGGCGGCTCGGCACTGCGGGTGATGAGCACCCTCGACGGCAAGGGAACGGTGAAGGGGTCCGTCTCCAACGAGGGTGTGGTCGCAGGCGGGTTGACGGTCAGCGGCGACTACCTCCAGGGCGCCGAGGGTCAACTCGTGCTGGGGCCGAAGCCGTTGAAGGTGGGCGGTCGGGTGCGGCTGGGCGGGGGGCTCGATCTTTCGCAGGCGGCGGGTGCGGGAAGCGGGGCGGCGGGGCGGGCGAGCAGGGCCGAGCAGATCACCGTCCTCGACCACACCGGGCGCGGCCCGGTCTCCGGCACCTTCGACGGGCTGCGGGAGGGCACCGAGGTGCGACTCGGCGACACCGTCTACCGGATCGGCTATCGGGGCGGCGACGGCAACGACGTGGTCCTCACCGCCGACACCACGAGCCCCTCCCCCTCGGCGGCCGGCAAGTCGGCCCACTCCAGCGGGGTGGCGGTGCAGACCCGCAGCGCCGACACCGGGATGAGCGGCGGGATGGGATGGTGGCCGTACGTGCTGGGCGCGGGGCTGCTCGCGGGGCTCGGGATGCCGATGACCCTGCGCAGGCGGGCCCGACCCCGGCGCGAGGGCGGGCGGCACGCCGCGTAGAAGGCGTGTGCCGCGAGTGCCGACCCACCCTGAGCACCGGCACACGCGGCACACCGGGGCGCCCAGCCGCGGCTAACGTCCGCTGGGCGCCTCGGGGAAACCGAGCTGCGGGGCGAGGGCCCGCGCCTCCGCCGCCCATCGCCCAAGGAAGGCGAGCGTCAACCCCCGCTCGTGGTAACGGAGTTCCGGCGACACGGTGCGTTCGCCGCCGTAGTCCCACTGCTGCTCGCCGGCGCGGGCGAGCATGCGGGCCGTGAGCCAGTCGTACTTCACGGCCGACGCGCACACCGCGAGACGTACGAGACGCTCGTCGCCGCGCCAGCCGCTCTCCCGCAGGCCGTGCAGGTACGCGTCGTAGGCCGCCGCCGCGTACTCGGGGAGGCGGGCCGCCGGCAGGAAGAGGTCGAAGACGGTGTCCGGGAGGTAGTTGCCGAGGTCCTCGCCGAGCGCGCCGTCGCCCGCGAACGCCCAGTCGAACACCACGGACTCCGTCCCGTACGACGCCACGGCCCCGTACGACGCTTCCCTCTCGCCTGGTGCCTGCCTCCCGCCTGGTGCCTGCCTCCCGCCTGGTGCCTGCCTCCCGCCCGACGCTTCCGGCCCGCCAGACGCATCCGGTCCACCCGACGCTTCCGCCCCGTCCGACGAGCGGACGTTCGCCGGCCACATGTCGAGATGGCTGAAGGCGCGCGGGAGGCTCTCCATGATGTCGAGGAACCAGTCCCGGTCGTGGTGCAGCCGCACCATGTCCGCGCGCAGGCCGGGCGGGAAGCGGTCGCGGACCAGGGGCTGCCGCCAGGCCTCGTCGTCGTCGAGGAGTTCCTGGCCGAGGGTGTTGTGCCCGACGTACTGCCGCAGGAAGCGCCGGGTCAGCCAGGGCTCGTCGACGGGCGGGGCCGCTCCCTGGGCCCGGCCCAGGCGGCGGAGGTGTTCGAGGTGCCGGGCGACGGGCCAGGCCGTGGCGGGTTCGCCCGGCACGTGTTCCAGCCACAGCGCCAGGTCTCCGCCCGGTCGCTCGACGCAGGCCAGCAGCCGGGGGGCGCGGATGCCGTACGGCTGCCAGTGCGCGGCGAGCCCGGAGGTGTAGACCTCGGCCTCGCGGCGCCAGTAGTTCCAGTGCCGGGGGTCGTCCGAGGCGGCCCAGGCCCCGTCCGTCCGCCGGGCGCGGGTGAGCACCTTGAGCACGGCCGAACGCTCCCCGGCCGAGACGGTCCAGACGCCGCCGGTGACACCGTTGACCGGGTTGTGCGTGAGAGGGGTGAGCCGGGCGGATCCGGCGGGGGCGCCGAGCAGTTCCCCGGCTTCGGCGTGGGCGAGGTCGGTGTCGGACGGCATCCGCCAAGGCTAGCGGGGACCGTCCCGCATGGTGGGCGTTCCGTTCACGAGGTGGACGGGAGGGGCTTTCCGCAGCGCCTTCGACTAGCGTCATGTCATGACCAGCGACACCCCTTCCCCGTACGGCGCTCCGCTCGCCGACGCGCTCGCCGCAGGAACCGTCGTCCTCGACGGCGGCATGTCCAACCAGCTGGAGTCCGCCGGACACGACCTCAGCGACGAGCTGTGGTCCGCGCGGCTGCTGGCCGAACGGCCCGAGGCGATCACCGAGGCGCACCTCGCCTATTTCGAGGCGGGCGCGAACGTGGCGATCACGTCCAGCTACCAGGCCACGTTCGAGGGCTTCGCCAAGCGCGGCATCTCGCACGAGGAGTCCGCCCGGCTGCTGGGACTGAGCGTGGAGCTGGCCCGGGAGGCCGCCCGTCAGGCCCGGGACAAGGGGATCGGCCAGCCGCTGTGGGTGGCCGCGTCGGTGGGGCCGTACGGCGCGATGCTCGCGGACGGCTCCGAGTACCGGGGCCGCTACGGGCTGAGCGTGGCGGAGCTGGAACGTTTCCACCGGCCCCGGCTGGAGGTCCTCGCCGCCGCCGCGCCCGATGTGCTGGCCCTGGAGACCGTTCCCGACGCCGACGAGGCCGAGGCGCTGTTGCGGGCGGTGCGGGGGCTGGGGGTGCCGGCCTGGCTTTCGTATACCGTCGACGGTGTACGGACGCGTGCCGACCAGCCGCTGGAGGAGGCGTTCGCCCTGGCCGCCGAGGTCGACGAGGTGATCGCGGTCGGCGTGAACTGCTGCGCCCCCGAGGACGTCGACGCCGCCGTGGCGACGGCCGCCCGGGTCACGGGCAAGCCGGTCGTCGTCTACCCCAACAGCGGAGAGGCGTGGGACGCGCAGGCCCGTGCCTGGAACGGCCGCTCCTCCTTCGCCCCCGAGCAGGTGCTCGGCTGGCGGGAGTCGGGCGCGCGGCTGATCGGCGGCTGCTGCCGGGTCGGCCCCGAGGCGGTGGCGTCGATCGCGCGGACCCTGGCAACGGCGTAGTTTCTCCCGCCCGCGTCGGCCGGCGCTGCTAGCCTCCGCTCGTGGAAACCGGTTGCTGCCGGTGTTTCCGAAGGGGAGGGGCGCGATGACGAGAAAAAATGCGGACGCGGCACGCAGCACCATCCGTGACGTGGCGGCCCGGGCGGGCGTGTCCGCGTCGACCGTGTCGCGGGTGCTCGGCGGGGTCTACCCGGTGAGCGCCGAGACCCGCACCCGGGTGCTGCAGGTCGTCGGCGAACTGGACTACGTCGCCGACGCGCGCGCCAAGGCCGTCGCGGGCGCCGGGACGCCCACCCTGGCATTCGTGCTGGAGGACATCACGGGGCCGTCGTTCGCGCACATGGCGCACGGCGTGGAACGCGAGGCGCACCGGCTCGGCCATCTGTGCCTGGTGTGCAGCACGGAGGGCGACGTACGCCATGAGCGCGACTTCGTCGAGACGATGCGGGCCCAGCGGGCCACCGCCGTGATCCTCGTCGGCGGCACCGCCGACACCTCCGAGTACCGCGAACGCACCCGCCGTATGGCCGACTCGCTGGCGTCGGCGGGATCCCGGCTCGTGCTGTGCGGGCGCCCGCCGCTGGGGCCGGGCGCACCGGTGACGGTCGTCGAGTACGACAACGAGGGCGGCGCCTTCGCCCTGGTCGCGCACGTCCTGACGCGGGGCCACCGCCGGGTGCTGTTCCTCGGCGGCAAACCGGACCACACCACAGCACTCGGCCGCGAACGCGGCTACCTCCAGGCCCACCGGGCGCGTGGCATCGACGTGGACCCGGCGCTGATCCTGCACGGCGACTTCACCCGCGACACCGGCCACCGCCTGCTGCGCCAGGCCCTCGACCGGCGGCTGGACTTCACGGCGGTCGTCGCGGCGACCGACATGGTCGCGGCCGGCGCCCTGACCGCCCTCCACGAGGCCGGCCTCGACGTCCCCGGCGACGTCTCCCTGGCCGGCTACGACGACATCCCCTTCGCCCGCGACCTGCACCCCGCGCTGACCACGGTCCACGTCCCCTACGAGGAACTCGGCCGCCTCGCCGTCCGCACGGTCCTGGGCCGCGCCCCCGACGCACCCGGCGAGCACCTGCTGCTGGGGACCCATGTGGTGGTACGGGACTCGGTGGCCGGAGTGGGCAGGGGGTCGCTCGCGCGGCGGTGAGGACGGGACGCGCCCGGCGGGGTCAGTCGCGCTGGGCCCCGCCGGCCCGGCGCAGTCGGCGTACGGCCGACTTGAGTTCCGTGGCGCGGATGATCCGGCCGCCGGGGAGGGGGGCCGGGGGCGTGGTCGCGGGGGTGGCGGGGGTGGGGGTGCGGGTGGGGGGCTGGGGCGGGGTGGGGTCGGCGGGGGCGGTCCACAGAGCGAGCTCGCGGTCCCGGAGACCGTAGGCGGTATACGATCCGCAGTCGCCTGCATACGAGATGTCGTCGCCTGTCGGCTGCACACGGTCGCGGGTCCACTGCACGCGGTCGCCCGGATACAGCACACCCGACGCCGCCCCCGCACGCGCGCCCGCCCCCTCCCCGAACACCCGCACCGGATGCCGTTCGTCCCACGCCTCCCACCCGGGATCGCCCGTCGCCACGAACCGCACCCACGCCGAGTGCATCGCGTCGGCCAGTTCCTGGGGGGCGTCCTCCCCGGCGAGTTTCGCGGACTCGGGTGTGTGGCCGGTGTCGAAGACGAAGCCGAGTTCGAGGGCGTGGCAGGCGCCGAGGCCGGGGCGGAGGGAGGGCCAGGCGAACTCGTAGACGTACGACGTTCCGGGGCGGGCGTCGGCCAGGCGGTGCAGGGGCCGGCGCAGCAGGTGGTCGGTGACCATCTGGCCGACGATCTCGGCGGTGCCGGTCTCGGGGTGCAGGGTGCGGTAGCCGCGCGGCACCTCGTGGCCGCAGTGGCAGCGGGCCATGGCTCCGGCGAGGGCGACGGCGCCGAGCCGGTCGACGCGTTCCAGGAGGCCGCCGGGGACGAGCCAGAGCCGGTACTCGTCGCGGGTCCAGCCGAGGAGGAGGTCGGCTCCGGGGGCCGCTTCGCCGTCGACGAGGGCCTGGAGCGGGTCGCGCGGGACGAGGTCACCGTCGACGACGATGCCGAAGGCGGGGCCGCCGAGGACGGGGCTGCTGAGCTTGCCGACGTCGGCCTGGGTGCGCAGCAGCAGGTCGCGGTCGACGGCGGCGAAGGCCTCGGCGGTGGCGGGGATCTTCAGCCGGGTGGCCATCCGGCGCACCATACGGCGTACCTTGTCGCGTTCGGAGGCTTCCGGCGGTCCGCTCTGCAGGACGGCCCGCCGGAACAGTCCCCGGGCCTGCGGGGTGGCGATGAGCGCGCCGATGCTGATGGCGCCGGCGGACTGTCCGGCCAGGGTGACCCTGTCGGGGTCGCCGCCGAAGGCCCTGATGGACCGGTGGACCCACTGCAGGGCGGCGAGCTGGTCGCGCAGACCGGGGTTGGCGGGGGCGTCCGGGAACAGTCCGTAGCCCTCGACGCCGAGCCGGTAGTTGATGGAGACGAAGACGATGCCGTCGCGGGCGAAGTGCTGCCCGTCGTACACCGGCACGGCGGAGGACCCCCTGGTCAGCGCGCCGCCGTGCAGCCACACCAGGACGGGGAGGCGGGCGCCGGGGCCCGGGTCGGGGGTCCAGACGTTGAGGTTGAGGCAGTCGTCGCCGGGCACGACCGGGTCGGACAGGTACTGCGCGAAGGCTTCCGAGTACGGCGGTTTCGGCGGTGTCGGGCCGAAGGCGCCCGCGTCGCGGATCCCGTCCCAGGGCTCGGGCGGCTCGGGCGGCCGGAAGCGGCGGGGCCCGAACGGGGGTGCCGCGTAGGGGATGCCCCGGAACACTGAGATGCCCTGCTCGCGGCGTCCGCGGACGGCCCCGTAGGGGGTTCCGACGACCGGGTCGGGGTCCTGCCGGTCCTCGGCCGCGGGGTTCGTCCGGTCTGCCGCCATCTGCCCACCAGCCCCTTCGCCACGCTCGTGCACCGGTAGTACCAGAGCACCACACCCGTGCGGGGTATTCCGGTGCACGAGCCTGTGACAGGGCTATTTGGCGTACATGAGGGTGCCGAAACCGAGCTGGTCGTAACCACCGCTGGTGGACCCGTAGTCCCCGCCGCCGCCCTCGGGGGCGACGGAGAAGCACATCTCGGAGATGTACTTGTCGTCCAGGTGGAGGCGCCGGTTGTAGTGGTAGTGGAGCATCGCCCAGACGGGGCGGGTCTGGCCTCGGGAGGTGGCGGAGATCGCGGTCTGGGACTGCTGGGCGCAGTTCTGTCCGCTGCCCCAGGTGTAGGTCGTGAAGGGTACGTCACCGCCGAGGTTGTACTTGGCGACGTACTGGGCGGCCTTCATGAAGCGCCGGCTGTCGTAGGAGTACAGGTCGTCGCCCTGGTTCCAGGCCATCTCGCAGATCGCGCCCATCTGCCCCATGCCCATGACGGTGTGTCCCTGGTCGCGGCCGGACTCCTGCCACTGGCCGAGCGCGTAGCCGGCGTCGTCGGTGTACAGGTACGGCACGGCGTGCGCGAACGAACCGTTGCCGGCGCCCGACTTGACGTAGGTGACGGCCTGGTCGTACTTGGCGGAGTCCTCGTTGAGGATGCCGATGGCCAGGATCGAGGCCGTGTTGCACAGGTCCCAGTTGGCCCAGTAGTTGGTGATGCAGGCGTCGTTGTGGTTGTTCAGGAAGCTGGTGTTGAGCGGGTAGAAGACGGATTCCATCATGCTCTGGAACGCGCCGAGGTCGAAGTCGTCGTAGTCCCGCATGAGTTCGGCGGCGTTGGCGAACTGCCAGCCGTAGATGCCGGCGGCGAGGAACCGGTCGGCGTTTCCGGTGACCGAAGTCAGCGTCGTCGCCCAGGCGTTGAGGATGTTCGCGGCGCAGCGCGCGTTGGCCTCGGTGCCGCCGACACGCCAGCGCAGGGCGTTCTGGTGGGCGGCGGCGATGTCGTTGTAGAGGAGTCCGTAGTTCTCGCCGGTGCCGCCGCGGACGATGGTGGCCGTGGCGCGGGGCGTCCAGGTGGACTGGGAGTGGGAGTTGGCGGTCAGTCTGTTCCAGCCGGACAGCCAGGGGTCGGTGCCGGCGGCGACCCTGACCTTGGCCCGGTTGATGTCGCCCGCGTTGTGCAGCATGCCCGGGTGGGTGAAGGCGGCCGGCGCGGCGTCGGCGGTGCCGGCCGCCGAGGCGGCCCCCGCGCCGAGGGCGAGGGCCGCGGTGAGACCGCCGGCGGTCTTCAGCAGACCGCGGCGGCTCACATCGCCCGGATCGTGGTGCGGGTGGTGGGGGGAGGTGCGGCTCATGGGTGTGGGCTCCCGTCGTGGGGGGATCCGTGGGGGATCCCGTTCTAGGGCGAGGTGACGATCACCTCGCCGAACCGTGCGGTGCCGAGGGCCGTCTGGTTGCGGGAGCAGACCACCAGGCCCACGTGGTAGGGGGCGTCACCGAAGGTGGGGACCGTTCCCTCGGCGAGGGGGGTCCAGGTGACGCCGTCGTCGGTGGAGACGGAGGCGGCGAAGGCGGTCCCGGTGCGCTTCAGCCGCAGGAGGAGGGGGAGTTGGACGGTGGTCGTCCCGGAGAAGACCGAGGCGCCGGCCACCGTCGGCCGCAGCATGAGCTGCGCGCTGCCGCCGCCGGTGACGATCACTCCGGCCGCCTGGTCGAACGGCGACGGGGACTTGGTCATCAGCAGCCCGATCCGGTCGGCGCTGGCGCCTTCACGGGAGAGCAGCCGGGCGGTGATCTCACTGTCGCCGGTGACGGTCCGGTGGACGAACTGGCCCGTCATGCCTTGGGAGTTGACGTTGAGGTCGACACCCGCGCCGTTGACGACGAAGGTGCCGTCGTCGTAGGTGGCGCTGCCGGGGGTGAGGACGGCGACGACGCCGAGGGTGCCGTAGTCGCGGCGGTCGAGGACGAGGTCGCCGAGGTCGCCGTTCGTCCACGGCTCGGGGAGGGCGTGTGCGCGGTTCTCGTCGGCCGTCGACGTGTCCGAGGGGCCGGCCACGGTCGGGGCGACGGCCTCCACCGCTTCCGAACACGGCCCTCGCCCACCGCAGTTGGTCTTGGCCACGGTGTAGCGGTACGTCGTGCCGGGTGTGCCGGTCGGGTCGGTGTACCGGACGCGGGTGCCGAAGCCGACCGGGCCGACGGCGGTGGCGAGGGTGCGGTACGGGCCGTGGGGGTGGGAGGCGCGCAGGACGGTGTAGCGGGCGGAGAGGTCGGGGTCGGTCCAGGTCAGGCGGACGCCGTCGGTGTCGGGTGCGGCGCGCAGGTCGGTGGCGGTGCGGGTGGGGCGAGGGGTGCGCCAGATGTCTCCGGCGGGGCCGGTCACGCTGACGTTGTCGAAGGCGCCGGTGCCGGTCTCGGCGTAGTCCTGGTCGATGCCGAGGGAGGAGGTGAGGGCGAGACCGGCGTATGCGATGTGCGGCATACCGTCGACCTCGGTCGTACCGACGACAGTCCACCGTATACCGTCTGCCGAGATCGATCCGGTGAACCGTCGCCCCTTCCGGGTCACCCGCACCCAGTACGGGGCCCGCAGCCGGTACCCGTCCCCGGCGCCCTCGACGTACGGCGCTTCGAGCGGTGTCGCCGACTCGGGCAGCGCGCCGAGATTCGAGATCGGGAACGAGGCCCTGGTGGTGATCGCCTCCTGCTGGGACGGGGGCACGGGTGTGCTGCCGGTGGCCGAGGTCTGCGCGCCGGCCGACGGGCGTACGGTCCACACGCCGCTCCAGGTGTGCAGGGGCAGCCCCTGGATGAGCATCGAGGCGTGGGGGGCGTCGGCGTCGAGGGAGGCGCGGAGGGTGACGCCGATTTTGGAGTACTGGGAGCCGAGCGGCCAGACGATCCGGGCGGTGACCGTGCCGTCGCCGCGCAGGGGCAGGTGGGCGAGGCGGTAGGTGTCGGCCGTACCGGATGCCTCCAGCACGAACCGCTCGCCGTCGAAAGCGGCCGCTCCGGGGATGCGCACCGCGCCGGTGTCGGCGGTCGCCCAGGGCGAGGGCAGCCCGGCGACCGCCGAGGCGATCGCCGACGTCGCGCTCTGGCCAAGGGAGTTGGAGGCAGTGACCGTGTAGTGGTACGTCCGTCCCGCGCGGACGTGGGTGTCGGTGTATGCGGGATCCGTGATCCCGGTGGCGAGTTCCTTGTAGGGGCCGGCCGGGTCGTCGGAACGCAGAAGGGTGTATGCGGTGGCCCAGGCGGACGGCAGCCACGCCACAGCAACCGCTTTCCCCTCCCCCACCGCGGTCACGCCCGCCGGCGCGGTCGGGGCGGTGGGCGCGGGGGCCGTGGCCCCGGCGCAGGTGAGGGTGCCGAAGCCGGGCATGTCGTCGTTGCTGCCCTCGATGACTCGGGTCCCGCCGGTGCCACGGAAGACGGCGGCCTCGGTGTACGGGGTGTCGAGGCCGCGGACTCCGGCGTAGTGGGCGTAGTACATCTCGTAGATCGGGGGGAGGGTGCCGCGGGCGGTCGCGGAGACGGTGGTCTTGATGTACTTGCCGGTGCGGTCCAGGTCGGGGGTGAAGCCGACGTCGCCGCCGAGGTTGTAGCGGGCTGCGTACTCCGCGCCCGCGAGGATGCGGTTGCCGTCGAAGCCCCACAGGTCGACGCCCTGGTTCCAGGCGACCTGGGCGGCGTCGCCCATGAGGCCGACGGCGAGTTGTTCGTGGCCCTGGTCGCGGCCGGATTCCTGGCCCTGGCCGCCGGGGGTGACGACGCGGTGGAGGACGCTGCCGTTCCCGGTGCCGGCGGCGGCGTAGCGCAGGGCGTCCTCGAAGAGGGTGCGTTCCTCGCAGAAGACGGCGATGGCGAGGATGGACTGGATGGCCGTGAGGTCCCAGTTGCCGTTGGCGTACAGCATGTAGCCGGAGATCGCCGGATACCAGACGTCGAGGAAGGAGCGTACGCAGCGGGCGATGTCGGAGTCGCTCCAGCCGTCGTAGCCGGTGTGACGCAGGAGTTCGGCGGCGTTGGCGAGCTTGAAGGCCTGCAGGCCGGCGCCGAGCGGGCCGTCGGCGCCGGTGACCACGGTGAGGGAGGCGGACCAGGCGTTGAGGATGTCGCGGGCCTTGTCGGCGTGGGCGCGTTCCCTGGTGAGGGCCCAGACGAGGGCGTTCTGGTAGGCGGCGGCACAGTCGGCGACGGCCTGGTTCTGGTAGTTGGCGGGTCCGCGGCCCCAGGAGGTGATCTGGCCGGTGTTCTGGATGGTGTATGCAGTCTTCGAGCGACTGTGTGCGGTCAGCGCGAGGAAGCCGTCGTAGACGGGCGACTGTCCACCGTCGACCGCCGACTTCATCCGCGCCAGATCGGCGGCACTGTGCAACAGCCCAGGGTGGGCGAAGGCGAACGCCGCCCCACCGTCCAGCCCATCTCCCACCCCCTCCCCCGTCCCGTCCTCCCCCGTCCCGTCCTCCGCCGCCCGGGCCGCGGGCACGAACAAGGTGCCGGCGCCCCCGGCGAGCAGCAGCGCCGTGGAGGACTTCAGCAGGCCGCGACGGCTGATCGGGCTCACAGTGCGGCCGCCTCGGCCTCGGCGGTCGTGAGGAACCTCAGGTTCGTCACATGCTCGTTGGAGAACCACTGGATGGAGTCGGTGGTGTAGTACCAGCTGGGTTTCCTCATCGAGTCGGCGATGACGACGCCGTTGATCACCAGGTTCTCGAAGGTGACGTTCTTGATGGCGTGGTCGGCGTCGTAGCCGAGGAAGAGCGATGGGTTGGCGTGGGTGCCGGTGTAGGTGAGGTTCTTGATGTAGACGTCCTCGATACCGCGGCCGACCGAGGTGTTGTACTTCGTGTTGTACATGACCTTCATGTAGATGACCTGGCCCCAGCGGAAGTCCTCGATCCGTACGTCCTCGATGCGGACGTTCCTGATCAGGTTGGAGTCGCCGGGGTTGAGGGCGATGCAGCCCTGGTAGTTCATCTGGGGTTCGCGGTGGTCGAGGATGTCGATGTTCTTGATGAGCAGGTTCTCGATCACCTCGGGGGCGTCGGTGTTGCCGTGGGTGCCGATGTTGACCGGGTGGGCGACGTCGGCCCACAGGGTGCAGTTCTGGACGGTGATGTCGCGGGTGTCGCCGTAGTAGTCCCAGCGGTGGCCGTAGATGGCGATGCAGTCGTCGGAGTTGCGCAGGAAGCAGCCGTCGAGGACGACGTCGCTGGAGGAGAAGATGTCGATGCCGTCGCCGTTGCCCTTGGAACTGAAGCCGCGGACCTTCTTCATCCGGACGTTCCGGGCCTCGCCGAGGGTGGTGATGTAGTTGCCCGGGTTCATGATGATGACGTCCTCGACCCGGATGTTGCGGCTGCCCTCGCACAGCACGCCCTGACCGGGGCTCGCCCAGATCATGCCGTGCCCCTTGAGCGCGGCCTTCTCCACGTCCTTGAAGAGGACCGTCGCCTTGAGGACGGCGCCGCCGGCGAGATAGACGGTCTTGCCGCTGGGGACGGTGAGGGTGCCGCCGGGGACGGTCTGCACGCCGGGGCCGAAGTAGATGACGTCCGGGTCGTCGGCGGCGCACGGGTGGTGTTCGACGTGGTTGGTGATGAGGTGCAGACAGTCGAAGATCTCGTCGTTGATCTGGACGACCAGGTCCTTCGGCTCGTCGAGGGTGAACACCAGGGTGTCGCCGCCGAGTTCGGGCGTGATGCCGTACGAGTCCGGTCTCACCCGCGCCTTGGTGGTGCCGCCCTTGAGGTACGTCACCTCGATCTCCACGGAGCCCTGGAAGTCGAAGTACACCATCGAGGAGGTGTAGACCTTGCCCGAGCCGGTGGTCGGATTGATCTCCTCGAGCTGCGGCCGGTAGACGTCGAGGGTCTGCCACGCGCCGTCGGGAGCGGTGCGGACGCGGACCTTGAAGCTGGTGTTGGTGGGCACGGCGGCGGGGCGGGGGTAGGTGAGCAGCTTCGGGGCGGAGTGGTCGTCGTCCGCGTGCGCCGCCGTGGCCGTCAGGCCGCCGGACAGTCCGGCGGCGAGCGCGGTGGCGCCGGCGGCCTGAAGGGCGGTACGGCGGGACAGGGGCGTGTTCATGCGTGACTCCTTGCGGCGGGGCAGGGGGAGGGCTGGTCCCGAACGAACGGCAGGAAACGGTTACCCGGTTGGGCAGAGGGGCTGCTGGAGCCGGGTTGTCGACCACCCGGCAAAGGGAAGGATCGGCGGGATCGGCACGGCGTACGTCGGGGCGACGGTCTCGTCCGAACCGCCGACACTCGTTGGGACGATGCACAGGGACAACGGATGGCAACCGGTTGCCATGAGCGAATGGCCAGAGCTTGTTCCGCTCTCCGAGAGGCGTCAAGAGTCCTCACAGACTTTCGAAAACCCTGTGCACGGCGCGCCGACGACCCCACCTTGCTCTTCATGCACCCGGCCCCCTCACCGCACAAGCCCCTGAACTGCGCACACTCGGAGATCGAGGCGGATCGAGACCCTCGGCCGACACCCTTCAGCCGGCCCGCCACGCCCGTATCGGACCGGCACCACTTTCGAAGGTGTCGCCGCGATCGGGTCACGGCCGCACGGCTCACCCCCCCGGCGACCACCCCCCGCCGTCCGCACCCCCTCAGCTCCGGTCCGCCGAGCACCGGAAACAGCTTCTCCACGCCCGCACACAAGCGGCGCAGACGTCCTTCCCCGACCGTCAACAACCGCTCCGAAAGCGCCCCTTACTGCAGAAACAGCCCGAAAGATTTCCGGCAGAGTGATCAGTCAGACCGATTGACCATGCCTCCAGGACGGACCTACGGTAGAAGCGCTTCCAGAAAACGTTTCCTACGCACCTCAGGAGAGTCATGCCCAGCGCCCAGCTGCCCAGGGCCGTGTTCGCCATGGATCCGGTGCATCTCCCCCTGCTGTTCCCCGCCCCGCTCCTGGCCCGGCTGCAGCGGACGGCCGAGATCGACCCGGCCCTCGTCGTACGGGACTTCGCCGACCCGGCCGCCGCGTCGGCGCTGGCCGGTGCCGATGTGCTGATCACCGGCTGGGGCTGCCCCCACCTCGACGCGGAGGCACTCACCGCGGTGCCCCGGCTGCGCTCGGTCCTGCACGCCGCGGGCTCCGTGCGCTCACTGGTCGGCGAGGCCCTGTGGAAGCGCGGGGTGACGGTCTCCAGCGCGGTCACCGGGAACGCCGTACCGGTCGCCGAATACACGCTCGCGATGATCCTGCTCGCGGGGAAGGACGCCTTCGTCCACCGTGAGCGCTACCGCCGCACCCACGCCCAGCCCACCCCCGCCGAGACGGCCGCCACCGGCAACCTCGGCCGCCGGATCGGCGTCATCGGCGCCTCCCGGGTGGGCCGCAGACTGCTCGAACTGCTGCGCCCGTACGACCTCGAGATCCTCCTGCACGACCCGTACGTGGACGTGGCCGAGGCCGCCGAGCTCGGCGCCCGGCTCGTCTCCCTGGAGGACCTGCTGCGGCACAGCGACATCGTCAGCCTGCACGCACCCGACATCCCCGAGACGCATCACATGCTGGACCGCTCACGCCTCGCCCTGGTCCGCGACGGCGGCGTGCTGATCAACACCTCCCGCGGCGCCCTCGTCGACCACGCGGCGCTCACCGACGAACTGGTCTCCGGCCGGCTGCACGCGGTCCTGGACGTCACCGACCCCGAGCCGCTGCCCGCCGACTCGCCCCTGTACCGCCTGCCCAACGTCTTCCTCACCCCCCACATCGCGGGCTCCCTCGGCAATGAGCTGGAGCGGCTCGGGCTCATCGTGGTGGAAGAGTTGGAGCGCCTGGCCGGCGACCTGCCACTGGCCCACGAGGTACGCCACGCGGACCTGACCCGGGTGGCCTGACCCGGGCCCGCACCTCTGTCCGCGCCTACTCCCGCCCCACCCCACCCCCGTTCCCACCCCACCCCACCCCGGCACGGACCGGCACCGGCACCGGCACCGGCACCCGCACGGGAGCGCGCACGCACGCCCCCTGGCAGCGGCCCGGGCGGGCGGGCGTGCCCGCAGTCGCCAAAGGCTGGTCGGCGGCCGCGGGGTGCCCTCGGCGAGCACCCGAGAGCGCCCGCCCCCGGCGTCACGGCCGCACGCCTCAGCACCGGTCAGGACAGTCTCGTAAACCATGCCCGCAAGGCCGGGCGCACCTCGCGCGGAACTCAGCGAACGCCTCCGAAGCCGTAAACGATTTCCCCCCTATGACCTGCATAGATGCCACACCCGTTCCCCCTTTCGACAACTTTTTCCCGCACGCCTCTTGATAAGCCCGGACCGTAGCCCCTACGGTCCTCAGCAACCGGTTTCTACGTTCCTCGCCCTCCCGCTTCGGCCGAACCCCCACGAGCGCGAGCCGCTGCCGCAGCCCATGTGCCGGCCGCCGTTCCCGGCCGGTACCGAGCCGCCCGAGCCGCCGTTCTCGGCTCTTCCGAGACGCCTACTTCCCGAAGGATCACGGTCAGATGAACTCCACCAGCCCCCGGAGAAGGTTCGCCCACGCCGCCGTCGCGGGTCTCGCGCTGACAGGTCTGCTCACCGCCTGCGGCGGTTCCGGCGACGGGGACTCCTCGGCGTCCGGCCCGGTCACCCTCCCCTTCTGGGGCTGGGCGAACGGCCAGGAGACGATCGTCAAGATGTTCAACGCGTCCCACAAGGACATCCAGCTGAAGTACACGAAGGTCACCGACCAGCTGACCATGCAGAAGCAGCTCGCGAACGCCGTCAAGGCGAAGAACGCGCCCTGTCTGCTGCAGAACACCGCCGAGTACGTGACGAGTTGGGTCTCCCAGGGGGCACTGGCCGACATCAGCGAGTACGTCGGCTCCAGCAAGGACGAGTTCCTGCCCGGGGCCTGGGCGGGCGCCCAGGTGCAGGGCAAGGTCTACGGCGTGCCCACCAGCGCGGCGCCGGCCTTCACCATCTACCGCACCGACATCTTCAAGAAGTACGGTCTGGAGCCGCCGGCCACCTGGGACGACTTCGTCGCCGCGGGCAAGGTGCTGAAGAAGCACGGCATCCACATCACCAACTACGCCGGTGAGGACCCGAGCACCCTGGAGGTGCTCGCCATGCAGGCCGGCGCGCACTGGTACGCCATCGACGGCACCTCCTGGAAGGTGGACTTCCAGGACGCGGGCAGCCTGAAGGCCGCCGACGTGATCCAGCAGGTCATCGACAACGACCTCAACTCGAAGCTGTCGTTCGCCGACTACGCCGCCCTGCAGCGCAACTACGACGACGCCGGCACCGTCACCCGGCAGATCTCCACCTGGCAGATGGGCGGCATGGTGAACAGCTTCACCAAGTCCTTCGGCCAGTGGGCGCTGTCGCCGTGGCCGACGTACAAGGGCGAGGCGGCCAAGACGCCCGCGGGCACCAACCAGAGTGCCAACATCAACCTGGTCACCTCGCAGTGCAAGTACAAGAAGCAGGCCGCCGAGGCGGCGCTGTGGCTGTCCACGAACAAGGGGGCGGTGGACAGCATGGCGAACCCGGAGACCGGCAGCGGTGTGATGCCGGGCCTGACCGACAGCGCCGGCTACGTCGACAAGGCGATCTCCGAGAAGCTGCTCGGAGACAACTACGAGCCCGCCAAGAAGATCGTCACGGACAGCCTGGGCACCGTCACCACCGACTGGACCTTCGGCCCCGACTGGACCGCGATGTTCACCGAGCTGCAGGCGCAGTGGGGCAAGGTGGTCGCCAAGCAGCAGAAGGTCACCGATCTGCTCGCGCACATGCAGGAGTGGACGGTCGACGACCTGAAGTCCCGCGGCATCAGCGTCAAGGGCTGAGGCGCCGACCGATGATTCGCTCACTGCGCTGGAAGGGTGCCGCGTTCACGGTGCCCTTCCAGCTCGGCTTCGTGTTCCTGTATCTGGTCCCGATCGGCTACGCCGTGTACCAGTCGCTGTACCGGACCCAGCAGTCCGGGCTCGGCCTCGGCGGCTCCACGGACGAGTTCGCCGGCCTGGCGAACTACCGGCAGGGGCTGACCGATGCGGCGTTCCTCGGCTCGATCCTGCGGGTGGTGCTGTTCGCCTGCGTGCAGATCCCGCTGATGCTGCTGATCAGTCTGGTGCTGGCGCTGCTGCTCGACACACTCGCGTCCCGTGCGGCGAGCCGCTTCCGGATCATGCTGCTGGTTCCCTACATGATCCCCGGCGTGGTCGCCGCGATCGTGTGGATCAACCTCTACAGCCCCGAGGTCGGCCCGCTGACCGCGCTGGGCAGGGCGCTCGGGTTCGACTGGAACTTCTTCGCCCCGTCGATGGTGTGGCCGTCGATCGGCAATCTGCTGACCTGGCACGGCATCGGCTACAACATGGTGATCATCTACTCCGCGTTGCAGGCCGTGCCCCGCGAGCTGTTCGAGGCCGCCCGGCTGGACGGCGCGAGCGAGGTCCGCATCGCGCGCAGCGTCAAGGTGCCGTATGTGCGCGGGGCGTTGGTCCTGACCGGTCTGCTCTCCATCATCCAGATGCTGCAGATCTTCAACGAGCCCGCGCTGTTCCGGAACGTGACCCCGCAGACGGTGAACGACAGCTTCACCCCCATCATGATCATCTACAACCAGGCGTTCAACGCGAGCAACTACCACTACGCCGCCGCCCTGTCCGTCCTGCTGGCCCTGATCCTGGGCGTCGCCTCCTTCCTCTTCTACCGGCTCACTTCGAGGGAGGCCGACTGATGACGCTCACCGAAGACCGTCCGAGGACGCGTACCGTGCGCAGGTTCACCCGTCCCGACCCGGCCTCCCGCGGCAGGGGCGGCCAGCGGTTCGTCCTGATCGGCCTGGTGCTGGCCAGTGTCTACAGCCTGTTTCCCGTCTACTGGCTGATCATCGCCGCGACGAAGGACCGCATCGGGCTCTACCAGAGCAACGGCCTGTGGTTCTCCGGCTGGCACCTGTGGGACAACCTGCATCAGCTGTTCACGTACGAGGACGGCATCTTCCTGCGCTGGACCGCCAACTCCCTGCTCTACGCCGGTGTCGGCTCCCTCGGCGGCACGGTCATCGCGCTCGCCACCGGCTACGGCCTCGCCCGCTTCGACTTCCCGGGCCGCAACCTGGTCTTCGCGTGTGTGGTGGGTTCCTTCCTGATCCCGCTCGCGCTGCTCACGCTGCCGCTCTATCTGCTGTTCTCGGCGATCGGCATGGTCGACACCCCGTGGGCGATGCTGGTCCCCTGTCTGATCAACCCGTTCAGCGTCTATCTCGCCAAGGTCTACACCGAGGCGACGATCCCCTACGAGCTCCTGGAGGCGGCCCGGCTCGACGGCGCCGGCGAACTGCGCATCTTCTGCAGCATCGTGATGCGGATGATGACCACGGGCGGCGCCACGGTGTTCCTGCTGGCCTTCGTGAACACCTGGAACGCCTTCTTCCTCCCGCTGACCGTCCTGCGCGGCGAGGAGAACTGGACCCTGAACCTGGGCCTGTACAACTGGAGCGGCAAGCGTATGGAGTCCGGTGTCGATCTGACGGGGCTGGTGCTGACCGGGGCCCTGCTGTCGATCGTGCCGATGGCCGTCGTGATGGTGGCGATGCGGCGGTACTGGCGGACCGGAGTGACTCTGGGGGCGCTGAAGTGACGGCGATGGACCGTGGGCGAAATGGTGGAGACGGTATGCAGTCGACCGCCGACCGTACATCGGACACCGCCCACCACACACCGGCCACCGCCGACCGTACACAGTCGACCGTCGCCCGCAACCCCGTCCTGCGCGGCTTCGCCCCCGACCCCTCCCTGATCCGGGCCGGCGACTGGTACTACGTGGCGACCAGTTCCTTCGAGTGGTTCCCGACCATCCCGATCCACCGGTCCCGCGATCTGGCGCACTGGGAGTACGCGGGCCATGTCGACGGCGCGGCTCCCGGTGGGTCGCTGGCCGGTGTCCCCGATTCGGGTGGCATCTGGGCGCCGTCGCTGAGCTGGGACGGCGAGCGCTTCTGGGTGGTCTACTCCGTCGTGCGGTCGGTCGGCACGCCGTACTTCGACCAGGATACGTACGTGAGCACGGCGACCGGGGTGAGCGGGCCGTGGGCGCCGCCGCGCCGTGTCCCGGGGCACGGTTTCGACCCCGCCCTCTTCCACGAGGACGGCCGGCTCTGGCTGCTCAATCTGCAGAACGACCACCGCCCCGGCGGACAGCGCTTCGCCGGGATCGTCCTGACCGAGCTGGACCGCGACACCCTCGCCCCGCTCGGCGGCACGCACCTGCTGCTCCAGCACGAGCGGCTGATCGAGGGGCCGAAGCTGCTCCGGCACGACGGCTGGTACCACCTGCTCCTGGCCGAGGGCGGCACCGGTTTCGAGCACGGTGTCCGCACCGCCCGCAGCCGCCGGCTCACCGGCCCGTACGAACTCGACGACCGCCCGATGCTGACGTCCCGCGACGACCCGAAGCTGCCGTTGCAGAAGGCGGGGCACGGCGAGTTGGTCCGGACGCCGGAGGGCGAGTGGTTCCTGAGCCATCTCACGGCCCGTCCGCTGCACACCCCGGACGGCCCCCGCTGCACCCTGGGCCGGGAGACCGCGATCCAGGCGGTGATCTGGGACGCCGAGGGAAGGCCCCGACTGCGGCAGGGTGGTTGGCACCCGGCGGTCGAGGTCGCGGTCCCGCGAGCCACAGGAGGGAACGAACAGCCGGACTCCGGGCCATCGGGCCACCACCCGCCCCCCGAAGGGCCGTTGAGCCGCCCCGAGTCGGCCGCCTCCGCCACGGCGGACCAACCCCCCTCCCCCGACACCCCGTTGGGCTGGCCCTGGAGCACCCTGCGTGAACCCCCGGACCCCTCTTGGGCGGACGTCGTCTCCCGTCCGGGCTGGATCCGGCTTCGTGGCCGGCAGGGGCCGGAGTCCCGCTGGGCGCAGAGTCTGCTCGCCCAGCGTCTGACGGAACACCGGGCGACCGCCCAAGTCACGGTCGAAGCACGGCCGTTGACCTTCACGCAGGCCGCGGGACTGATCCTGCGGTACGACGCGGAGGCGTACCTCTCACTGGACCTGACGTGGGCGGAGCCCCTAGGGGAGCCGCAGCGGGGGCAGCAGTGGGAGGGCGGGGGCCGGACCGTGCTGAGCCTGGTGGAGCGGGACGGGACGGGGACGCGGCAGGCGGCGGTCGTGGAGATCGACGCGAGCGGGCCGGTCACGCTGGGGGTGACCGTGGAGGGGGCGGAGGCGCGTTTCTGGTATGCGCGGGAAGCGCGGGAGGGGCAGGAAGCGCGGGAGGGGCAGGAGGCGCGGGAGGGGCAGGAGGCGCGGGAGGGGCAGGAGGCGGTGCGCACCCCCGTCGGCCCGCCGCTGGACTGCGCCCGGCTGTCCGACGACCACGGCGGCCGGCTGCGCTTCACGGGCACGCTGGCCGGTGTGCACGTACGGGATCTGGTCGACGCGGCGTTCACGGCGGACTTCCGGGACTTCCGGTTGACGTGCACGGCGGCCGACTGAGCCCGGGGTTTCGAAAGTTCCGCGGCCCGAGACGCCGTGAGGCCCCGGCGTCTTCACCTCTCGCCGCCCCGCCCCTAGGATAGCAAGCGCTTTCTGCGAGCCGCCTTGTTCGGATCGGCTCCGAAAGGGCGCTGGTCGAGCTTTCGCTGGCCCTCGGGCGGGCCGGAGAGGTGGTTCCCCATGGTGCGCACGGCGAGTGCGAGCGAGACGGCCGGGCCGACGCTGGCCGTCGTGGCCCGCGAGGCGGGGGTGTCCGTACCCACCGCGTCCAAGGTGGTCAACGGACGGGAGGACGTCGCGCCGGAGACCAGACGCCGGGTCACGGAGGCGCTGGACCGGCTCGGTTATGTGCGCAGGCCGCGGTTCGACGCCTCGAAGCCGCCCCGGCTGGTCGATCTGGTCGTGCACTCGCTGGAGAGTTCCTGGTCGGGCGCGGTGCTGCACGGGGTGGAGGAGGCGGCGCACGACGCGGGGCTGGACGTGGTGGTCTCGGCGGCGCTGTCGCGGACCCGGGCCGGCCGGCCGCAGCGGGGCTGGCTGGACAAACTGACCGTGCGCGGTTCGGCCGGAGTGCTGTTCAACCTGGCCGAGTTGACGGACTCTCAGTACGCGTGGCTGGAGCAGCACCGTACGCCGTTCGTGATGATCGATCCGGCGGTGGAGCCGCCGCCGGACGTGGTGTCGGTGGGGGCGGCGAACTGGCAGGGCGGGGTGACCGCGACCGAGCATTTGCTGGCGCTCGGGCATGAGCGGATCGCCGTGATCGCCGGACCGCGCCGGAAGATGTGCAGCAGCGCGCGGGTGGCGGGGTACCGTTCGGCGCTGGCGGCGGCGGGGCTGCCGCATCGCGCGGAGTATGTGCGCAACGGCGGTTTCGACGAGTCCACCGCGCACCGGCGGATGCGCGAGCTCCTCGACCTTCCCGAGCCGCCGACGGCGGTCTTCGTCTGCTCCGACGCGATGGCCCTCGGCGTCTACCGGGCGGCGCTGGAACGGGGGTTGAGGATCCCGTACGACATCAGCGTGGTCGGTTTCGACGATCTGCCGGAGTCCCGCTGGACGACCCCCGCCCTGACCACCGTCCGCCAGCCGCTGGCCGAGATGGCGGCGACGGCTCTGCGGCTGCTGGTGCGGATGATGGACGGCGAGCGCCCGGAGGGCACCCGGACGGAGTTGTCGACCCGCCTGGTGGAACGGGCGAGCACGGCTGCGCCGAGGCGCTGAGACCGGGGTCCGGCGCCGGGGACGCTCACCGGCCGCCGTCGCGTACGAGGAGCAGGTCGCGGTCTTCGGCGAGGGCGGCGTCGGTCCAGGACGGGAGGATGTCGTCGAGCAGCCAGGCGACCTCCTCGATGTCGTCGTCGCCGTTGGGGAGGAGGTCGTGGTCGGCGTCGATCCGTTCACTGTCGAAGGCGGCGAGTTCGGCGCGGAGGCGGGCGAGTTCGGCCCTCGGAGCGAGCATGGGGAAGGGCAAGGGATCGTGGTCGGGACCCGGCCCGTGCCAGGGGAAGGTCCAGCACCGGCCCCAGAGGGCGGACAGGACGGTGAGGTCCCAGGCGCGGAACGTGTCCTCGAGCCGGCGCCGGTCGCGGCCCGGCGGGACGATCGATCCGATCCGATGCCCGGCGGTGGGGCCGAGGAGTTCCAGCAGCCACCCGTATCCGCCGGGGCGGGAGGGGTCGGGCCGGCCGGTGACGATCTCCCGCAGCGCCGGCTCCACCTCGGCCGCCTGGCGGGCCCGCAACAGCGCGCCGGACGCGCCCAGTTCAGGGATTCCGCCCAGAGCGGCGCGGACCAGGGCGTCGTCGTGGGAGCCGACCATGCCGAGGAATCCGTCGGCGTCGACGGCGTATGCCGAGAGGTACTGTTCAGCCACGCCGTCAGCCTAGGCGGGCGCCGGGCTGTTCCCCGAGGGGGATCGAGGTCGTCGGCGCCGGCCGACCGGGCCGACCGGTGGGACCGCTGGGGCGGTGCATCCCTGCGGCCGGCGGCCGGTCACGCGTCCAGTTCGGCCGGTTCCCGAGTCCCGGCGCGCGGCCCCGGAGTGGGCGTGTCCGCCCGCGTGCCGCGGCTGCGGGCGATGTTGCGTTCCAGCAGCCGGGTCGCCGTCCCGACGCCCACCCCCTGGGCGCCGCTTCTCGGCTCGGGCAGTCGGCCGTCCGTGCGGCGGAGTTCGGCGAGGGCGGAGTGCACGGCCTCGTGGGCGGCGAACAGGCAGGGGGTGCTGTAGACGGCGACGTCCACGCCGAGGGCGGCGAGTTCACGGCGATCCGCTCGCGCAGCTTGGTCCCGTAAGTCAACGTCCGGCTCCTCCTGACCGTTCCTTCACCCCTCCACCGGACAGGAGGATCTCGGGGGCGTCGGGCCGGAGCGTCCCGGCGCGGGGTTCACTCACCCCGATGGCGGAGGCGGTTCACCGCAGAAACGTCACTGGGCGTCGCGGCCCACCCGGGCCGCCCAGGCGATGCCGCCCCGCAGATGGGCCAGGAAGTCGGGGTCGCGGTAGGCCTCGGAGGCGTGTCCGAGGGCGGTGTAGAAGACACGGCCCGCGCCTTCGTCGCGGCACCACACGAGGGGGTGGTCGGCGCCCATCCCGCCGCCCTCGTACGAGGATTCGTCGGCGCCGGCGAGGACGCGGACCCGGCCGCGGGGGTTGGCGCGGAAGTCGTACCACTCGTCGGTGAAGTCCCAGACCGTGGGCAGATGCCGGGTGGCGGGGTGGTCGTGGTCCTCGATGACCGCCTTGCCGGGCTGGTACGCGGGGTGGCGGTCGAAGCGGGCGCCGAGGAGTTCGCCGTAGTACGGCCAGTCGTACTCGGTGCAGGCCGCGGCGTGCACGCCGACGAAGCCGCCGCCCGCGCCGACGTACCCGGCGAGGCGTGCGCGTCCGGCGGGGGTGAGGACCTCGCCGCTGGTGGACAGGAAGACCACGGCCGCGTACCCGTCCAGGGGGGCCTCCAGGGCCGCCGGGTCCTCGCTGTGGTCGACGGTGAAGCCGTCCAGGGCCTGTACGGCGGTGACGGCGTCCGGGATGGAGTCGTGGCGGTAGGCGGTGGTGCGGGTGTACACGAGCAGGCGGGCGGTCATACGCCGAGCCTAGGGCCGGGGGCGGCCGGGTCACAGAGAGATCGTCGAGCGAAACTTTCCGTGCCCGGGTCGAGGGCGGGCGCGTAGGCTCGGACGGGATGAACACCATTCCCGCACGTCTCGACCACATCGTCCTCGCGACCCCCGAACTGGCGGCGACGGTCGCGGAGTTCACCCGGCGCACGGGGGTGGCGCCCGCGCCGGGCGGGGTGCATCTCGGGCACGGCACCCGCAATCATCTGGTGGGGCTGGGCGGTGGCGCGTATCTGGAGATCCTCGGTCCTGATCCGGAGCAGCCCGCGCCGGCGGGTCCGCGTCCGTTCGGCGTGGACGGTCTCGACCGGGCGCGGATCCTCACCTGGGCGATCACTCCCCCGGACCTGGACGCGACGGTGGCGGCGGCCCGGGCCCGGGGGTACGACCCGGGTGACGTACGGGAGATGAGCCGGCGGCGGCCCGACGGCACGCTGCTGCGGTGGCGGCTGACCGACGGCGGCCGCCCGCACCCGTCCGGTCTGGTGCCGTTCCTCATCGACTGGGGTGCGGCGCCCCACCCGTCCGCGTCCGGGCTGCCGGTGACCCCGTTGCGGGAGCTGACCGCCACCGCCCCCGATCCCGAGGAGCTCGGCCCGTTGCTGTCCGTCCTCGGCACGGATCTGCGGGTCACAAAGGGGCCGGCGGCGTTCTCCTGCACGCTGGACACGCCGCACGGGCCGGTGACCTTCGGCTGACGAGGGCGGGGTGTCCGTTTCCTTCAAGACCGGTTGGGCCGCGGTGCCTACGGTGGCCGTATGAGTACACGATTCGATGCCATCGGGCTGGTGGTCTCCGACATGGCCGCCTCCGTCGCCTTCTACCGCCGGCTGGGGTTCGCGTTCCCCGACGGCGCCGAGCGGGAGCCGCACACCGAGGCGGAGCTGCCGGGCGGGCTGCGGCTGCTGCTGGACACCGAGGACACCGTGCGGTCCTTCCATCCGGGCTGGCGTGCGCCGTCCGGGGGCGGCCGGGCCTCGCTCGCGCTGCGCTGCGACGGGCCGGCCGAGGTCGACACGGTGTACGAGGAGCTGGTGGGCGCCGGACATCACGGCGAGCTGAAGCCGTGGGACGCGTTCTGGGGCCAGCGGTACGCCGTCGTGCACGACCCGGACGGCAACGGCGTCGACCTGTTCGCGCCGCTACCGCAGCAGTAGGGCGCTCAGTGTCGTGCCGGTGAACTCCCGTACGTCCCGGGCGAGATGGGCCTGGTCGGCGTATCCGGCGCGGGCCGCCGTGTCCGCGTACGGCACTCCGGCGCGGGCGAGGTCGAGGGCGCGCCGCAGCCGGAGGATCCGGGCGAGGGTCTTCGGGCCGTAACCGAAGGCGGTGAGGGAGCGGCGGTGCAGCCGGCGGGCGCCGAGGCCGAGTGCGTCGGCGGTGGCGGCGACGGAGCGGCCCTCGGCGAGCGCCGTGACCAGGTGGCGCAGTGCGGGGTCGGGTGGCATGGCCCGCTCCAGGGCGAGGTCCTCCAGTGCGGTGGCCGGGTCGGGGGCGGCGGCGACGCGGGCGGTCAGCCGGCGTACGCGGGCGGCCGGCCACAGGTCGGCCAGGTCCACGCGGCGGTCGCGCAGCGCGTGGGCCGGTACGCCGAGCAGGTCGGGTGCGGTGCCGGGGTAGAAGCGGACGCCGGCCCAGGCGCTGGGCGGGCCGTCGGGGAGGTGGGCGTGGGTGTCGGGGCCGGCGACGAGCAGGCGGCCGTCGTTCCACAGCAGGTCCATGCAGCCGTCGGGCAGCACGGGGCGGGCGTCGGGCCCCGGGACGGGCGCGTTCGTCCAGACCACTGCGCCGGCCAGCCGGGAGGCCCGTTCCTGATACACGTACGCCAGGCTACGCCGCCTGCGGCGGCACGCTCCCTGAGTCCGGTACGGGGGCCGGAAGGCGGGGGTGGAACGCGGGGGCGGAAGGCGGAGGCGGAGACGGAACGCGGAGACGGAGGCGGAACACGGAGGCGGAGACGGAGACGGAGGCGGAGACGGAAGTCGGAGGCGGAGACGGAAGTCGGAGGCGGAGACGGAAGTCGGACGCGGAGACGGAACGCGGCGTCGGTCACCTACCGGTCATGCGGCACGGCGGGGCGTCACAAGGACCGCTGGACCGCATGGCCACCGAGCCACCGCACCACCGGGCGCCGCCGAGCCCCCGGACCACGGGGCCGCCAAGCCCCCGGCACGCCGGGCCGCATGACCACCGGGCCCACCGCCCCTTGGCCCGCCAAGCCCCCGGACTGCCGGACTGCCGGACTGCCGAGCCTCCGGACCACCGGGCCGCATGACCACCGGGCCCCCGCCCCTTGGCCCGCCGAGCCCCGGACTACCGGGCCCCCGCCCCCGGACCGCATGGCCGCCGGGACCCCGGATCCCCGGATCGCCAGGCCCGCCGGGCCGCAGGGCCATCGAGCCACCAGGCCGCAGTGCCACCAGGCCCGCCGAGCCGCAGGGCCGCAGGGCCGCAGAGCCGCAGAGCCGCAGAGCCGCAGAGCCGCATGGTCACCGGACCACCGGGCCCCCGGATCGCCGGGCCCACCGGGCCGCATAGCCGCCGAGCCACAGAGCCACAGAGCCACAGAGCCATGGAGCCACCGGACCACCGGATCGCCAGGCCCGCCGAGCCGCAGGACCGCAAGGCCGCAAGCCCGCCGAGCCGCAGACCCGCCGAACCACCGAACCGCCAGGCCGCCAGGCCGCCAGGCCACCAGGCCACCAGGCCACCAGGCCACCAGGCCGCCAGGCCACCAGGTCAGCCGCCAGACCACCGGACCGCCCGGCCGCACAGGCCACCCAAGCCGCCAGGTCAGCCGCCAGACCACCGGACCGCCCGGCCGCACAGGCCACCCAAGCCGCACAGGCCGCCCAGGCCGCCCAGGCCGCCCAGGCCGCCCAGGCCGCCCGTGGTCACTTCCCGGTGTCCCCCGGCTCCTCCCCGTTCGCCCCCGTCGTGCCGTTCGGTTTCGGGGAGGTCTTGGCGTGGGTGCGCAGGCGGGCGGTGACATCGTCGGGGGGCAGGAAGCGGGACCAGCGTTCGGGGAACTCCGAGGGCATGTCGGGGTCGTCGGGGTCGTCGTCGTGGGTGCGGGCGGCGGTCATACGGGCGACGTACTCGGCGGCCTCCTCCTCGCGGAGGCGTTCGTTGGCGGCGCGGGCGGCGGCGGTCGCGGCAGCGGGCCAGACCCGGTCGATGGCGGCGTTGACGGCGGCGCCGACCAGCACGGCGAACGCGGACACGCCGATCCACAGCATGACGGCGACGGCGGCGGCGAGGGAGCCGTAGATGGAGGCGCCCTCGATGGTGTGGGTGAGGTAGATGCGCAGCAGGAAGCTGCCGAGGACCCACATGGCGAGGGCGACGAGCGCGCCGGGGACGTCCTCGATCCACGGAGAGCGCACGGGTACGGACACGTGGTACAGGGTGGTCAGGAAGGCCACGGACAGGACGATCACCACGGGCCAGTACAGGATCTGGACGAGAGTGGTCGACCAGGGCACGATCCGGACGACGGCGTCGGGTCCGGCGACCATGAGGGGCAGGGCGACGGAGCCGATCAGCAGGGCGGCGAGGAACAGCAGGAACGCCACGAGCCGGGTCTTGACGATGCCGCGGACGCCGTCGAGGCCGTACATGACGGTGATGGTGTCGATGAAGACGTTGACGGCGCGGGAGCCGGACCACAGGGCGAACAGGAAGCCTATGGAGATGACGTCGGGGCGGCCGCCCTTCATGACGTCGTCGAGGATGGGCTGGGCGATCTGGGCGACGCCCTTGTCGGACAGGACGGTGCGGGACGCTTCGAGGAGGTTGCTCTCCAGGCTGCTGATGGAGTCGGTGCCGGTCCAGTCGTCGACGTAGCCGAGCAGGCCGATGAGGCTGAGCAGCAGGGGCGGCACGGACAGCAGGGTGAAGAACGCGGCCTCGGCGGCGAGGCCGAGGATGCGGTACTCGATGCAGGAGTTGACGGTGTCCTTCAACAGCAGCCAGGCGGTCCGGCGCTTGGAGACGTTCCGGTAGAGGGCACGCGCCCGGTGGAGGCGTCCCGTGGGGCCTCCGGGTTGCTCGGGTGTCTGACTTGCTGGCTGCACGCCCTAAAGGTATCCGCCGTTCGGGTCCGCACTCACCTCCGGCAAGGCCACCTCGCCTGGTCGGGGCGCGGCGCGCGGGGCCTCGGGTCGGCGTCGGGGGCGTACCCGGGGGTAGGTTCGCGGTATGGCAGGCAGCACGCACACCGTGACCAATCAGCCCCCCGAACTGAGCGGGTACGACGTCTACGGCGCCGACCGGGCCCTGGTGTCCGCTGTGGAGCGGCATCTGGATCCGGCGCTGGTGGAGGAGGTGCACGGCGAGCTGTCGGGGCTGGGGCGGGCCGCCGGGTCGGAGCAGTTGCGGGAGTGGGCGGTGGAGGCGGACGGGCATCCGCCGAGGCTGCGGACGCACGACCGGTTCGGGCACCGGGTGGACGAGGTCGACTTCCATCCGGCGTGGCACCGGCTGCTGGGCAAGGGGGTGGGCGCCGGGTTGACGGCGGCGTGGGTGCGGCCGGGCGGGCATGTGCGGCGGGCGGCTGCGTTCGTGGTGTGGACGCAGGTGGAGGCGGGCAACTGCTGTCCGCTGTCGATGACGCACGCGGCGGTGCCGGCGCTGCGGACGGACCCGGAGCTGGCCGCCGAGTGGGAGCCGCGGCTGACGTCCATGGTCTACGACCGTGGTCTGCGGCCCGCGCGGCTGAAGGCGGGGGCGTTGTTCGGGATGGGGATGACGGAGAAGCAGGGCGGCAGCGACGTACGGGCGAACACGACGCGGGCGGTTCCGCTGGCGGAGGCGGGGACGTATGCGCTGACGGGGCACAAGTGGTTCTGTTCGGCGCCGATGTCGGACGCCTTTCTGGTGCTGGCGCAGGCTCCGGGGGGTCTGACGTGTTTCCTGGTGCCGCGGGTGCTGGAGGACGGGGGCCGCAATGTGTTCCGGATCCAGCGGCTGAAGGACAAGCTGGGCAATCGGTCGAACGCGTCGGCGGAGGTGGAGTTCGACGGGACGTGGGCGCGCCGGGTCGGGGAGGAGGGGCGGGGGGTGCGCACGATCATCGACATGGTGGCGGCGACCCGGGTGGACTGTGTGCTGGGGTCGGCGGGGCTGATGCGGCAGGCAGTGGCGCAGGCGGTGCATCACTGCACCTACCGTGAGGCGTTCGGGGGGCGGCTGGTCGACAAGCCGTTGATGCGCAATGTGCTGGCGGATCTGGCGGTGGAGTCGGAGGCGGCGACGACGCTGGGGCTGCGGTTGGCGGCGGCCTGTGACGACGGGGGTGAGCAGGAGCGGGCGTTCCTGCGGATCGCGGTGCCGGCGGCGAAGTACTGGGTGACCAAGCGTTGTGCGCCGCTGGTGGTGGAGGCGGCGGAGTGTCTGGGCGGCAACGGGTACGTGGAGGAGTCGGGGATGCCGCGGCTGGTGCGGGAGTCGCCGCTGAACTCGGTGTGGGAGGGCGCGGGCAATGTGCAGGCGCTCGATGTGCTGCGGGCGTTGCAGCGGGAGCCGGGGGCGTTGGACGCGTATCTGCGGGAGGTGGGGCGGGCGCGCGGGGCGGATCACCGGCTGGACGCGGCGATCAAGGGGCTGTTGACGGAGTTGGCCGATCTGCACGGGGTGGAGGCGCGGGCGCGGCGGCTGGCGGAGCGGTTCGCGCTGGTGCTCCAGGGGGCGCTGCTGGTGCGGTTCGCGCCGCCGGAGGTGGCGGACGCGTTCTGTGCGTCGCGGCTCGGCGGGGACGGGGGTGCGGCGTTCGGGACGCTGCCGCACAGCCTTCCGCTGGCGGCCTTGGTGGAGCGGGCCGCGCCCGTGGGCTGAGCTGGGAGGACAGGTGCGGGGGTGGTGCTGCGCCGACACGGCACCACCCCCGCGGCTTTGGCCCTGCGAGGCCAGAATCGCCGCTCTGGACGGCGTGGCTCAAGTTTCGGACACGGTGTGGATGTTCACCAGGGTTGCAGGGGGTTGCAACTTGTGGGCGGTTGTGACCGGAGTGCACCCCTCCGGCGTGGGTGGGCGGCAAGATGGGGGCCTTCGGCACGACTGGAAACAGTCGGCCGGAGACCGTCGGCCGGAAACGGTCGATCGGAAACTGTCGGTCGAATCGCTCCGTGTCCCCGGGAGGCTCCTGTGGCCCACTCGCCGATGAATGTGTCCCGGCTCGCGGCGGTCGACGCCGCGCGGGCGGCGCGGGTGCTCAACGAGGTGCGTGACGCACGGCTGGCGGGCCGGCGGGCGCGGGTGGCGCCGCGTCCGGTGATCGAGCAGTCCTGGGAGCGGGTGCTGCGCGGCGGGGTGGATCCGGAGCACGGGTTCCCGCCGGGGACGCTGGGCGCGGACGAAGTGCGGCGGCTGCGGGAGGAGTCGCCGCTGCGGGAGGTGCTTCCGGTGCTGCGCGAGGGGCTGTTGTCGGTGGCGGACATGGCGCAGCACATCATGGTGGTCGCCGACGAGGCGGGCCGGGTGCTGTGGCGGGAGGGGTGTTCCCCGGTGCTGCGCAAGGCGGACGGGCTGGGGCTGGAGCCGGGCGCGGACTGGGGTGAGGGGGTGGTCGGCACCAACGGGGTGGGGACGCCGGCGGTGGTGCGGCGGCCGGTGCAGGTGTTCGCCGGTGAGCATTTCGTGCGGTCGCACGGCTCCTGGACGTGTGCGGGGGCGCCGATCTGCGATCCGCGCGACGGGCGGCTGCTCGGTGTGGTCGATGTCAGCGGTCCGCTGGAGACGATGCATCCGGCGACGCTGGCGTGGGTGGAGTCGGTGGCGAAGCTGGCGGAGGCGCGGCTGCGGGAGGTGCATGTGGGGTCGCTGGAGCGGCTGCGGGCGGTGGCGGCGCCGGTGCTGGCGCGGTTGGGCGGCCGGGCGGCGGTGGTGGACGGGGACGGCTGGACGGCGGCGGTGAGCGGGATGCCGTACGTCAACCGGATCGCGCTGCCGAAGTCGCCGTCGGCGGGGCGGCGGTGGCTGCCGGCGCTCGGGCTGTGCGCGCTGGAGCCGCTGGCCGGGGGCTGGTTGGTGCGGTCGGTGGACGAGGCGGGCGGGCGGGTGCCGGGGGACGCCACCCGGATCGTGCTGGATGTGAGCCGGTCGCGGCGCTGGTCGGTGACGGTGTCGGGCGGGGCGGGCACCTGGTCGCACGAACTCAGTCCGCGGCATGCGGAGTTGCTGTATCTGCTGGCGGTGCACCGGGGTGGGCGCAGTGCGTCGGGGCTGGCCGGGGATCTGTTCGGCGATCCGGCGCGCACGGTGACGGTGCGGGCCGAGATGTCGCGGGTACGGCGGTATCTGGGGGGTTTTCTGGAACACCGGCCGTATCGTTTCTGCGAGGAGGCGGAGGTCGAGGTGCGCCTTCCGGCCGACCGGGCGGGCCTGTTGCCGCACTCGACGGCGCCGGCGGTCCTGCGGGACCGGGCCCGTACGCCGTAGCGGCGACGCCCTTACGATCGCGCACTGTAGCGAGAATGCTGCACTCGGTGGCATCTTCCGCATATTTGCGCGGTCTTCGTCCGGGAAGGGCACCGCCTGCCGTAGCATCCCTCTACGGGTCACCCCACCTGCTCCTCGGTCAACGTACGGATCATCAGGCGCAGTTGGCCCGCCTCGGGAGGACGAATGAGACATCGCGGCCGACACCGCCGGCGCAGGCGGGGCAGGGCACTGCGGGGGTTCCTCGCGGGAACCGCCCTCGCCCTCACCGCCGCCGCCACCATGATCAGCGCCTCCCAGGCCACGGTCACCGACGAGGGCCCCGGGGCCCTGAAGCCGCTGGCCGCGTCCACGGGGACCGGGCCGCAGGGGCTGACGCGGGAGATGGTGCCGCGGGCCGACCTGAACCGGCTGGCGGGCGCGATGGGCACGCCGGTGGGGGTGGGCGCGGTTCTCGCCGACGCCGACGGCGCGCTGCGCGACGCGGACGACTGTTCCAGGGCCGAGCGCGCGGACCTGCCGGTCTCCCCGGCGGCCACGCGCGCGTACTGCTGGAACAGGGGCGACACGGAGGGCTGGCAGCCGGGCGCGGTCACCACGTCGGGTGACGCGGACGACGACGGCGTCTGGGGCAGCAACCGGGTCGTGCTCTCCGCCTGGTCGCACACCGGCGGCACCTCGGCCGACCAGGGTCTGGCGCGGGTCGCGTTCGTCGACGCCGACGACCTCGGCCGTCTCTCGTACACCTGGGTGCTGCTGGCCGTGCCGGTGGACGGCGGCCGGGACTACCGGGGGCTGGTCTCCCATGTCTCCGGGATGGTCTGGTACCAGGACAAGCTGCTGGTCACCGCCGACGACGGGGACTCGGCCGCGCTGTACGTGTACGACATGAACCGGGTCCAGCGCGCCGACGTCGTCGGCGAGGCGGTGGGCCGCACGGACGGCGGCTGGTCGGCGCACGGCTACCGGTTCGTCCTGCCGGCCGTCGGCTCCTACCGGCTCGACGGGGCGGACGCCCCGCGGCCCACGACGATCTCCCTCGACCGCAGCACCGCCCCGGACACGCTGGTCGCCGGCGAGTGGACCCTCGACGGCGGGGACCGGGTCGCCCGGCTGTGGCGCTATCCGTTCAGCACGTCCGCGGTCGCCGCGGGCCTGCTGGCCACCGGCGCCGACGGGCGGGCGCGGGTGTCGGAGGCGTACGAGACGAAGCTCACCGGGGTGCGGGGCGTGCTGTCCTACGACGGCGCCTGGTACGTGAGCCGGGCGGCCGGGGCCGGGGATCGGCACGGTGTGCTGTGGCGGCAGACCGCCGCCGAGAAGGACGGGGCGCGGGCCGCGGAGTGCGGCACCGCCGGGTCGCACGCCTGCTGGAGCAGCCGCACGGAGTCCCTCTCCTACTGGGCGGAGACCGGCGAGGTCTGGGCGCAGTCCGGCCGCGTGCTGTTCGCCACACCCCTGTCGACGCTGGCGAGCACGGCGTCGGACCACCCGGCGGGCATGGCGGCACAGTAGAAGGGGGAACGGCGGGGCTCGGGAGGAGGAATCCGGGCCCCGGTCGAGCCGGCGGCCCGTGGACCGCGATCGACAGATCCTCGCCCGCGATGATTCCCTGACCGCATGACCAACATCCCCGTGACCACCTGGTCCCTGGAGCAGACCGCCCCGACCGATCTCCTCCCGGCCGCCGCGCCGGACGGTGACGTCCGGATCGTCCGCGCCGAGGTGCCCTCACCCGAGTTCAGCCGCTTCCTGTACGCCTCCGTCGGCGGCGACATCCGCTGGATCGACCGGCTGGGCTGGCCGTACGCGCGCTGGGCCGAGCATCTGGCGCGCCCGGGGGTCGAGACCTGGGTCGCCCACGACCACGGCACGCCCGCCGGGTACGTGGAGCTTGAGCCGCAGGACGACGGGGTCGTGGAGATCGTCTACTTCGGGCTGATCCCCGCCTTCCGCGGGCGGCGGATCGGCGGGCATCTGCTGTCGTACGGGGCCGCCCGCGCCTGGGACCTCGGGGACCGCTGGCCGGGCCTGCCGCAGACCAAGCGGGTGTGGCTGCACACCTGCAGCCTGGACGGCGAGCACGCCATGGCGAACTACCGGCGGCGGGGTTTCAAACTGTTCGACACCAAGGTGGAGGAGCAGCCCGAAGTGTCCGCTCCGGGCCCCTGGCCTGGTGCGCACGCCGTCTGACCGGGCCGCGCATACCGGCTCTGACCTGCGGGGACAAGGGGCCGCGCGCACCATGTGATCGAGGACACCCTTGTCTCGCATCTCGGGACAAGGGTGTCCACATGGCGGATAAAGCTGGACTGTGTCCAGATCGCCGTGCCACGCTTCCGTCATGTCTGGAACTGGGATTGCCTTGGTGAGTCGGCGGCACGTCGACCTCGGCCGCATGTCCAGCGCCATCTGTCCGGCGGGCTGACAGCACAGCACCGCCGCGTCTCCTGATCCAGCCTTCCCTCCGCGTTCCCCCCGCGCAACGACGCGCAACTATGCCCCCATGCGCCCGTACGCGCAGGTCAGAGCCGCTTTCCGCCTGTCCCGAAGGACGTATTCACCATGGCCGCCACCCCACAGAACCCTGCCGCCTCCGCGCCCCGCCGCAAGGTGAGCCGTCACCGCGGCGAGGGGCAGTGGGCTATGGGTCACCACACCCCCCTCAACGGCAACGAACAGTTCAAGAAGGACGACGACGGTCTCAATGTGCGGACACGCATTGAGACGATCTACTCCAAGCGCGGCTTCGACTCGATCGACCCCAACGACCTGCGCGGCCGGATGCGCTGGTGGGGGCTGTACACCCAGCGCAAGCCCGGGATCGACGGCGGCAAGACCGCGATCCTGGAGCCGGAGGAGCTGGACGACAAGTACTTCATGCTGCGGGTGCGCATCGACGGCGGCCGGCTGACGACGCAGCAGCTGCGGGTGATCGGTGAGATCTCGCAGGAGTTCGCCCGGGGCAGCGCGGACATCACGGACCGGCAGAACATCCAGCTGCACTGGATCCGCATCGAGGACGTCCCGGAGATCTGGAACCGCCTCGAGGCCGTCGGTCTGTCCACCACCGAGGCCTGTGGCGACTGCCCGCGTGTGGTGATCGGCTCGCCGGTCGCCGGCATCGCCGAGGACGAGATCATCGACGGCACCTGGGCGATCGACGAAATCCAGAAGCGGTACATCGGCAGCAAGGAGTTCTCCAACCTGCCGCGCAAGTTCAAGTCCGCGATCTCCGGCTCCCCGCTGCTTGACGTGGTGCACGAGATCAACGACATCGCGTTCGTCGGCGTGGAGCACCCCGAGCACGGCCCCGGCTTCGACCTGTGGGTCGGCGGCGGTCTGTCCACCAACCCGAAGATCGGCGTCCGGCTCGGCGCCTGGGTGCCGCTGGCCGAGGTCCCCGACGTGTGGGCCGGGGTGATCGGCATCTTCCGGGACTACGGCTACCGCCGGCTGCGCAACCGCGCCCGGCTGAAGTTCCTGGTCGCCGACTGGGGCCCGGAGAAGTTCCGCCAGGTGCTCCAGGACGAGTACCTCGAGCGTGAGCTGGTCGACGGCCCCGCGCCCGCCGAACCCACCTCGCGCTGGCGCGACCACGTCGGCGTGCACCGGCAGCAGGACGGCAACTTCTACGTCGGGTTCGCCCCGCGCGTCGGCCGGGTGGACGGCGCGACCCTGGCGAAGATCGCCGACCTCGCCGAGGCCCATGGCTCGGGCCGGGTGCGGACCACCGTCGAACAGAAGATGATCATCCTCGATGTGGTGGAGGACCAGGTCGAGTCGCTGGTCGAGGCCCTCCAGGCGCTGGACCTGACCGCGAAGCCGTCCCCGTTCCGGCGCGGCACCATGGCCTGCACCGGCATCGAGTACTGCAAGCTCGCCATCGTCGAGACCAAGCAGCGCGGCTCCTCCCTGATCGACGAGCTGGAGCGGCGGCTGCCGGACTTCGACGAGCCGCTGACCATCAACCTCAACGGCTGCCCGAACGCCTGCGCCCGGATCCAGGTCGCGGACATCGGTCTCAAGGGCCAGCTGGTCCTCGACGACAACGGCGAGCAGGTCGAGGGCTACCAGGTGCACCTGGGCGGCGCCCTGGGCCTGGAGGCCGGCTTCGGCCGCAAGGTCCGCGGTCTCAAGGTGACCTCCGAGGAACTGCCCGACTACGTCGAGCGGGTACTCAAGCGCTTCCAGGCCGAGCGCGAGGACGGCGAGCGGTTCGCCGTCTGGGCGGCACGCGCCGGCGAGGAGGCCCTCTCATGAGCGAGCGGGCCGCCCCCTTCCACTGCCCCTACTGCGGCGACGAGGACCTGCGACCGAACGAGCAGGGCCATGGCGCGTGGGAATGCGCGGCCTGCAACCGCGCATTCCAGCTGAAGTTCCTCGGGCTGCTGGCCCGGGGCGTTCAGCGCACCGACACGGGAGGGGACAGGATATGACGACGGTCCAGGAAGGCCGTACGACCGAGGAGTTGAAGGCGCTCGCCGAGCAGGCGGGCCGCGATCTCGAAGACGCCTCCGCACTGGAGATCCTCCAGTGGGCGGTGGACACCTTCGGCAAGGGCTTCTGTGTGACCTCCTCCATGGAGGACGCGGTGGTCGCCCATCTGGCGTCCCGCGTCCTCAAGGGCGTGGACGTGGTGTTCCTCGACACCGGCTACCACTTCCCGGAGACCATCGGCACCCGCGACGCGGTCGAGGCCGTGATGGACGTCAACGTCATCACGCTCACCCCGCGCCGGACGGTCGCCGAGCAGGACGCCGAATACGGGCCGAAGTTGCACGACCGCGACCCCGACCTGTGCTGCAAGCTGCGCAAGGTGCAGCCGCTCGAGGAGGGGCTCGCGGGGTACCGGGCCTGGGCCACCGGCCTGCGGCGCGACGAGTCGCCGACCCGGGCGAACACCCCGGTCGTCGGCTGGGACGAGAAGCGGCAGAAGGTCAAGATCTCGCCGATCGCCCGCTGGAGCCAGGACGACGTCGATGCGTACATCACGGAGCACGGCGTACTGTCCAACCCCCTTCTGATGGACGGCTACACCTCCGTCGGCTGCGCCCCCTGCACCCGCCGGGTCCTGGAGGGCGAGGACGCCCGCGCCGGCCGCTGGGCGGGACGCGCCAAGACCGAGTGCGGACTGCACGGCTGACCCCCATGACACAGACATTGGAGAACCACGTGACGACCGGAGCCACCGTCTGGCTCACGGGTCTGCCGAGTGCCGGCAAGACCACCATCGCGTACGAGCTGGCCGGCCGGCTGCGCGAGGAGGGCCACCGTGTCGAGGTACTCGACGGCGACGAGATCCGCGAGTTCATCTCCGCGGGCCTCGGCTTCAGCCGCGAGGACCGGCACACCAATGTGCAGCGCATCGGATTCCTCGCCGAACTGCTCGCCCGTAACGGCGTCAAGGCGCTCGTGCCGGTGATCGCGCCCTACGCGGACAGCCGGGAGGCGGTGCGCAAGCGTCACCAGGAGGGCGGCGCCGCGTACCTGGAGGTGCATGTGGCGACCCCGGTCGAGGTGTGCTCCGTACGCGATGTGAAGGGCCTGTACGCCAAGCAGGCGGCGGGCGAGCTGACCGGGCTGACCGGCGTCGACGACCCGTACGAGTCGCCCGAGTCGCCCGATCTGCGGATCGAGTCCCAGGACCAGACCGTGCAGGAGTCCGCGGCGTCGGTGTACGCGCTGCTCAGCGAGAGGGGTTTGGTGTGACGACCGTCGCCACGGCCGAGGAGGGCACGGCCAGTCCGTACGCCCTCAGCCACCTGGACGCGCTGGAGTCCGAGGCGGTGCACATCTTCCGCGAGGTGGCGGGTGAGTTCGAGAACCCGGTGGTCCTGTTCTCCGGCGGCAAGGACTC